>JANPIO010000086.1:0-30148 GCA_031425055.1 Phormidium sp. VAR_61_metabat_6
CCTCAACCGATTGCTGGCTATGTTTCAGCGCTATGTTGGCGACGAGGTGTTTGTCGATGTATCGACCTTCATGTCGGAGCGATCGACCGGGCACCGCAATCGGGCTATGGCCCACCTGATGCTCAACTTCGGCATGATCGACCAGCCGATCGATGAAGCGCTCGACCTGTACTTTCAGCAGTGTGCGGTGCTGGTTACAGCCCATGACCTGGCAGTGATGGCTGCGACCTTAGCGAATCAAGGCATTAACCCTGTCACCGGGCAGCGGGCGGTGGGGGCCGAGCACGTGCGTGACATTCTTAGCGTCATGTACACCTGCGGCATGTACAACTTTGCCGGGGAGTGGGCCTTTCGGGTTGGGATACCTGCCAAAAGCGGGGTCTCAGGCGGCCTTCTCGCCGTCGTGCCTAACCAAGCTGGTATTGCCGTGTTTTCGCCGCCCCTCGACAGTCGCGGCAACAGCGTGCGCGGGCTCAAAGTATTTGAGGCCCTATCGCAAGAATACGGGTTTCATCTGTTTGACCTATCCCTGGGCCACTGCCGCTTCGCTCAGGCCGTTCACCCCTTGGATGACGTGGGCTTAGATGCTTAGCCCCCTGAGTGCTCACACCAGGGACAAATCTGGCTTTTGACCGGGCTGCACCAGGCTGGGTCGTTCTGTGGCGGGCTTAGTGATAAATTCCACCACTTTGCCCAGCTCCTGGAACATCTTGCTTTCAATGTCGCGGCGGTAGGCATCGACAACCGAGGTGGCGCGGAAGTAGCGCAGGGCATCTGTGAGATAGCGTACGTGGCGTTCTTCGTCGTGCAGCACTGACTCAAGGGCGGCCCGAGTGGCGGTGAGGTGGCCGGGTAGAGCCTTAAGAATGCAGCGAAAGCCCCGTACCCCTAGTTCTTCGGCTAACAACACACTGGCCAACAGGTGGGGCAAGGGAGCCGTCGCTAGATCATCGACCTGGTGATAGCGCCGCATAGAGGCTTCGCCCACGCTAGAGAGCGACTGCTGGGCAGCTTCGCTGTCTAGGTCGATGAAGTAGCCCTCGCGTTCAACAGCCTTGGTAAAGATCTGAGCGTGCCGCACCTCATCGCTGACGTGGCGCTGCATCTGCTCATCAAGCCAGAGAGGAATTTCGGCTGCTTTGGCCGAGCGAATATGGGCGACGGTGCGGCTGCCTTCAGCCTCTTGCAGCGCTAGGGAGGCAAACAGGTGGGGCCGCCGCTGGGGGTTGGCAGTGCTCTGGCTATAGTAAATTGCGCTAAAGCTAATGAATAAATAGTGCTGAAGCATAGCCGGGGGTAGTTAAAGGCATGGATCCTTGTGGCTATTGTAGAAATTTCTGGCTGTTTGTGCTGCCCGTTCAACGCATTGAGCCACAGCAACCTAAATCGCTGCGGCTCAATGCGTTTTTGAGAACAAGTTTTAGGGGACAACAATTCCGGTTGACTTCACCCAGCCAGCTGATGTTGACGGCCTAGCGGATCTATTCCCTAAGCTAAATCATCGTCCTCTTCAAAGCCGGCGCTCACGGTCGCAACCGGAGACAGAGGTTCATCAGAAATGGTGGGCTCAGCTGGGGCTGGCGGCCCACTGGGGGTCGGAGGCTCGATGGGGGTGGGAAATGGAGGGGTGACCGGGGGTGCAGGAACGGACGGAGCGGCGGGCAGCGGCTCTGGTTCTGAAATGCCCAACTGCTGGCGGGCTTGGGCTAGCAGGTAAGACGTACTGGACTGGACGGTACCTAGCAGCGCTTGGCCTGTAGAGGTGATTGACTGGGGCTCGGTGCTAGCATCTTTTTCACTGAGGCCGATGTACCAGGCGCGGGTGCTGCGCCCTAGGCCAACCGCAGTGCGGTAAAACCATTCGCCCCCTACAAAGGCTAGGCAAACCACCAGCCACAGCAGCAGGCCCACTTCGCGCAGAATATCCCAAGTACGAGTTAGGGTCTTTTTGTAGATGTCGCCCGTGTCGGCGGAAAACAGCAGCTGGCTAACAATGTTGGCCTGCTCTTTGATCGTATCCATAGATGTAACTCTCCAATGGCTGGGCACGGTTGGGGTAATGATGCCCCCTTGACATAGTAGGTGTGGAGTCTCTGGGGCGGCTATGGCGAGATTGGCCCTAGACCAAGCTGGGCCATTATGCGCTTTCGCTCCAGATCTTTTTAAGCACTTGGTCGGGGGTAATATCGGCCAAGGTACCGGTTGAGGAAATCAGGGCGACCAAACGATCTTCGCCTGCGGTGATGGACGGGACTCCGCTATCGCCCGAGAATAATCCCAAGGTGTAGACGTTGAGGGCGATCGCCAGCGCTAGGGGATATCCCTCAACCGCTACTAACAGGTTAGCGGCGGCAATCAATGCTGCCGTCTGTCCTGGGGTCTCAGGTCGCAAAATCTTTAAATTGGGCACGGCGCTGGCGATCGCTACGGTTTGAGGGGCCGCATCGTCGGTTTGCAGCAGGGCCAGGGGCATGTCAGGCTGGCGCTGCTGAAAGTCTTTGAGGATGGCGATCCAGCTTTCGGTGGGGTAGGTGGTACCGCTAGCAGTGGCACCGGGGTACACCAGCACATAGCCATTCGTGAGCCCGTTGCTCTGACGCAGATTGTCTACGGCGGTCAAGTCTTTGCGGGGAACATTCACGGAGAGGACGGGGGGTGTACTGGTGACGTTGATCAGCTTGAGCAGATCGCTGTGGTGAGCTATCTCAGCAGCGCGGGGAGCCGTTGAGGTTAACAGCCAGTTGTTGGCCGACCCACTGTAGCCCAAACGAGTGGGCACACCACTCAGCCACAGCAGCAGAGCAATAGACCAGGAGTCGGTCAGGGTCAGGGCAACATCAAACTCGCGATCGCGCACAATCCCCAACAGGTTGGCCCAGTCGGCAGGGCTATTGCTGGCCTCAAAGTTGTAGGGCACAACTTCGTCAACCCCCTTAGAGAGCTGGTAAATAGCCGTAGCGCTGGGGGCCGCAACTACTGATACCTCAGCATTTTCGAAGCTATCCTTGATCTGATTGATGACCGGAAAGAAGCTCAGCTGCGTCTCCGTTTCTCCTGGAACAAGAGCCAGTACCCGCATATGTTACGTCCATGCCTGTTCGCAAGTATTGTAGTGGAACCTGGCCAAGGTTTAGGGGATATGTGGCCGACAAAATGAATTAAATTTCACCCTAGGGAATAAAAATTCCCCAATTTGCCCAGCCCGTTATGGTTTTGCCCTGTGTCTATGCCCCCCGTTCATGTGCTTATCCCCGCCGCTGGCAGCGGTCGCCGCATGGGGGCCGATCGCAACAAAGTGCTCCTCGATCTGCTCGGTCAGCCGATCATCGCCTGGACGCTCAAAGCCGCTGCCCAAGCCAAGACTGTGGTTTGGCTTGGAGTGATTTGCCAAGCGGGCGATCGCCCTACTCTAGAAACCATGGCCAATCAGCTGAGCCTGTCTAAGCCAGTCACCTTCATTGACGGCGGCACGACCCGCCAGGAATCGGTCTACAACGGACTGCAAGCGCTGCCACCCGAGGCTACCCGAGTCCTTATCCACGACGGCGCGCGCTGCCTGGCCACCCCAGATCTGTTTGATCGCTGCGCCGCTGCCCTAGATGCCTGCCCCGGCTTAGTGGCAGGGGTGCCCGTCAAAGACACGATCAAAGTTGTAGATGCCAACCAGCGAGTTGAGACCACCCCCGATCGCCAGCAGCTGTGGGCCGCCCAAACCCCCCAGGGCTTTGATGTGGCCTTGCTAAAGCAGTGCCATCAGCAGGGCATTGACCAGGGCTGGAGCGTCACTGACGACGCCGCCCTGTTTGAGAAATGTGGTCTGTCGGTGCAGGTAGTGCCTGGAGAAGAGACCAACCTCAAGGTAACGACGCCCATGGATTTGGCGATCGCAGAATTCATACTAAGACAGCGCCTGAGTTAGCCGAGAGGCCTCCTCAAACGCTGCTTCTAGATCCCAGAATTTTGGTTCTAGAGGTCGCCGCCGCGCAAAAACAGCAGAAACACAATCACTGGGCCAGAGATGACAATCATGGCAAGCATGGTCAACTGGGCAATGAGCTCGAAATTGATATTGCTCAAGAAACCACTCAAAAAGCTCATGAAACCTCCCAACACAAGGCGACTGGACTGATATAAACTTCATTCAATCCCAGAAGTGGAGTTTTGCCCATAGAAAAGCTACAGACCCCGCTCTGGGCTTGGCGTAAAGCTTGCTTATCGGAGCTTATTTTACCTGCTAACGCCGTCCCTATTTTAGATAACTTAACAAAATTCTAAGGCAGCACCCGCCGCTGTTCTAACGCTAGGCCCGAGACGGCCAAAGGAAACCCAATGGCCACTTGGCAATGTGTAAAATCCTGCGGGGCCTGCTGCTGCTTGGCCCCCGACGAGCGCCCCGATCTCGACTCCTATCTCGAACCCGACCAGCTAGCGCTGTATCTGAGCATGGTGGGAGAAGATGGCTGGTGCATTCACTACGATGCGGGCGATCGCCTCTGCACCATCTACTCCGACCGACCGAGCTTTTGCCGAGTTACCTTCAGCACCTTCGAGACCATGTTTGGCGTTGAGGCCGACGAACTCGACAACTTTGCCATCGACTGCTGCCAGGAGCACATTGCCGATATCTATGGGGAAGCTAGTGAGGAGATGGAGCGGTTCAATGGGGCAGTTGGGGTGGAGGAATGATGGGGAGCACATGGAGGATAGGTGTGGGAAAGGTGATGAGGATGGGGGAGTGGGGAAAATGAGGGCAGCGGGGTGTCTGAGGCCAATGGGTTGCGGTTTGGTTGACTCTTGCAGATAATGAAAGCATTATGAAATCTCTGACAGCACTCAACGGTCTTGGCGTTGCTCTGTGCCCGGCCTTATTGACCGCCCAGTAAACCTGCCTTTTAACCTATTGTGTCTATCTCTAGCTCTCTTCCCCCCGCTTCTAGCGCTGTCGAAGCCAAATCTTCCACCTTAAGTCGAGCGGCCTTTTGGCGAGTTTTTGGCTCTACATTCATCACCATTTTTTTGGCTGAGCTAGGTGACAAAACCCAGGTGACGACGCTGCTCATGAGCGCCCAGTCCCAAGCACCCTGGATCGTTTTTCTAGGCGCTGGCACCGCCTTGATCAGCACTAGCCTGATTGGCGTACTGCTGGGGCAGTGGCTAGCCCGCCGCGTTTCCCCCACCACCCTCGATACCGCCGCTGGCACTATGCTGATCGGCATCACCGTCTGTCTCCTCTGGGACATCGTCCACCTCTAGCCCACCCCCACTCGGAGCAGATATAGGCACATCCTATCTCCCCCACCCTCCTCACCTTCCCCGTCCCATCCACTCCCTCACCATTACTCCCCTACTCCCCCGCCCCATGGACTGGAACCTCCTCGCTCTCAGCTTTACCGCCGTGTTTATCTCAGAGCTGGGGGATAAGAGCCAGCTGGCGGCGATCGCCCTCGGCGGCAGCTCAAAGTCTCCCCGCGCCGTCTTTTTGGGCACCGCCGCCGCCCTACTGCTGGCCAGCCTGCTGGGGGTAATTTTGGGAGAAGGTACCGCCCAAATTTTGCCAGAACGATTGGTCAAAGCCGTGGCCGCTGTTGGGTTTGCCCTGCTGGCCGTCAAGTTGCTGTGGCCCGCAGCCAGCGCTGATTAGCAGGCTAAAACTCAATCTGATCAATCACACCCCGTAGCGTCTGAGCCGACTGCTGGAGCAGCTGCTCCTCATGGGGGCTGAGCGATATGTTTAACCGCCGGCTTACTCCTGTGCGCCCTACCACCGCCGGCACGCTCAGACACAGGTCTCGGACGCCAAAGATCTCATCAACTACGCAACTTACCGTCAACACCCGGTTTTGGTCGCGCATAATCGACTGCACGATCTGCGTCACCGCCAGACCGACCGCATAGTTGGTATATCCTTTGCGGCGGATGATTTCGTAGGCGGCGTTCTTGGTCTGCTGAAAAATCTCGTCCATAGCTTGGCGATCGCCATCGGCCATGCCCTCATAGTAGAGGGGGGTGCCGCAGACATTGGCATGGCTCCAAAATGGCACCTCGCTGTCGCCGTGTTCACCAATGATATAGGCATGCAGGCTGCGCGGGTCAATGCCCAGACGACGCGACAGCAAATACCGAAAGCGCCCTGTGTCCAGCACTGTGCCGGAGCCAAACACCCGAGACTTGGGCAGTCCCGACAGCTTCCAGGCAGCATAGGTGAGCACATCTACGGGGTTAGACACCACCAGCAAAATCGCCTCAGGGCAGTGGGCAACAATGTCGGGAATCAGCTTTTTGAGAATTTCGACGTTTTTTTGCACCAGATCTAGGCGAGTTTCGCCCTCTTTTTGGGCGGCCCCAGCGGTGATCACCACCACGTCAGCCCCAGCAGCATCGGCCATGGTGCCCGCCTTGATCAGCGTCGGCTCGACAAAGGACATGCCCTGCTCTAGATCCATCACCTCGCCAATTAGCTTGTCCTGGTTGATGTCCACCAGCACCATTTCGTCCAGCACATTTTGGATCATCATGGCGTAGGCGCAGGCCAACCCCACCTGACCAGCTCCCACAATCACTCCCTTCAGGGGGCGCAGCGGGTCGGTTTGCAGGTCGCTCAGCGGATTGGAGGTAAAAAGGCTATCAAACATAGGACAGACATCCTGGTTTACGGGCCAATGCCTTTAATAAACCACGGTCTAGTCAGATTGTCCTGTCCTCAGCCCTTCCTCTCAACCGCATTGGCGGCGACTAGGCAGTTAGGACGGTACGGAGGGTTGCGATGCCGTGTTGTTTTGCCGAGCACTGACCAGGCTTTCTAAGCGAGTCTTGAGATCTTTGGTGAGCTGGGCGGCCCCGGCCTTTAGCGCTTCGGGAGAATCCTCCCCCTGGAGATAGGTTTGAACTGCCAACGGTGCGCCAATGTGAATTTGGGCCGGGCTACGCCAGCCCGGATAAGCCGCGCCATAGTAAATGTCCACCGGCAGCACCTGCACTCCCAGGCCAGTTCTGGCAACCTCAGCCTGCACCGCCAATCTAGCTAGGCCGGGCTTGAGGCCGTGGATTCGGTCTTCTCGACGAATGCCGCCTTCGGGATAAATCACCAGCATTTCGCCCTCCAGCAGCAGCTCGATGCCGTGGCGCAGGCTAGCCACCGTGGGCCGTCGCACGTTGACCGCAAACCCTCCTAAGCGCCGGATAAACCAGCCCTGGAGGCCCTTGACCTCGTCGGCGGTGACCATGAAGCGCAGGTCGCGACCGGTAATGGCTCGTCCGGTGGCGTAGGGCAGCAAAATCGAGTCCCAGCGGGCCCGGTGAGTAGGGGCCAAAATCACTGGTCCGGCAGTGGGCAAATGGTGCTGCCCCGTGATGGTAATGGGGCCAAAGTAAGCGGGCACCACCAAGTGGCGGCCCAGAAAATAAGCCAGGGGAGTCAGCCATGGAGAACAGCGCGATTGGGTCGGGGCGATCGCCCCGACCTTGACCAGTCCAGCCGACGATTCAGGAAGCTCAGAGGATTTCATAGGAAGGCGTAATACAGGAGCCATGATCAGCTAAATCCCAATAGTGCCGATGTTAGGCCTTCCCAGTATGCCCGTCGCTCGCTACCAGACAGCCTGCGATCGGAAACAAAATGGGTCTGACCCTGGTCTACATGCTTTACCCTACAGCCCTCACCAGACAGCGCAAAGCTAGTTCAGGACAGTTCAGTTGGTGTCATGGTGAGCAGAGGGCGGCGCTGCTCTTGGCGGCGCTGCCTAAACCACTGCTGCAGCTGCTGACGACAAGGTTCGGCCAAAACGCCGGTTATCACCTTCAGCCGATGGTTGGAAGCAGGGCCGTCGGGCAGGTTTAGCACCGATCGCACCGCGCCCGACTTGGGGTCGGGGGTACCGTACACCAACAGCCCTAAGCGGCTCAGAACAATTGCCCCAGCACACATTGGGCAGGGCTCCAGCGTGACGTAGAGCGTGCAGTCATTGAGATGCCAGTTGCCCAACTGGCGCGCAGCCTCCCGCAACGCTAGCACCTCGGCATGGGCAGTGGGGTCTTGATCCTGCTCCCGCCGATTGCCCACCTCCGCTAGCACCCTATCCCCAGGGCCAACCACTACGGCCCCCACTGGCACATCCCCCGCTGCTCCGGCGGTCGCAGCTAGTTCTAGCGCCCGCAGCATCCAGCGCTGGTGATGCAGAGCAATCTCATCAGCCAGATCTTGAGAGGGCAGGTCGTAGGGCATAGGAGGTCACTCAAGCCACGTCGAGATTTAGCCTACTCATAGTAGATCAGGGCCTTCCTCAGGCACGACCTCCCCAAAGTAAACCCCCTCCGCAGACCGGGGCCAGCGGAGGGGGTGAGATGTTTGGACGCAACACAGTCTGTGGATTTGAACTCAGGTTAAATGACCAGCCAGATGACATGATCTGATCGCAGCCAAGTTTTAGATATAGGCCGAAATGTCTTCACCACACTCGTCAGCCAGGTAGCAAAGAGCCCGAAATCGCAGCTCGACCAATTCGTTGTAGAGGGGGTTGAGCTTGCATAAGGGCGGAATGTGAGCCACCGAGCGACCCAGCACCACAATGTCGCGCTCAAAGGGGCACTGGGCGGGGATCAACTCTGCCACCTTGCGGGCGCGGCGGGGGGTCTCGACCCGCAGGTGGCTAACCCACTGGCGCAGCGGACGAAACAGGTCTAGGGGGGCTTGACCTATAATGTGCAACCCGTGACGGAGGGAAGATAGAAAGCGATTCATGGTTAAACCTCTCGCAAGTCCAACAATTGAGACTGTCTGAGAAACGGTCGAGCACTGAGTCTGGACTCGGTATGAAAACTCAATACTGGATGGAGCGAACATAGAACCCACTTAGACGTTGGTGAGCCTTCTGCTTAAGCTAAAGAATTCCCTTAGCCATCGGGTAAAGTATCAACAAAGCTCATTAGACTTCCACCAAAGCTCCGATAAAGAGTTACTTCAATAGGGTCAATGGCAATTCCGGAAAGGCTTGTGATATATAAGATATAGGTTATTTTTGGAGCCAAAATAGCGCATTAATATCGAGTAGTTTTACTGAAGTGACCTGTGTTTAATTGTTTCAGGCAAAGATGATTTTTGCGTGAATGCCATGACACTTTTGCAACTGGGTATACCGTCCGTTGCCGTTCTCCGGACAGTTCATTTTTCTGTATAGGACACTACCTAATCTGATACTATCGGCGATGAACTTTTGAGGCACTGAGCCATGGCTAAATATGTGATGTGGGGCAGCTACTGTGAAGATGTCCTCAAAAAGCGTGATCCCTTTCGAGCGGCGCATCTCCAGGGATTGCAGCAGCAAAAAGACGACGGTTTGCTGGTAGCTTTAGGCCCGACCACTGACAATACCAAGGTGTTCGGCATTTATGAGGCCGACAGCGAGACTGCCGTGCGGCAGTTAGTGGAGGGCGACCCCTACTGGCAAAACGGCATTTGGACGAAGTACGAGGTCTATGCTTGGAACCAGGTGTTTTAAGTCTGTGCGCTAAGACTGCTAGGGGTTTTTCATCTGGCCTTAGCTACATTGACGGTCGTTTCCCATTAAAATGACCTCGTTCGGGTTCATCGACCAGGGCAGAGTTCCCCATAATGTCTTCAGTGAGGTGCCGTGGCTAAGTTAGCTCCTACCCAAGTCGAGCAGCTCCAAAGTATCGGGGCGCACCTACGCCAGGTGCGTCAAGAGCAAGGGCTGGCCATCGACATGCTAGCCAACCAAATTTTTATCCGCCCAGCTCTATTGAAGGCATTGGAGTCGGGTCATGATGCTGAGCTACCTGAGCCGGTGTTTATTCAGGGATTTATTCGTCGCTATGCCGAAGCCTTGGGCCTCGATGGCCAAACCATCGCCCAAGAGTTTCGGGTCACGCCGGTGAATGTGTTACCAACCCCAGAGCTGATCGAACGGGCCGACACGAACGGCACTGCGGCACCGAAACCTCCTAGCCCGCGCCCTCAGATCAGCAATCGCCCCCCGACGGCTGCACCTAGCCCGGCAGGCCGCTCATCGCTGCCGCTAGTGCTGAGCCTGGCCGCTCTGGCCGCAATTTTGGGGTTGGGGGCCTGGGGGTTGTTTGGCCGCAGCAACGGGCCATCCCAAGCCAACAGCGACAGCTCAGGGACAGAGACAACCCCTGAGACCAGTACCAACGCCGTCGCCCCGGTTCCAGCGGAAACCACGCCCCCGCCAGAGGAGCCGCTGGAGGACGAAGAGGAATCTAGTGCGCCCCTAGAAGCACCTGTAGTCGTCAGCGCCAATCTGAGCGATCGCGCCTGGCTGAGCGTCGTAGCCGACGGCGAGAACGTCTACGAAGGCGTTGCCGAGAGCGGCTTTGAAGAAACCTGGACGGCTGAAACCAGCCTGACCTTGAGGACGGGGAACGCGGGCGGAGTAGAGCTGTCTGTCAATGGCGATCGCGCAGTTGTGATGGGGGCCTCTGGAGTAGTTAGAACCGTCACCGTGACCCCTGACTCGGGGGTAGAGAGCGTTAAGTCTCCCTAGGCTAGGCCATGATCCCAAGCTAGAGAAATCATGGGCTTACAATAGAAGCGATCGTCCTACTGCTCACCTGCCCAACCTATGACACTGCCCACCGAGCTTGAGAGCGCCACTACCGAGACGGCCCTCCTTAACGGCGACACCGCAGACCTCGACGAAGCGCCCTACGATGTCGAGATGTCGCTGTTTGACCACCTAGAAGAACTGCGGCAGCGCCTTTTTTATAGCCTGATTGCTGTGGCTCTGGCCATTGTGGTCTGCTTTTGGCAGGTCAAACCCATTGTCAGCCTGCTGGAGGTGCCAGCCCAAGGGGTGAAGTTCTTGCAGCTGTCGCCAGGGGAGTACTTTTTTGTCTCCTTTAAGGTGGCGGGCTATAGTGGCCTGGTAGCCGCCAGCCCGTTTATTCTCTATCAGATAGTGCTGTTTGTACTGCCAGGGCTGACTCGACGAGAGCGACGGCTGGTGGGGCCGCTGGTGCTAGGGTCGAGCGTGCTATTTTTTGCCGGGCTGCTGTTTGCCTATATAGCGCTGATTCCAGCGGCGCTGAACTTTTTTATCAGCTACGGGGCCGATGTGGTTGAGCAGCTGTGGTCAATCGATCGCTACTTTGAGTTTGTGCTGCTGCTGCTGTTTAGCACTGGGTTGGCCTTTCAGATTCCGATTCTACAAATGCTGCTGGGGCTGCTGGGCATCGTCAACTCTGACCAAATGCTGAAGGGCTGGCGCTATGTGCTGCTGGGGGCGGCGGTGTTGGGGGCGGTGCTGACCCCCTCTACTGACCCAGTCACCCAAAGCCTGCTGGCGGGGGCGGTGCTGTTTCTCTACTTTGGCGGTATTGGTTTGGTGAAGGCGATTGGGCGATAGTGCTTTGAAGCGAACGCTTAAACGGCGCAGGGGTTAAGGTCAGTGGCCAGTGCTTAAACCGTTTTAGCGAACCAAAGTCTAAGCTCTAGCTTTTAACCGATACCTTTTCCGCAGGCTTTCAGGTTAGGATCAAGCCGTCGTTACAGGCTGACCCAATGTTTTTAGACGAGCTTACTCCCTTTGTGCAAGAGCTGACCGCTCACCCTGTGGCGTTTTTGGGTGGGCTGGCCTCGGGGCTGCTGCGGCTCAGTCTATCGGATGACCCCGTCAAAAGTTGGCTGCAGAACCAAGGAATTACACCCCCGAGCGGAGATGGCGGATGGGGAAGCAGCGATCGCAACGGCGGCCCCCAAAGCATTTCCATTGATTAATCAAAATGAGTTAGATGCACGCTGAACTAGCGTTGAACTGCCTCGTCAGTAGAATTGAGTGCCAGGCGCTATCGCTACGCCCAGTTCTGCTGGGGCAACAGTTCTTCTGCCCAGCGCTTGACTCGCTGTACCAGAGTCTGGAGCTGATCGCTCGCCTGATGGGCTGCCGCTGCTGTCAGGGTGCGGCGGTAATCGGCGATCGCACAGTTCCAGTCGCCGCGCAGATGGTAGGTGCGGCCCCGTTCAGCGTAGATAAACTCTGGCAGCTGGTGAAACATCAGCGCTTCGTCAAAGCAGTCTAAGGCGCGATCGAGGTCGCCCATCTGCCGTAGGGTCGCGCCCATGTTGACGCGGGCGCGGCCATTAAACGGGTTGAGGTCAATGGCCTGTTCGTAATCGTCGAGGGCGGCAGACAGGTCGCCTAGGGCCGCGTGGCACATGGCCCGGTTATTGTGGGCTTGGTCGAGGTCTGGGTTGAGCCGGATGGCGCGATCGCAGTCGGCCAAAGCTGCGCAGGGTTGCCCCAGCCACAACTGCACCAATCCTCGGTTGCTGTAGTACATAGCCCGCTGGGGATGACGCTCAACTAGCTGATCTAGCAGGTGCAGCGCCTGGGAATACTGCTGTCGCTTGACTGCCGCTGCCGCCAGTCGGCTAAGGGTGTCGTCGTCGGTGGTGTAAGACCCGGTCACCGAGTCGTGGCCTGCCGAGTCAACTGAGGGCAGACCCTGCGGTTGAAGGGGAAGCATGCAGACTAGAGGCTGCTGTGGTTGGTAGATGTGCATGGTTTTAGTCCTGTCGTGTGCTCATAAACCGTGAAACCAATCCAGCGGAGAGCAGGGGTAGAAACCCAAACCCGTACTGTTAAGCAGGAACTGTTTATAGAGTCCCATCTTGGTTGATGGGGTCTGGACGAACCTGTGGCAGTTATCGAGCTGGCTAGGTCTAGCTGCGAAGGCCCTTGAATAATTCAAACGAGAGCTTCGCTGGTGTTGATTCTGTAATCCTGCCTGATGACGCCATAGTCGCATCTCCTCCCTGGGGTCTAAACCGGAAAAAAACGGAGGTTAAAACCGCCTTTTAGCGGTTTAACCCCCGTTTAGCGTCATAGCCTAGGGGAATATACTGAAAATCTACATGTAGTTTCTTGCGCTTAGGTGATGACTTTGTAACCACCTGAGTATTTATCTGGCATTCGGCAGCAGTTGCAGCAATATCTACTCCGCTCGTTGCAGCGCCGAGATTTTGGGATCAACAATCTTACGGCCCTGGCCAGGAAAGTTGATCGCCAGACAAATCTTGTTGCCTGCCCCAAATATGTGGGTTACTTCTCCAGCCCCGTAGGCTTTGTGCACCACTACATCCCCCACAGTCCAGTCTGACTCGTGGGCTCCGCTCCCCGGTTTGGCCGCGGCCTCGCTGCGATTGCGGGCTTCGCGGATAGGAGTGCTCCACTTTTGGGGCAGGCCCGTGGTGCTGTTGCCAGTCACGAGATCGAGAGGCAACTCGCTCAAAAACAGCGAGGGGCTGGCAGGTTCGCGGCTGCCGTAGAGGCGACGAGCACGGGCGTGGGAGATGAACAGGCGCTCCTTGGCGCGGGTGATGCCCACGTAGCAGAGGCGGCGCTCTTCTTCAGTGGCGGCGGGGTCTTCGAGAGAGCGGTGGTTGGGGAAAAGGCCCTGCTCTAGACCGACGAGAAACACCACAGGAAACTCTAGCCCCTTGGAGGAATGCAGGGTCATCAGCGAGACAGCGTTTTTACCTTCCTTGTTGTCATCCATGTCGGAGGCCAGGGAGGCATTAGACAGAAAGCCTAGTAGCGATGGGTCGTCTACATTTTCTTCTTCAAATTGCAGCACAGCGTTGTAAAGCTCCTGCACGTTACCGAAGCGATCGTCGGCGTCGTCGGTGCCTTCGGCCTTGAGGGCCGCTAAGTAGCCGCTGTCTTCGAGCACCCCCTGGATAATTTCAGAACCCTTTTGTTCGTCAATATTCTGGCGGTACTTTTTGATGATGTCGGCAAATTCCAGCACGCCTTTTGCCGATCGCCCCGCCAGAGTCTTCACCGAAGTGTCATCGGCCAAAATCTCCCATAGGGGAATGCCGCCCAGGGTCTGGGTGGCCTGCTCTAGCTTGTCGATGGTGCCCTTGCCGACGCCGCGCCGGGGCACGTTGATCACCCGCTTGAGGCTGACGGTGTCGGAGGGGTTGGCGATCGCCCGCAGATAGGCCAGCACATCTTTGATCTCGCGGCGATCGTAGAACCTCAAGCCCCCCACCACCTGGTAGGGAATGCTGTAGCGAGTTAGCACTTCCTCAAAGGCGCGCGACTGGGCGTTGGTGCGGTAGAGGATGGCAAAATTGCCCCAGTTCAGCTCGGGGTGCTGGGTTTCGAGGTTGCGAATCTGGCTGATCACAAAGTCGGCCTCGGCGGTTTCATCCTCAGCCCGGTAGACGTAGATGCTCTCGCCCTCGCCCCGAGTGGCCCGCAGCACTTTGTCGATGCGCTCAGTATTGTTTTCGATCAGGTGGTTGGCGACTTCGAGAATATTGGAGGTCGAGCGGTAGTTTTCTTCTAGCTTGACCATACTGCGAGTGTCGTCATCGGGCAGGCCATCGCCAAAATCATCCTGAAAGTTCATCAGGATGGTGAAATCCGCTGCCCTAAAGGAATAAATGCTTTGATCAGCATCACCAACAACAAAAACCGAGCGGTGGTTCCAATCTTTGTAGGTAGCAATCGATTCGCCATTGGTGGCCAGCAGGCGAATTAGCTCGTACTGGGTGCGGTTCGTGTCTTGGTACTCATCCACCAAAATGTGGCGAAAGCGCTTGTGCCAGTAGGCCAGCACCTGCTCGTTTTGCTGAAACAGGTGCACGGGCATCAAAATCAAATCGTCAAAATCGAGGGCGTTGTTTTCCGCCAGAGACTTTTGGTAGTGGCGGTAGACATCGGCAATCACCCGGCCTCGGTAGTTGGGCTGCTCTTTTTCGAGTTCGTCGGGGGTGAAGTTTTGGTTTTTGGCGTTGCTGATGGCAAAGCGCACGGAACGGGGGTTAAACTTTTTGTCATCCAGATTCAGGGTTTGGGTGACGATGGTTTTAACCAAGCCCTGGGCATCTGATTCGTCAAAAATAGAGAAATTCTTCGTCCAGCGGTACCCAGCAGGGTGCTGATACTTTTCAATATCGAATCGTAAAATGCGGGCGCACAGAGCGTGAAACGTGCCAATCCACAGGTGCTTGGTGACGGTTTTGTAGACCTGGGATCTGAGCTTAGTTTGCTCATACTGCGGCAGGCTAGAGAGCGATTTACCGTGACGAGCCTGGGCATCCTGCTCGGCAAATAGCACCTCAATCCGCTCCTTCATTTCCTTGGCGGCTTTGTTGGTGAAGGTCACCGCCAGAATGTTGTCGGGGTCGGTTTTGTGGGTGAGCACCAGGTTGGCGATGCGATAGGTCAGCGCCCGGGTTTTACCCGAACCCGCCCCTGCCACCACCAGCAGCGGGCCGCAGTAGTGCTCAACAGACTGGCGTTGGGCGGGGTTGAGAAGGGCGAGAAAGTCAGTCATCAGTAGCCGAGGGTTTTTGCCTATTAAGTATGACACTGGCCAAGGAGAATCGATGGCCTCACCCCCTACCTAGGCCAGATGTTTTTGCCCCTAAGGCCGCTACTCAAAGCAGCAGCCCTTGCCAACAAGAATCGGAGCCAGCACCGTGGTGGCGCGGCCATAAAAGACATTAACGCACAACTGCTCAGCGGTTAAGGATGCTAACGGGGTCGCAAGCTAAGGCCGTGGTGATTCACATCATCGTCACAGAGTTGTCATCTCGCTGTCATGATTGCCCCCTACGGTGTCAACCCATGGGCACCCAACGCGGTGCCTGGTGTGAACCTCCCCAGCGAGGTTTGCGCCTGACGATATGCGAGGATTATCGCTAATGAAACCTTCCACACTGTTCAAAGGCCTTCTGTCTGCCACCCTGCTGCTGGGGGTTCCGGCTGCCGCCGTGGCCCAGGAGCAAGAGGCACCAGCGCCAGCGCCAGCCCAGGCAGCCCCAGCAGAGGTATCTGAGACCCAAATTGATCAGTTTGTTAGCGCCTATCAGGCGATTCAAACCATTCAGCAGGCGGTACAGGCCGACCTAGTTGCCGCTGTAGAGGCCCAAGGGCTAACGGTGGATGACTACAATGCGATCGCAGCCTCGCAGCAGTCACCCGAAGCTGCCGCTGAAGTGCCGCCCGAGCAGGCTGAGCAGTTTGCGGCGGCGGCTGAACAGGTTGCCACCCTGCGTGAAGGCGCTCGAACTGAAATGCAGGCCGCCATTGAGGCCGAATCGCTGAGCATTGAAGAGTTTGAGCAGATTATGGCCCAGGCTCAGGCAGACCCCGCTCTACAACAGGTGATCGTTGAGCGATTGGCTGAGTAGTCAGCAGGATAGCCCAAAGCCCCAATTGATCCAGGCTCGAGCTTCTGAAGGCTGAGAGCCTAAATTTAGTTCAAAGCCCTCCTTCGATTCACATTGAAGGAGGGCTTTGAACGTTTTGAACGGCTAAGCGCCTGCGGCTGCTTTTAAGGACAGGCGATGGGCGTGATGTTGTTGCCGATGCCGTTGGTGCCCGTACGGGCAATCCAGCCGGTACTGCCGTTGTAGATAGTCACCTGCATCCAGCGACGACCGTCTGTGGTGGTTTGCTGGGTGGGTGGGTTGGCGCTGGCGATCACGGTATCGCCAATGTTGTATCCTGCGACTGCGCTGGAGCCGGTTGTGGGGCCAGACCTAACTATTAGTTCACGATCGGCCCGGAAGCAGGCTCTTGTGGGGGGCGGTGTACCACCGCAGGTGGTCAAAACGCTGGCGTTGATCCAGCCTGCGGGCTGTGCCGGGGACAGGGTGCCGCTTCTCAGAAAAACCTGTGCTCGCCCTGGGGATACGGCTCCGGTCAAGCTCACCTGGGTGCCTGCCTGTAGAGTGCCAATGCGGTTTGCGACCGGCCCCAGGGTGGAGTTGTCAAAAACTTCAGTGGCCCGGTTGAGCTGACGACAGCCTCGAATCAGGGCTGGATTTTCGGTTAGAGCCCGACTCTCCTGAGCGAGGGCCGGGGCTACGGACAGCGACCCCGCAGACAGCAGCGCGATTCCCGCAGGGATCGCTTTGCGAATCGCCCCGAAAGCACATTTCCGCAACAGGTTTGATGGCATAGACAGTTCTGATCCCTTTGTGTATGGCTTTTTGAAGGTCGAATCCCAGGGTTCACCCGGCCATCCTACCACCTGAAAAATTAATCCTCTGGCGGCTTTCATGAAGCTTATCGAAGGGGTTACAGACGCTTTTGATGGCCCTGGCTTGAGAAAATTCTGGACAGGCCCAACCGACTGACAAGTTATAGGTTGGCGGTACGGGCTGAGCTTCACCGCGATCGCACTGGTGCACCCAGGCCAGTCATTAACTAAGGCGCGGTAACGTCTGCCGACGTGGGAGAATGAACACCCTGTGCGCAAAGAGTAACAACGGTATGACGGCGGCAATGCCCTATTCTTCTGAGGTAATTGAGTCAGCGATGCAAGCAGGGGAGCTGACCTTTGCCCTCCCCGACCCCACCGACGAAAAAATCTCTGACTACGAATTTAATCAGCAGATGGAGGCGGCCTGGCAGGTGTGCGATCGCTTCGACCTGCAAACCGACATTTGGCGAGGGAGGATTTTGCGGACAGTGCGCGATCGCGAAAAGAAGGGTGGCGACGGGCGCGGCACCGGCTTTCTCAACTGGCTTAAAGATCGCGAAATCACCAAAAGCCATGCCTACAACCTGATTGAGCTGGCTGAAAGCGCCGACCAACTGCTCGACGCGGGCATGCTCACCCCCAAAGAAGTCAACCAGTTCAGCAAGCGCGCCTTTGTCGAAACCGCCAAATCGGCCCCCGAAGTGCAGCAGCTAGTTAGCGACTCCGCCCGCAAAGGTGACCACATCACCCGTCGCGAAGTGCGCCAGGTCGCCAACGAGTGGGCCGCCATGACCTCAGACCTGATCCCTGAATCTCTGCGAGAAAAAGCCGCCAACAACACCATCCCCACCCGCTACATCGCGCCGTTGGTCAAGGAGATGGAAAAGCTGCCCCCCGTCCACCAGAGCACCCTCAAAACTGAGGTCGAACTCAACCCCGACCTCGAAACCCTCAAGCAGGTCACCGCCGAAGCCCGCTACCTGTCGAAATATCTGGCCTCCGCCAACCAAGTGCAGCTGCTCGACGCCAGCGGCATTGACCTAGAACTCGCCCTCGAAGAAGCCCTGCGGGTGGGCTGCTTAAATTCTGCCGCCGACATGGTGGCCCAGGCCGCCCAGATCGAGCAGACCGCCGTCAAACTCTTCACCGCCTGGAAACGCCTCAACCAATTGGCAGAACGGGTGTTTGTTGACAGTGGCGAAAGCACCCCCAACCTGCGCGCCCTGCTCACCGCCCTCGGCCCCGTCACCAGCGAAACCATCCAGGTGCGCCTGGGCGAAATTGACAGCGTCACCTCCCAAACTATCCGCTGGCAACTGATGGTCGAAGAGGATTAGCCGATTTCTGATTGAATTGTGCGCTCCCGTATTGTTAGCTCGACTTTATCCATTTGATCTCGAAAAGATAAAGTAGAGCTTAGGTCTGTTGACGACCAAAACGCCCCTGATTCATGGCATCAGGGGCGGAGGTTGCTGCATTGCTGCCAATGCAAATTAGAGGATATTGGGTTGTTGCCATTGCTGATCGGTTTCAGTTTTGCCCAGTAGATTGCGATTTTTCAGAATTTGCTTCTGGAGCAGCGCACGGCGTTGGGCGCGGGTATTGGGGGCATGCATAACAAAAGTTTCCTACTCTAAGGTGACCAAATTAGTGACGAAAAATTGGCTGGAGAGAACAGTTAGGGAAATGCCTAGCGAGTGTAGCGGCGACCCATGAAGCTCAGTTCTGCGGCGGGCTGCTGGCGCTGGGTCACATTGAATTGCTTAACCTTGGCAGAGCAACCTAAGAAGGTCACGGTTTCTTCAGTCTCAGTAGCAGCGATCGCGGGAGTGCTGGCGGTGTAGGTTTTGCCGAGAAAAGAAAGTTGCATGGGGGCTCCTATTAGCTGTAGTGGGTTGAGCAGCAGTGTCTCTCGGCTGCTCTACTAAAGGAAACAGCGCTAATAGGTTCGATTCCCTAGCTCATTGAGTGTTGTGCGTCAGTAAAACCAGTGATTGACATCACCGATGGGCTATACCGAGTCCAGCCCGGCATCTGTAGCTTCCCTAGGCGATGATGCCAGGCGGAAGGATTGAGCGGTGAACGGGGTTTATCCGTTGGCCTCCCACAATTTTATAAACAGCACCTCCCACACCAGGCGGGGCTGCACAAAGCGACGCAAGTAGCCCTTGGCTTCTTCCAATCTGGGTAACCATCGGGGGCTGGCGGCGGGATAGCTCTGCCAGTACCAGTTGAGCAGGTAATCGAGCAGCCAGAGCTGGGATTCGGTATCGAGGGTTTTGGCTACCTGGCGACCCTGTTCTAGAGCTGCGCGCAGGCTGCCGGGGGGCTGGTGTAGGGCGGTGAGTAGGTCAGCGGGGATAGTTTGGAGCTGGTTGTAGGCGGCGATCGCCCCTCCCGGGCTGCCTTGCGCCATCGCCAAAATTTGCGGTTGCCCTAGCACCTCAGCTTGCCCCGCCCGCTGGAGCACCGTTGCCATAGCCGCTGTGTTCAATCGCTGAAAGGGAACCGTCTGACAGCGCGACACCAGGGTAGGCAGCAGCGATTGTGGGCCAGGAGCCAGCAAAATAATCGTCGCTTGCCCCGGTTCTTCCAGAGTTTTCAGTAGTCCGTTGGCCGCTCCCTCGGCCATAGTTTCAGCCGCCTCGATCACCACCACGGCGCGGGGTGCTTCCAGGGGCGGACGGCTGAGGAACTGGGCAATCTGCCGCACTTGCTCTAGGCGAGTTTGAGGCGGGCTCTTGCGGGCAATCCCTTCCTCAACCGCCTGAGAGGCTCCAATCAGCTTGCCCTGGTGCAAATAGGTTGGTTCAACCCACAGCAGGTCGGGGTGGTTGCGCTGGGCAATGCGTCGCCCCAGCGCGGCTGGCGGCACCCCAGACTGCGAGGTAAACAACATTTCGGCAAAGTGCTCTGCCGCTAGCCGCCGCCCAATCCCGTGGGGGCCAGCAAACAGGTAGGCGGGAGCCACCCGCCGCTGTTCCACCGCGCGGCAGAGCAGGGCAACGGCGGTGTCTTGACCCACTAGACCGTCAAACTGGGGGCGTACCACTGCTGCAAATATCCTTCCACAACGGCAAAAATCTCGGCGGCGACGGTATCGACAGCACCCGTCGCATCAATGGCCACAATCCGTTCTGGATGCTGGGCTGCCAAGGCCTCAAAGCCCGCTTGCACCCGCTGGTGAAAGGCCAGATCGGCCTGCTCCATGCGATCGGCAGCTCCGCGCTGGTGAGTGCGGGCCAGACCTGTAGCGGCATCGAGCTTGAGCCACAGGGTGAGGTCAGGCACCAGACCGCCCGTGGCCACCTGGTTGAGCTGGTCAATCAGCCCTAGGTCAATGCCGCGCCCGTAGCCCTGGTAGGCCACGGTGGAGTCAATGTAGCGATCGCACAGCACCCAACATCCCTTCGCTAAAGCAGGCTTAATCAACTCTTCAACATGCTGGGCGCGATCGGCGGCGTAGAGCAGCAGCTCAGCCCGACTGGCCATCGGTGCCCCACCGTGGTAGCCCAGCAGCAGCTGGCGTAGGCCCAAGCCCAGCTCCGTGCCCCCCGGCTCGCGAGTGGCGAGAATTTGGGGAATTAGACTCTGCCGCTGGAGCTGCTGAAGGCGATCGCCCTGCTCCAAAGCCGCGTGCAGCCGCTTTAGCTGGGTCGATTTGCCGCAGCCCTCCACCCCTTCAAACACCAGCAGCTTACCCGGCATAGTTCGTCCCGATATCGCCTCTCAAGCTTACAGACAAGGGAGCCACTGTCTTATCGGACAGCCCAGCCCCCCACAGCAAGCTATGGTATACATTAAGATACAAACCGGACTAGTGCATACTAAGGTCAAGGGTGCAGCAATGGGCTGGTCAGACCATGCCTGTTGTCACCATGCACTAACCTGTAGTTACGACGGTCTCAGCGAGGACGCCTATGGCCCGGTATACCAACACACTTTCTGTTTCGGCGGCCTCGGCTCGGCTGCGCGACGCCATTGTTAGCTCACTGCAAGCCTGTGGGCTCCACATGGTCTACGAAACCAGTGACTATCTGATGGCCAAAGAACAGCCGGGGCAGGTCTCTCTGGCACAGCTAACCACCATTGAGGTGCTGATCAGCCCCCCCACCGTAGCTGCCGATGCGGCCTCGGTGAACCTGGTTGTCAGCAACCAAGAACTGCCTCTCCACCACAACAATCACTGCGAGCAGGTGTTTAGCACTGTAAACCAGGCCATTGTTGCCCTAGTTTGAGGCTTAGCCCTACCGGCTTCCTCATGGCGTGCGCTAGATCTCAGTATCGTCATCTAGACTGTCTGACTCCTCGTCGCCCTCTTCCACCATATTGGGGCTGATGAGAGTGATATCAAACTCGTCGGGGGGCAGGGTCGATTGACTATCGCGCTTAAGCTGATAGTAGATGGCGCGAGCCTGGGGGCCAAACACAATCTCATCCTCGTTTTTGAGATCGTGGGCCTGAAGCTTGCGCCCGTTGATCAGCATCCCGTTAGCGCTGGGTTTGCCCTTCAGGTTGCCGTCAACGATGCGGTAGTAAAACGTATCGTCGTCCTTCGGCAACTGCACTAGGGTGGCGTGGTGTCGCGACACAAACTGAGACGACAGGCGAATGTCGCATTTAGGATCTCGCCCAATGGAATACACTGACCCGTCCAAGACAATTTCTCGGCGGCCTTTACTGTCTTCGACAATGAGAATATTACTGAGTTTGGTGTGGAGTGGCATGCGCTGACACTAGCAAAAACGGAGCTCAGGATCGGTTGAAACTGGAACAAAGACCTTAATCACCAGGGAAACGTAGAGCATAACGCGTTTAACCCACCCCATTGCCGCGCGATCGCTCCTAATGCGCCGGTCTTTACCACCGCAGGTATAGCCCAAACTTAAGCTCACTTACGCCAGCTTGCCTTTAGCCAGGAGGGGCAAGCCATGGAGGTGTGCCCAACGGTTGCTCTATATTACCCCCGTTACCTTGCCTGAATGGTAACAGAATCTTGCTTAGGTGACGGAACCCAACAGCAAAATCGTAGAACCTGGAAGTGGGGAAAAGCCCTAGTCGGCAGAGTCGACCTCAAGTTCTTCCCAGGGGCTAGAGTTAACGTTGCGCAGACGCTTAAGCATCCAGTCAAAGCGAATATTGCCCATGGAGAGCATATCACCCATTTCGTCGAGCCCAGCATCGTTGGGGCTAGCCACAGGTCGCCAGTGTTCGCCCTGCAAATGCTTGACAGTGCTGCGCAGGCGGCTAGAGAGCAAAATAGCCAAAGCTCGATAGAAGCGCGAGGCAAACCACATGTCTTGCTGGAGCTTGTGGCGCAGCTGGCTACAGGAAATAGCCAGCACAATGCCGGGTTCGAGGGCTGTTACCGTCGCAGAGGGCGGTTGACCATCAACAAACGACATTTCGCCGACCACCTCTCCGGTTGCTAGTTGGGCAATGGACTGGTCGCCCATGGCCGCCACCGAAACCTCTAAGCTACCGTTTAGAATGAGGAAAATATCGTCGCAGGCGGCACCCTCACGAATCAACACCTCTCCCGGTTGCAGTTCTCGACGCTGACCAGCATCAATCAGCCAGTCAACGTCTTCGTCTTCTAAAACCCCGAGAATAAATACCACACGCTTCATGGCTGCGGCCCTACGTCACAATACCCAAACCGCCCATGGCGGTGATCACAGCACCCATTAGCCTGCACCTCTAGAACAGAGGGTAGCCGAGGACATTGCCGTATCGCTACCTGATGTCAACCCATGCCAGTTTTTAACATAACCTACGATGGGATGTGAGGAACATTTCTCTAGTATCGGTGTTCTGCAACAGTTTTCAACACCAGCCGAAGGAGTGAAACCCTGTCCCTTCGGCTGCCGGACATGGCCTGTTTTCTACCCTAACTTCCTATGACCACTGTAATATCAGGGACGGCTACGGCAGCCTCCGATCGCACTAACGATGTGACTGTACGAGCCTATTTTTTGGGCCAAAGTGTTGATTTGAGTGCCTTAGCCAAACCTAGTGCTCCTGAACTGGTACCGTCGTCACCGCTGGTGGTGCCCATCGGAGATGGCGGGCAGGGAGTGCTGTTTAGCTACGGTGCCGTAGTGCTGTTTGGCCTTTCAGCCGCAGCAGAACAGGCTTTTATTGCCAGCCTCAGGCCCCATATCGCCAATCCTATCGACCACCCCGAAACCGAAGCGGCCACCATTCGCCTGGCTCCCAACAGCAGCGGCAAAGTGCAGGATGGACTGATTTTTTTATCGTCCCTCGATGGGCTGCGCTTGCACCTGGTGGCCGATGTGATGGCCAAGAGCGTGGTGCTAGCCCACTACGAGATCGGCGCGGCGGCTGTGTTTGACCGCATTGAACCCTACGCCATGGAGCTGCAACACCAGCACCGCCCCAGCATTCAGGGCGATCAGTTGCTCAAGCAGATTGGCCAAACGCTGATGATTCAGCACAAAATTGTGGGTCGAGTCGAAATCATCGATAAGCCCGAGCTGCTGTGGGAATACCCTGAACTCGACTCCCTCTATCACCGCCTGGAAGACGAGTACGAAATTCGCGATCGCCACTCAGCCCTAGAGCGCAAGCTCGACCTGGTCAGCCGCACCACCGAAACCGTGCTCGACCTTCAGCGGCACCAGACCGGCCTGCGGCTGGAGTGGTATGTGGTGCTGCTGATTGTGGTAGAAGTGCTGCTGTCACTCTATGACCTGTTTGTTCGCCCCCACTGAGGTACCCGATGGGACAGTCTATTGTTGTCAATCAAACCGAGTTTGATCAAGCGGTGCTGCAACCCTCGTTTGAGCAGCCGGTGCTGGTCGATTTTTTTGCCACCTGGTGTGGCCCCTGCCAGCTGCTCAAACCCATGCTCGAAAAGCTCGCCCAGGAGTATGACTTCACCCTGGCCAAGGTGGATATTGACGCCAACCCCGAGCTAGCCAAAGCCTTTAAGGTTGAAGGGGTGCCCGATGTGCGCATTGTCAGCCAGGGGCAGGTGCAGGAGGGGTTTGTGGGGGTGCTGCCCGAGCCGCAGCTGCGCGAACTGTTGGCTGGTCTAGGGCTGCAATCCTCCCTGGAGCAAGATCTGGCGGCGTTTGAAGCCGCCCAGGTCAGCAGCGACACAACAGAGATTTATCCAGCCCTGGCCACGCTGCTGACCCGGTACCCCAACAACGGCCAGATTTTGCTCAAGGCCGCCCAGGTGTATCTGGTGCAGGGGGATGATGCCCTAGCCAGCCAGTATCTAGATTTGATAGACCCGAGCGATCGCGCCACTGCTGACCAAGCCGACGGCATTCGGAGCCTGCTCACCCTGCGCCAATCGTTAACCGATCTAGGGGACTCTGAGCTAGATGCCGCCTACGGAGCCGCAGGTGATGCGGCGCTAAAGGGCGATTTTGCCGCTGCTCTGGAGGGATTTTTGGGAGTGGTGGAGCGCGATCGCACCTACCGCAGCGACGCCGGTCGAAAGGCCATGCTCACCGTTTTCAAACTGCTGGGCGACAGCAACCCGCTCACCCTCACCTACCGCAAGCGCCTGATGCAAGCCCTTTATTGAACCACCCCTTTACTTAGGAAAATTTGAAGAATATGAGGCCAAAAGCGTTTGGTTAAAGCCACGACAGTTATTGTAGAGACAGTTCCCTAAGCTGATTTTTTAGCATTTTGGCCAACGCTACCTAATCGGTAAACCCTATGTCTCTCCTGGCACGCTGGCTTCAGTTTTTGCGCTTTCTCGAAGGGCTGTTGGAGTTCTTAGACTTTCTCACTACCCCCCTGGGCCTGGTAGCTAGCGTCGGGCTAGGGCTCTACAGCTTGCTAGTATTCTTGGGCACCGATGCATCAGCTGCCGCCACCCTAGCCGGGTCAGTCGCCTTAGGTCTCAGCTGCCTCATCACTCGCCCCGACTTTTAAGGTGACTTCAAAAAGTTTCCCCAGTGGTGGGCAGTGCCCACCCTACGGTGGTCACAATAGATAAGCGCATCTAACTCAAAACTAAGAACTCAAAACGCCTCTCCCCATCCTCCCCACCTCCTCCATCCCCTCACCCCACCTCCATGCTCCCCGCCGCCGAGGCCGAAGCCAAAATTCTCGATCTAGTGCCGCTCCCGACCGAGGTAGAGCAGGTTTCCTTGGATGCCTGCCTGGGCCGAGTTTTAGCCAAAGCAATCCCTAGCCCGCTCGATTTTCCCCACTGGGACAATTCAGCGATGGATGGCTATGCCGTGCGCTACGAGGATGTGCAGGGAGCCAGTGCTGAGCAGCCCAAAGTGCTGACGCTAACGGAGATAATTCCGGCGGGGCGATCGCCCCAGCTACCCGTCGGCCCAGGCCAGGCCGCCCGCATTCTCACCGGCTCCATGCTGCCCGCAGGAGCCGACACCATTGTCATTCAAGAAGTCACCCAGCGCCAAGGCGATGGCGAAGCCTGGCCCGAGGCCAATCGTGTTTTGGTGCTAGAGGCCCCAGAGCCGCAGCAGTTTGTGCGCCACCAAGGCAGCTTTTGTCGGGCGGGCGATCGACTTATGGCCCCAGGTTTTTCCATCGGCGGGCCAGAACTGGCGGTGCTGGCCTCGGCCCAGTGCCTTCAGGTGCCGGTGTTTCCCCAGCCTCGAGTAGCAATTCTCTCCACGGGAGACGAGCTGGTGATGCCAGACGCTCCGCTTCAGCCGGGGCAAATTGTGGACTCCAACCAGTACGCGCTGGCGGCGTTGGTGCGGCAGGCGGGGGCGATTCCGCTAGCCCTCGGCATTGTGCCCGATCAGCCCCAGGCGCTGAAAGCCGCAATTCAATCGGCGCTGACCCAGGCAGATGTAATTGTGTCGTCTGGCGGTGTATCCGTCGGTGACTACGACTATGTCGATGAGATTTTGGCGGAATTAGGGGCGACACTGCACATTCGCTCAGTGGCGATCAAGCCTGGCAAACCCTTAACAGTGGCGACCTTCCCAGTGGAGCGGGGGCCAGCAGCGCCAAAAACTACGCCGCTCTACTTCGGCCTGCCAGGAAACCCGGTATCGGCCCTGGTGACCTTTTGGCGATTTGTGGCACCGGCGCTGCGGAAGCGATCGGGCTTAGCGGCTGGCTGGGAGCCAAAGTTTGTACCCGCTACGACTCTCGATGCGCTCAAGGCAGGAGGTCAGCGAGAAACCTATCTATGGGGCAAGCTTGAAACTACTGCCCAGGGCTACAAGTTTGCGTTGGCGGGCGGCGGCCACAATTCTGGCAATTTGATCAACCTGGCAGGAACGAACGCGTTGGCGGTGGTGCCGGTGGGAACGACGTTGATCTCTGCCGGGGCAACCGTCTCAGTGATGGTGGTGGGTTCATAGCAGGTTGGCTCCTTTTACTCCATTCAAGGTTGCGACATTCACAGAAGGCTTAGTCTGGCTTTCTCTCGGTGACGATTTCACACACATACTCCATCGCCGCAGAATTCAAAGGGTCGGGGTCAACGGGCATCCAGCGATCGCTGCCCACGGGGCCATTAAACTCGACATCGCGAAAGCGGCGGCGATCGCAGTCATACTCGGTCAAATAATCGGTGCGCTGGGGCTGCCCAGAGCGGCGATCGACATAGTAGCTGCCCACCCGCACAAGCCCCCAGCCCGAAAGCTCAATGGAATCGATATCGACAAACTGCTGCTGCTGGCCTTGGCTGGCTTCAGCGACCGGATGCCAAGTAGTAGCTAGGGCGCTGCCAGGGTAAACAACCCCGATCAGCGACCACCCTAGAACAAAAGCAATCAGTCTGCCTATCCACCGTGATCGCCGCCAAGGCCAAGGAACAAGCTGAAAAAATTGCGGGCGTTGTTGCACAGCGGACGATCCAAGAGTGTTGTGGGCTCAACTTTAAAGGGTGGGGAAAAACAGCGCTCGGTAGGCCCCAATTAGCACTTCGCCCCAAAACACTGTAATTACGGCACCGATCGCTAAAAACGGGCCAAAGGGCATCGGCTGCCGACGGCTGATGAGGTTGAGGGCGATCGCACCGCCGCCCACCGCCGCCCCGACCACACAGGCCAAAAAACCGCTGAGCAACACTCCTTGCCAGCCCAGCCACGCCCCCAGCATCGCCGCCAGTTTGGCATCGCCGCCGCCCATCGCCGTTTGGCCTAACGCCGCCGAGGCAAATAGGGTAATTAAGTCAAAAATCCAAATGCCTAAAACCGCCCCCAATATGCCGCCCAGCAAACTTTGCATGGGGCTAGGCCAAGGTTCACCCTGAAGCAGTGGCAGCAAAAATTTCACCCCCAGACCAAGCAGCAACCCCGACTGGGTGAGGGAATTGGGCAGCGTCAGGGTATCAACATCAATAAACGCCAGCGCCACCAACCAGCTCAGCAATAGCCAATAGCCCACCGTGAGCCAGGTGGGGCCAAACAGCCAAAATGTCGCTAAAAACAGCGCCCCTGTAAACGCCTCAATCAGCGGGTAGCGAGGAGAAATGGCCGTGCGACAGTAGCGACAGCGCCCCCTAAGCCAGAGCCAGCCCAGCACCGGCACGTTGTCGTAGGGTTTGAGCTGGGTGTGGCACTTGGGACAGCGAGACGGCGGGTGCAGCAGCGATCGCCCCGCTGGTACCCGGTAGATCACCACATTGAGAAAGCTGCCCACGGCGGCACCGAACAGAAACACAAGGGCAGAGGTGACGAGGGCATCCATAACAGGGGCGGCAAAAGGACAATAAAGCGGCGGCGGGTAGGGAGTGGATGGGTAGAGGGTAGATGAGTAGAGGGTTGTGGGAGTCCTAGATTAGTGGTTGTCCCAATCTATGGGCAGAACGGATAGGTTCAGAATGCCCAGGATGAGACATATGGATAGCTGGCTGGGCGATCGGTCTATAGTCAGGCTCGGCCAACACCCATAAAATCAAGGGCAACCCATCTGTCCTAATTCTATGTCTCTCGACGCCACGCCTTTTTCGTTAGAAACCCAGGCTATTCACAGCGGCCGCAGCATTGACCCCGCCACGGGAGCCCTGACACCACCCATTCATCTCTCCACCACCTTTGAGCGGGATAGCGATGGCAGCTATCCCAAAGGCTATATCTATGGCCGCAGCGGCAACCCCAACCGCGACGCCCTCGAAGCGGCCTTAACCACCTTGGAAAGAGGGGCAGAAACAGCCACTTTTGCCTCTGGATCGGCTGCCACCTTCAGCCTGCTGCAAGCCCTCGGCCCAGCGGATCACGTGATTGCTCCCCAGAGCGTCTACTATGGCGTGCAGCAAATGCTGAGCCGCATTTTTGCCCCCTGGGGCTTGAGCTACACGCTGGTTGACACGACCGACTTGGCGGCAGTAGCCGAGGCCCTGCGCCCTAACACCCGCCTAGTGCTGATCGAAACCCCCTCAAATCCGCAGCTGGCCGTTACCGACATTCGAGCGGTTGCCGATCTGGCCCACCAAGCCAACGCCTACCTGGCCTGTGACAACACCATTGCATCCCCCGTGCTGCAAACTCCGCTCACCCTGGGGGCCGACTTTGTGATTCACGCCACCACCAAGTACCTAGCGGGCCATGGGGATGTGATTGGCGGCGCGGTGGTCACTCGTGAACTCAATCCGCTGTTTGATCAGTTGCGGCTGGTGCAAACCATCGGCGGTGTGGTGCCGTCTCCCTTCGACTGCTGGCTAACCCTACGCGGCCTACAAACTCTACCCCTGCGAGTGCGCGCCCAGGCCGAGGCCGCCCAAACCATTGCCACCTGGCTATCCCAACATCCCGCCATCGAGCAGGTACTCTACCCCGGACTGCCCGAGCATCCCGGCCACGACGTCGCGCAAAAACAAATGCAGGGCTATGGCGGGCTGCTCTCATTCTTAGTGAAAGGCGATCAGGACAGGGCGATGGCAGTCGCCGCTAAAACCAGCCTAATCGCCCGTGCCACCAGCTTTGGCAGCCCCCACAGCGCGATCGAACACCGCGCCTCAATTGAGCAAGGCACTCAAACCGCCCCCAACCTGCTCCGCCTCTCCGTTGGCCTAGAGCACGTAGATGACCTCATCGCTGACTTAGACCAAGCGCTAAGGCCCAAGAATTAGATAGATATTAGGACAGCCAGAACGCCTATCTAGGTCGGCCCAGAGGCCTATCTACAAAAAACGGATTTTATTCAAGCCTTGTTACTAGGCTAAAGTCGCCTAGGCTAGGCCACCGCTTTTCTTGCAGCGGTGGCCTAGCCTTTTTCTGACGACTAAAGTGACGAAATTCTTCATGCAAGGCGATCGCCTTGCTTCCCACAGGCACATCAGCACCTGCGACATGTTGAGGCCCACCAGGCCAAGCTCCCTCTATCCTCCAAAAGCAGATCGCTAGCGCAAGCACAAAATTAATGCAAGAAATTGTTGCAATATCGTTACATAGCTGTTACATTAGTTTACACAAAGAAACATTCAGCACCCCAGGAGGGCCTCGCCATGTTCACCACCACCCAGATCGACAACGGCATTCTCAACAACTACGCCGTAGAACCTGAAATGTATTTCGCCTCCTACCCCTCGCCAGAGCAGCAAAAGGGCTACGCGCTGCAAGCTGCGATCGCCACTCTCTTAGTGACGGGTCTAATGCTGGTCACTCTGGTAGTCAGCTAATTTCATTCAGTTTCGCAGGCAGTTTCTAAGAGTCTTTGGAGAAGAAGCGCTATGTTTGCACCGATGGTTCTGCTAGTTCGCAACATCATGGGAACCCCAAAATTCAACAGGCTGCGGGGTCAGGCGATCGCCCTTCACTCCAAAACTATTACCAACTTCTGCAACCGCTTTGGCATCGATAGCAAAGAACGCCAGGCGCTGATTCGCAAGGCCAAAGCAAACGGCCAACGGCTTGGTTTTCTGGCCTAGGTAATATTGATTTAGTTTATAAATTTTCTGATATACAAAACCCCTGGCTGAAGCTAGGGGTTTTGTGTTGCCTGTGTGTAGAAGGGTTTGGTGGAGTCTTGCATGGGTGCGATCGCCAACTCTTTCACCGTACGTCAAGCTATCCGTCGATAACGAGCCCCTTGCCGAGGATGTATGTGACGGGTTCGCCCTAGTCCAGTTCGTCTTTGGCCTGTTTGTAGGGTTTGTAGACACCGAGGTTGGAGAGGTTAGTGTTGAGTTAAGACTGGCTGCTGGTTCAGGTAAGATACAAGCGGGCAGGTGAGGCTTTGCTGCTACAGGAAG
>JANPIO010000087.1:0-17775 GCA_031425055.1 Phormidium sp. VAR_61_metabat_6
TTTTGGGTAAAGGTTTTTAGGAAATGAGAGGTGAGGGAGATGGGGAAGGCGAGGAAGTTTGGGTGCTGGCGGCGTAGTGGCCCTATAAGTCGAAGCAAAAAGGGTGAGGGAGTGCTTAGGGGGCGGGGAACTTGGGTTTGAAGATGCGGTAGCGGAGGCCATAGCCAGCGAGCACTAGGGCTGTTATGCCGAGGGTGCCGAGGGCGATCGCGTTGGGCAGCCAAAATGCAGCATCAATATAGGTGATCTGCCCCGGCTCCATCTGCCAGGTGGCCCCGGTTGGGTCTTGGGCCAGGGGCGGCGTGTCGGTGGGGGCAAGGCTGGCTAAGCCCCAGGGCACTTGCAGCCGAAAGCGCAGGTCTGCCCAGGGGGCTGTATCGGTGGCATTCTCCCCACTGGTGGGGAACTGGCGCAGGTCTAGTCGGTAGGTGAGGTGGGTGCGGCTGGCCAACAGCCAATTGGTTTGGTCGATATTTAACGCGAAGGGAACAGGCTCCCAGCCAGGCAGTTTTAGGTAGGTGGAGCTATCGGTAGGAGATGATTCTTCGACGGAGACGGATTCAAGCTCTGGGGAAGCGGCACCGGCAAAGAGCTGTCGAAAGCGATCGCCTAAGTCAGCGACGTTACCGAAAGGCACGGTGAGGGTAACGGTCTGCGGGCTTTGGCTGAGCTGGCCACCAAGGGGGCGCGATCGCACCTTCAATTCCTCTAGCCAGGGGGCTAGGGTGGGTTGGGCCAGGGCGGCACCGCGATCGCTTAGATCAACCGTCTGCGAAATCTGGCCGTGGCTCTGGTGGTCAAAGCGCAGGGTAAGGTCGTAGCGCAGGCAGCCGCTCAGCAACAGGGGCAGCAGCAGCAGCGTTCCCCGGAGGAATAATCGTTTTGAGTCGGTACCCGTTTCTGAGATGCCGCAGGCTTTACGCGTCGCGAATCGCCTCAGCAGTCGGCGAACAAATTGCATCAGCCTGCACTCCACCCCTGTGTTCTGTGTCAAAATCGCTCCAAAAATCAATCTTTGTGGGCAGTTCCGTAGCTCTGGCCAAGGCTATACCATTAGAGCGACAGATCGAACGGTAGCCGGTGGCGTTGCATGAATAACTCCTCTCCAAATTCTACGACCGCCTGGCATTCGGTTGGTATTGACCAAGCCCTTAACCAGTTAGACAGCAATGATGACACCGGCCTCACGGCTCAAGCGGTGCTCGATCGCCGCAGCCAGTACGGCCCCAACGAGCTAGAAGAAGTGGGGGGCCGCCCTGCCTGGCGCATTTTGCTCGACCAGTTCACCAACATCATGCTGCTGATGCTGGTCGCGGTGGCGGTGGTGTCGGGGGTGCTGTCCTTTAGAAATCAAGAATTTCCCAAGGATGCGATCGCGATTTTTGCGATCGTCATTCTCAATGGCGTGCTGGGCTATCTGCAAGAGAGCCGGGCTGAAAAAGCCCTCGCCGCGCTCAAGCAGATGGCGTCGCCCAGTGTGCGGGTGCAGCGCGACGGTCGCCTGCAAGAGGTGCCCTCCCAAGACCTGGTGCCTGGCGACATTATGCTGCTCGAAGCGGGCGATCAAGTGGCCGCCGATGGTCGCCTGCTAGAGGCCAGCAACCTTCAGCTGCGCGAGTCAGCCCTGACCGGCGAAGCCCAGGGGGTCAACAAACAGGCCACCCGCACCCTGGCGGCTGATACGGGCCTGGCCGATCGCAAGAACCTAGTGTTTCAGGGCACGGAGGTCGTGCAGGGGCGGGGTCGCGTACTAATCACCGGCACCGGCATGAAAACCGAGCTGGGTCGCATTGCCGCCCTGCTGCAAGGGGTCGAAACCGAACCCACCCCGCTCCAGCAGCGCATGACCCAGCTGGGCAACGTGCTGGTCACCGGGTCGCTGACCCTGGTGGCCATCGTGGTGGGCGCTGGGGTGTATTTTGGCGGTTGGGGAGCCTTTGAGCGCCTGCTGGAGGTGGCCCTAAGTATGGCCGTGGCGGTGGTGCCTGAGGGTCTGCCAGCAGTGATCACCGTTACCCTGGCGATTGGCACCCAGCGCATGGTGCGTCGCCAGGCCCTAATTCGCCGCCTGCCCGCCGTCGAAACTCTGGGCTCGGTCACCACCATTTGCTCTGACAAAACCGGCACCCTAACCCAAAACAAAATGGTGGTGCAGCAGATGCGCACCCTGTCCCAATCGCTGCAAATTACTGGGGAGGGCTACGCTCCTGAGGGCGAGTTTGTCAGTGCAGGGCAGCCCCTAGACCCTCGCCAGGTGCCCGATGTCGGTCTGCTGCTGGTGGATGGCCTGCTGTGCAATGACGCTGTGCTGCAAAAGGAGGCGGGCGACTGGGCGATTATGGGCGACCCCACCGAGGGAGCCCTGGTGGTGATGGCGGCCAAAAGCGGCCTCGATCGCCATCGCCTGGGCCACGAATTGCAGCGGGTTGTAGAGTTTCCTTTTTCCTCAGAGCGCAAGCGCATGAGCGTGGTGTTTAGCGGCGTGGATGCCCTGGCCGTCGATCTGGCGCTGCCCGAAGCCTTGGCTAGCGCCCCCTACCTGATGCTGGCCAAGGGGTCGCCCGAGATGCTGCTCGACTGCTGCACCAGCGGTTTGAAGGGGACAGAGCAGTTTGAGCTAGATCAGGAGGTGCGATCGCGCATTCTAGACAACAGCGCTGCGATGGCCGCCCAGGGGCTGCGGGTGCTGGGCTTTGCCTATCGCCCCATCACCACCGTGCCCGACGAAGGCGACCCCGATCTGGCCGAGCGCGATCTGGTGTGGCTGGGCCTAGTGGGCATGATCGACGCCCTGCGGCCTGAGGTACGCGCCGCCGTGCAGCGCTGTCGGGCCGCGGGCATTCGCCCCATGATGATTACCGGCGACCATCAGCTGACCGCGATGGCGATCGCCCAAGACCTCGGCATTGCCGACGCCGATGCCCGCTCCCTCAGCGGCGCTGAGCTAGAGGCCATGAACCAGGCCGAGCTAGAGGCCGTGGTCAAAGAGGTCAATATTTACGCCCGAGTTTCGCCCGAGCACAAGCTCCGCATCGTCAAAGCCCTGCAAAAAGACCACCAGATCGTCGCCATGACCGGCGACGGCGTCAACGATGCCCCGGCGCTCAAACAGGCCGAGATCGGCATCGCCATGGGCATCACCGGCACCGACGTCAGCAAAGAAGCCAGCGACATGGTGCTGCTTGACGATAACTTTGCCACCATCGTCGCCGCCACCGAAGAGGGCCGGGTGGTCTACACCAACATTCGCCGCTTTGTGAAATACATTCTCGGCTCCAACATTGGCGAACTCCTCACCATTGCCCTCTCACCGCTGCTGCTGCCGATTTTAGATGTGCCCCTCAGCCCGCTGCAAATCTTATGGATGAATCTGGTCACCGATGGCTTCCCCGCCCTGGCTCTAGCGGTAGAACCCGCCGAACCCGACGTGATGGAACGGCCTCCCCACGACCCCCAGGAGGGCATTTTTGCCCGTGGATTGGGGGCCTACATGCTGCGCATCGGCATTGTGTTTGCTGTGATCTCGGTGTCGATGATGGTGTGGGCCTACCAGCACGCCCAGCAGGGGGGCGACCCCGATCGCTGGAAGACGATGGTGTTTACGACCCTCTGTCTGGCTCAGATGGGCCATGCGATCGCCGTGCGATCTAACACGCGCCTCACAATAGAAATGTCGCCCTGGTCAAACCCCTTTGTGCTGGGGGCCGTGCTGCTCACCTGCGTGCTCCAGCTCATGCTGATCTACGTAGAGCCGCTGCGAAATTTCTTTGGCACCCACCTGCTCAGTTCCTTCGAACTACTGGTCTGTTTTGGCTTTAGCACCCTGCTGTTTGTCTGGGTCGAAGCCGAAAAGATCTACCGCCGCATCCGAGGCAAAGTGGTGAGGGACTAGCACCCTTTGCTCGCCCCCCTGTCCATAACCATGACCTAAGCTGCTGCGTTAGGGGCGGCGATCAGACCCGATAACACGCTCTGGCGCTGCTTGAGAAAGTCGTGGAGCAGCTCAAAGTAGTTATCAGCTACAGCCTGCTGTATCGAGGGTCTTTGCAGCAGAGCCTCTCCCCAGGCTTTGACCTTGGGCGTTTGGTCAAAAAAGCCAAAGTCTTGGTACTGCTCAAACGCGACAAAGTAGCGAAAGATCGGGCCGTAGACCGCATCCACTAGCGAAAATTGGTCTCCGGCAAAGTAGGTCGTTGTCTGGAGCTGCGCTTCTAGCGTTTGCCAACTCATAACCAGATCTTGACGGCTGGTTTCGAAGCTTTCGGGGTCTTTGGCGTTGTAAAACGCCCCGATTTTAGCCAACAGGTTAGAGCCAAACTCAATCCAGGAGCGGTGCTTGGCCTTGGTTAATGGATCGGCAGGATGCAGCGAACCGAGGCTGATTTCATCCAGGTATTCGCAAATCACTGCCGACTCGAAGAGGACTTCCTCCCCGACCAGCAGGATTGGCACCTTGCCCAAAGGAGAGCGCAGCAAGAACCAATCGGGCTTGTGGGCTAAGTCAATGTAGGCCCGCTCGTGAGAAATTTGCTTCTCAATCAGAGTGATGATCGAGCGCTGCACGTAGGGGCAGAGCTTGTGGCTAATCAGCTTGAGGGGAGGAAGTGCCGTCGTCATAGTCTAGGCTCCGTAGTAGAAACGCTCGTGAACCACTTTGCCGTCTTGCCAGCGCTGCACCGAGACCTGGTGATAGGTGCGATCGCCCCAATCGGCATGGGTGTAGTCATAGAACCACTCAGAGATGATCACGTCATCGCCGAAGGCTACGCTCTTTAGCTCAGCGCCGCGAAACTCAGTCACCTTGCTGAAAAACTCCAATTCCCGCTGGCGGTTAGCGTCTTTGCCAATGGTGGCGGGCGCTTCGTTTTCCTGCATCACGACGGTGTCAGCGTAGTACTTTTCAAATGCGTCTATCGCTTTGCCCTCAAAAAAGAGCTGCTTGATATCTTCAAAGGCGATTTTCAGGTCGGTTCCAGCTTGTAGATGAGTCGTCATAGTTCAGTTCTCCAAAAAATACGGGTTCAAAATCCAAAAGTAGTTGCGATTGAAATGATTGCATTTGCAACTAAAATTAAATTAACACCATTTAGTTGAAAGTGCAACTACTTTCTGAGCATACTGACTCTTATGAGCACCCAACCCGCCCTTGATCCTCTGCGCAGCTCGCTTTGGCGACTGTTCCTCACCACCCACGCTCGCTTGCTAGAGCGGATGGAGTCCGACCTGTCTGAGGCCGACCTGCCGCCGATGGACTGGTACGACGTGCTGTTCACTCTCAAAGAAGCCCCTGAGTACCGCCTCCGGCTGAGCGAACTCGCGGCAAAAGTGTTGCTCAGTCGCAGCAATATCACCCGCCTACTCGATCGCCTAGAACGGGCGGGCCTGATTTGCCGCGAGTCTTGCCCGAGCGATCGCAGAGGCACCTATGCCGTGCTGACCGAGGCTGGGCTGGCCATGCAGCAGCAGATGTGGGCGATCTATGGGGCAAGCATTGCCACCGAATTTGCCCACTATATTGACGATGAAGAAGCCCGAGTCTTGCAGCAAGTCTTCCAACGACTCCTAGCTGCCGCTGAATCAATCCCTAAGGCAGAGGGTAAGTAGCCTGGTGGCTAGCTGAATCGGGTGTTTGAGCGGGATGAACCAGCTGTTAAGTGGCTGAGTCAATCGGTGAAGATCTAGCGATGCGTTTCCTTGAAACCGCTAAGACTTTGCCTCGCAGCCCTAATAGAGCATTAATGCCGTAGCCCGCGAGAGGTTGGGCAAATCTTGCTGCCACTGGTCAAACACCAGATCGGGGCCATGCAGTCAAGGCCGATGATCAGCAGGCGGGGGATAGGTCTGGAACAGCTCGATGACGATAATGCGCTTAGGTCTAGTCATAATCGACACAGACAATTAACCCAGCGAGGATCTCAGCCAGTAGGTTTGGTTCTAGCTGCCCGATATATTTGACAAAGCGCTGGGTTGAGAGACTTCTAACTTGTAAGACATTGGCAGCGGAGTCTTGATTGAGGCCATTCGCAGCGGTGGCGAGCAGTTTCACTATAAATGGGCGGCTGTCGAATTTGTCTTGCCAGGTAGTAATGGGGATGATGATGCGAAGGGGGATGGGGGCGAAGAGATTAGTGCTAGTCACGACGACGGGGCGAGTCTTCTGAATTTCTTGCCCACGAGTGGGGGCAAGGTCTACCAGCCAAATTTCGCCACGACTAGGACTTGTCATCAGGAAACTCCCAATCTTCACTGTCTAAAGCCGAAAACTCGGTCAGCGCAGGATCGGTTTTGAAGTCTTCGGCAGTATCGGTGATGAATGGGGCCAACGCCTGATGACGCTGGGATAAGGGCAGGCTAGCAAGCTGTTGTAGGGATGGACTGGAGGAGAGTTTCGGCGACGAGAAGAGCTTCTGCCGTAAAAATTCGGCGAAGTCGAGAACTTCCTGCTGCTTGTCGGGAGGAAGCCGTCGTAGGTGGTCGAGGAGGGCTTGTTCGAGGCTAGCTGTGCTCTGCATCGCAGTTGTCCTGGCGTGGTTCGACTATCCCTAGCTTATATCCCTGGGCTACAGTGGCCCTTCAACTTGGGCGTTGAAACCATACACCCGGCGCTCTCCGGCCAACGGCACCAGAGTGACATCGCGCTCATCGCCTGGCTCAAAGCGCACGGCAGTCCCCGCCGGGATATCGAGGCGCATGCCCCGCGCCCGATCGCGCTCAAAGCTCAGGGCCGCATTCACCTCAAAAAAGTGAAAATGGGAGCCCACCTGAATAGGGCGATCGCCCGTATTGGCTACCGCCAGCGCCACGGTCTCTTTACCCGCATTCAGCTCGATCTCACCCTCGGCGGGCAGCAGTTCTCCGGGAATCATGACGGGCCTCCTAGGTTGGCAATTAAGTCTTGGCGCTTTTGCTGGAGCGATCGCTCCACTCTGGGCAGGGTTTCCTCCAGTTCGCGGCGGGCCACACCCTTGGGCTCCGCCTCCAGCAGGTGGTTGAGAGCCATCAAGTGGGCCGTGTCGAGGGCCGTTTCTGCCGGCACCTTAACGGTGGGGATCACCCCTGTACCATCCCAATTTTTGCCGGTGCTGGGGTTGATCGCCTGGCCCGTGGGCATAAACACCCAAAAGTGGTCGTGCAGACGAAAGCCGCGCCCCGGATTGGCACCCCCGCGCGTGGTTTCGCCCACGACGGCCCCGCGCTTTAAAACTTGCAGGTTGTAGGCAAACTCCTCCGCCGCCGAAAAGGTTTCAGGGCTGGTGAGGGCAAAGACCGGCTTGTCGAGGTAGCGCTGTCCCGGCACGTAGGGCACCGTCCACCACTGGTGGGTTGCGTCGGTTTCGCTCCAGTACAGGTCGTTGAGGTGAATGGGCGGGTGGGCGGGCAGTAGGTAGCTGCACAGCAGCGCCACCGTGGCCGGAGAGCCCCCCTGGTTGTGGCGCAGGTCAAAAATCAGCGCGTCAGTGTGGGCCACCAGGGTCATGGCGGCGGCCAGGGTGTCGCCCGCAAACTCTGGCGGCTCAAAGCTAAACAGCTGAATGTAGCCTACGTTCCCCGGCAGGCGCTCAACTTTGTTCAAGTCAAAATTGCGGCGGCGGCTGGCCTGGTACTGGCGCTCGATTTCCTCCGCGCTGGGAGTCACATCGGGTTCAATGTGGGGCAGGGGGGCGGGGCTGAAGTGCAGGCGCAGGTTGCGATCGCCGCTCATTTGCTGAAGCTGGGCGGTCAACGTATCGGCCAGCTGCTGCCCGCCACTAATATCGCCGTAGCCGCCTGACTCCAGGCGCTGCTCAAGGTCGGCCTGAATTTTTTCGGCCACCTCGGGAAACACGTAGGCGTCGAGCTGGGTGACCAACGCTCCCAGCACGGCCTCGATCGCATTAGCATCCAGCACAATCTCCCCTGGGTTGGAGCCAGAAACAGCCATGGGTCGCCCTACCGAATAGGTTCGTGAACAGTAACTAGCTTGGTGCCGTCGGGGAAGGTCGCCTCCACCTGCACGTCGTGAATCATCTCCGCCACCCCGTCCATGACGTCGGCCCGGCTCAGCAGGGTGGTGCCGTAGCTCATCAGGTCGGCCACAGTCTGCCCATCGCGCGCCCCCTCTAAAATGGCCGCAGAAATGTAGGCGACGGCTTCGGGGTGGTTGAGCTTTAGCCCTCGATCTTTGCGGCGTTCGGCCACCAGGGCAGCGGTAAAAATCAGCAGCTTGTCTTTTTCCTGGGGAGTCAGTTGCATGGGGCGAGATGCGATCGCAGGGTACAGAGCTAACCGTAAGCTTTCAAGGTTTTGGGCGGCTTGTCAACCAATGCCCTCACCTGACTGAGTTCTGGCTCCAAAATTAAAGCTTAAGCCATCGGCGTTGGGGTACCAACTACGTTAGTCTGCTGGTGAGAAATCAAAACGTTCTGGCTGTCTAGCCCCCAAGACCGGCTAGATCCCCTATTTGGTACCCCCTATGACCGCGCCGCAGCTTGAGATCTTGCCCAACAAGCCTGCCCTAGTGCAGCGGGCTCTAGCCCTAGTGGTTGAGGCCATTCACAGCGCCGTAGCCGACCACGACTACTGCACCCTGGCCCTAGCCGGTGGCAGCACCCCCAAGCCCCTCTACAGTGGCCTGGTCGAGCAAGACCTGCCCTGGGAAAAACTCTACATTTTTTGGAGCGACGAGCGCTACGTGCCCCTCGACCATCCCGACAGCAACGGGGGCATGGCCAAGGCCGCCTGGCTCGACCGAGTGCCCATCCCCCCCGACCACATTCTCTATGCTCCTACCCTAGAGGGGGATCCAGCGGCGTCGGCCCGCCAGTACGAGGCGATGGTCAAGTCAATTTTTGGCGGGCTCCAGGGCCTTGGCCCCAAGCAGGTGCCCCGCTTCGACCTGATTTTGCTGGGCATGGGCGATGACGGCCACACCGCCTCTCTCTTTCCCCACACCGAGGCGCTGAAAGTAGACGATCGCCTGATTACCGTGGGCCAAAAGGGCCATGACCCTCGCCTCACCTTTACCGCCCCGCTGATCAACCACAGCCACCGGGTCATGTTTTTGGTGGCTGGGGCCGACAAACAGGCCGCCCTAGCCCAGGTGTTTGCCCCCGATGGTGACGATGAGGCCTATCCCTCGCGGCTGGTGCAACCCGAGGGAGAACTGCGCTGGCTGCTTGATCGCTCGGCAGTAGGCAATCTCGACCTGGCATCCACCGTCCCCAGCTAAAGCTGACCATTAGGGGTTTCACTCCTCTCTGAATTACTGCGGTGCTGAACTATCATCTAATCAGGCTGCTCAACAGTCCTGGAGATAGGTGGTGCCTACCGACCGTCAGCGGCTGAGAATTCTAAAATGGGGGTTGGGCTTCGTCAGACTCTTCTATGATTAGACACTACAGGGATCGTTTTTGATTGAGTAATGTGATTACCCTCTCGCTGCTCCATCCTCTCCACAAAACTCCAGTGCAGAGCTGGTCTTTTGATCAAGAATCGGTGATTCGCATTGGTCGATCGACCGATAACAACGTGGTTCTCTATAGCGCCGTAGTCTCTCGCCACCACGTTGAGGTTCACCGTACCGACAATGGCTGGGCGGTGAAAAGTATTGGCACTAACGGTACCTACCTCGACGGTCGTCGCATTACCGAAGTCCCTGTGGAAGACGGCATTATCATCCGCCTGGCGCGATCGGGGCCTAATATTCAAATTCATATGTCCGAAGAAAAGCGCGATCCCCTTAAAGAATTGCTGAGCCGTCGCCGCACCGAAGACCTTAAAGACCACGATCACGGCACCCAGAGCGAATCCGACGACGAACGCGCTGCGCCCCACCAGACCACCGTCATCAATCAGTAGAAGGTACATACGCAAATACAGGGGACAGTTAGCTGACCACCCCCTGCGTTTGTGTAGTAGCGCCTAAGTCGCCTTAAAGAGCGGTCTTGAGCAGGTCAGCTCTGTCGGTTTTTTCCCAAGTGAAGTCAGGCAGTTCGCGGCCAAAGTGGCCGTAAGCGGCTGTCTGCTGGTAAATTGGGCGGCGCAGATCGAGCATGTCGATCAGGCCCTGGGGCCGCAGGTCAAAGTGTTTGCGTACTAGCTCGGCGATCGCCCCGTCAGCAATCTTGCCGGTGCCAAAGGTGTTGATTGAGATTGACGTGGGCTGAGCCACCCCAATAGCGTAGGAAACCTGAATTTCGCAGCGATCGGCCAGGCCTGCCGCCACAATATTTTTGGCCACATAGCGACCGGCGTAGGCCGCCGAGCGATCGACCTTGGTGGGGTCTTTGCCCGAAAATGCGCCGCCGCCGTGGCGAGCCATGCCGCCGTAGGTATCAACAATAATTTTGCGCCCCGTGAGGCCGCAGTCACCGACGGGGCCACCAATAATGAACTGCCCCGTGGGGTTGATATGGTACTGGGTATCGGCGTGGAGCCACCCGTTGGGCAGCACCGGCTTAATGATTTCTTCCATCACCGCTTCGCGGATATCGGCTTGAGAAATATCGGGATCATGCTGGGTGGAGAGCACCACCGCTTCCACAGCCACCGGCTTCAAATTCTCGTAGCGCAGGGTGATTTGGCTCTTGGCGTCAGGGCGCAGCCAGGGCAGCACGCCGTGCTTACGCAGGTGGGCCTGCCGCTCTACTAGCCGATGGGCGTAGTAGATCGGGGCGGGCATGAGGGTGTCGGTTTCGCTGGTGGCGTAGCCAAACATTAGCCCCTGGTCGCCTGCGCCCAAGTCTTTGTCGGTGGCCACATCGACCCCCATGGCAATATCCGATGACTGCTTGCCAATGGCATTGAGCACCGCGCAGGAGGCCCCGTCAAAGCCCACGTCAGAGCTGTCGTAGCCAATGGCCAAAATCACGTTGCGTACAATGTCTTCTAGATCGACGTAGGTGTTGGTGCGCACCTCCCCAGCAATCACGGCCATGCCGGTTTTGACCAGGGTTTCGACCGCTACTCGGGCATGCAGGTCTTCTTTAAGAATGGCGTCTAAAACGGCGTCGGAGATCTGGTCAGCCATTTTGTCGGGATGGCCCTCAGATACCGACTCAGAGGTAAAAATGCTGTATTCGCTCATGAAGTAGGCCCAACCAGTAGCAAAAACGAATTGGCAAAGTCAGCCGAGGCCGCTTCGCAATCCAAAGTTTATCAAAGTTTAGTAGAGATGCCGGGGATTCTGATCTCAGCAGCCAGGGGAGAGGCGATCGCGCTTTCCTCTATCCTTAGCTCAGCACGGCTGCCGCCGCCCCATCCATCAACCCCTGGGCCTTTTGCTGCATAGTCTTAAAAATGTTGTAGAAGCCATTGGCCCGCGACGGGGTAAGGCTGACGTCGAGCTGAGTGTCTTTAATGAAGTCGGGGGTGAGGGTGACGATTTCGTCAGGGGTAAGACCGTTGAGCGCCTTGATCAGCAGCGCTACCAGTCCTTTGGTGATTTGAGCGTCGGAGTCGGCCTGGTAGACTACCTTGCCGTCGACTAGGTCAGCTACCACAAACACCTGGGAGACGCAGCCCGGCACCTTGTTCTCAGGGGTTCTATACTCATCGGGCAGGGGGTCGAGTTTTTTGGCAAACCACAGTAGCTGCTCGTAGCGACGCTTGGGGTCAGCGGCCTTCTGAAAGCGGGCCACAATTTTTTCAATAGACTCGGGGCGATCGGCGGGCATGGGGTGAGTGGGGAGACGTTCCTTGAGTAGTCTATCAAGCAAAAGGAAGGGGTAGGGCGAGGCAGGGGGAAATGGAGCACAAGATAACTTCTGCTTAGGAGGTATTCTCAACAAACCCACAGGGTGTGTTGTCGGCTGGAAAGATAGACCTACCCATAGCCGCAACGCATGTCTTACACTCTGGGGTTTCTCCGACCGAGCGCGACGAGATGACACGCCTTATCGCCGCTAGATAGGCAACCAAGCCAGCTGAATCTGAATCAAAATGTAAGCCATGAGAGCGGCCAGGACACTGAGAACTATAAGTCCAAACAATCCCCCAATCATGGTTCCACCACTAGCCAGGGTACTTGTAAAAGCCGCAGCGCCTGCCCAAGGCGAACAAGTCATTAAGCCAATGAACAATAGAGATGGTGTGGCACCGGCGGCAAACGCACCAGTTAACGCAATTGTATTTCTGATAATTATAGTTGTTCTTCTAAGCTCTCTAGGCCGAATCTAGCCTTGGCTAAACGTAAGTTTTGAATTGGTGTGCCAGATGACGGGCTATCTTGTGACACTTTGATGCTCACGAGGCGTCAGTAGAGTGCGTTGTTGGCTTACAAGATATTGGCGATCGCTCCCTCTCCCTACGCCATAACGCCCTGCTTCACTGCACGATGACACACTCTACCGTTCTAGCCCACAGCAGCCTTAACCAAATATCTGATCTACGGTCAGCGACAACCCTGGAAACATGGGGGAAACAATGGGTTGGCTGTCTCGAAACTGCTGCAGCTCAAACTCCCCATCCACTAGGTGGCAAAGGGTAAAAGTAGGTTGTTTGGGTGAACCAATGTAGCGCCGTCCGCCCAGCCCTAGATAATCCACAATCCAGTATTCCTGAATGCCAAAGGCTTCGTAGTCGGCCAGTTTGAGCAGATAGTCATCCCGCCAGTTAGTAGACACGACTTCCACCGCCAGTTTGATCGATTGGCCCTTAGTAATCACCGATTCTCGCTCCCAGCGGGGCTCGTTGGCGATCGCCGATTCCGCTAAAACGACAATATCGGGCTCGTAGCCCATGTCGTTCGAGAGTTTAATCACACATTCTTTGGGAATGAAATAGGGCTGCTTAGCGCTGCGAATGACTGCCCCTAGCTCAAAGGCCAGATCGCCTGCCAACTTGGAGTGCTTTCCCCTTGGTTTGGGCATCTCGACCACCACCCCCCGCCGCAGTTCGTAATGATACTCCGAATCCTCCGGATACCACTCCATAAATTCGTCAAAGGTTATCGGGGCTTTGTCCAGTACGGCAATCATGGCGATCGCATTTCCCTAGCGTTACTGACAGCCATCAGCCTTTCACTTGCCGTCGCCATCCTTGCCGCTGACGAAGCGGTGGGCAACGGTCTCGGGCTGAATGGCGGACAGAATGGTGTGGCCTGAGTCGGTGATAATGACGGCACGGGTGCGGCGACCGTAGGTGGCATCGACGAGTTGCCCACGCTCGCGGGCGTCGGAGATAATGCGCTTAATGGGGGCAGACTCGGGGCTAACGATGGCAATCACCCGATTGGCCGATACGATATTGCCAAAGCCGATATTGATAAGCTTGATGTCCATAATATATAGAAGGGCGATAACGGGAGTTGCCAGTGCTAACGCCAGGGCTATCCCCGACTGGCCAGAAAACCCAGGGCTTTTTGGCACTATGCTCTACATTTGAGCCCAGATCAGACTTATTGCCATACTAACGAATCCATCTGGTGCTGAGGGTGAATATCGGGCGAAATTTCAGGTTTCTGGCGTTTTCGTTCCCTGGGCTATATCTCTCGGCTTAAGAGCGGCCCAATCGGGTCTTCTTAGCGCTTTATCGGGGTTCCCTAGCTGCCCTGTTCTGGGATTGCCCTGCTTACTCTGTCTCAGCCTGGAGGATTGTGTTGTGCAGCCGGTTGACTTTACTACTCTAATGGCCCTGTGCCAGAGCCTTGAGACTGACTGGGTGCCTGCCCGCTGCGAGACGGTGGTGCAGGTCGACACGACCACCCTGGCGTTGGCGCTGCGAACCCTCGATCGCCGCAGCTGGCTGACGATTTCTTGGCAGCCTCAGGCGGCGCGACTGCACCTGGGCGATGCGCCGCCCAAGGGTCAGGATACGTTTACCTTTAGCCAGCAGTTGAAGCACCAGATTAGCCAGCTGGCCCTGGTGGCGATCGCCCCGGTGGCCCCCTGGGAGCGCGCGATCGATTTGCAGTTTGGCCCCCGCCCCGGCGACCCGCCCCAGTGGCACCTGTACGTCGAAATCATGGGCAAGTACAGCAATGTCATTCTGGCCAACGCCCAAAATCAGATTGTCACGGCGGCCCACCAGGTGAGCGATCAGCAGTCGCGGGTGCGGCCTATTCAAACTGGCGACACCTACGTGCTGCCCCCGGCCATCATGAATACGCTGCCTAGCCTGCAAGAATCCCAAGCCTCCTGGCAGGAGCGGGTGACGCTGGTGCCCACTACGCTCAAAAAAATGCTGATGCAGAGCTATGGGGGACTGAGTTCGTCACTGGTGCGATCGCTCCTCTCTGCTGCCCATCTAACCCCTGACCAAGCCGCCGAAAGCCTGACTCAAAGCGACTGGAATCGGCTGTTTGAGGTCTGGCAGCGCTGGCTGGTCTGTCTTGAGAAGGGCGAGTTTTACCCTGGCTGGGCCGAAGGGGGCTACACGGTGCTCGACTGGGAAGGGGTGGCTCCGGTGGCGGATGTGCATAGGTTGTTGAATGAGTACTACGGTCGCGAGATTGCCCTACAGCAGTTCGATCGCCTCAAAAACCAGATTCAGCAGCGGCTCAAGGGCGTGCTCGACAAGCTGCGGCTCAAGGCCAACACCTTTGGTCAGCGCCTCGCTCAGTCGGCCCAGGCCGACCAGTACCGTCAGCAGGCCGATTTACTCATGACCTATAGCCACCAGTGGCAGCCCGGTCTGACCCAGCTCACGGTAGAAGATTTTGACACTGGAGCACCCGTCACCCTCGCCATCGACCCCGACAAAACGGCGATTCAGCAGGCCCAGCGTCTCTACAAACAGCACCAAAAGCTGAAGCGAGCCAAGGATGCAGTAGCCCCGTTGCTGGCCGAGGTGCAGGGCGAACTGGCCTACCTGGAGCAGGTAGAAGCGGCCCTGACCCAACTCCCCACCTACGATGAACCGGCGGATCTAGAGGCGCTAGTCGACATCCGCAATGAGCTGATTCAACAGAGCTACATGACCTCGCCCGACTACCGTCCGACTGACCGCAAAGCCAACGATGAAGGCTTTCGTCGCCTGCAAACTCCCGATGGCCTGCCGGTGCTGGTGGGCCGCAACAACCGCCAAAACGATCTGCTGATCTCGACGGTGGCCACCGATTACGACCTCTGGTTTCACACCCAGGAAATCCCTGGGAGCCACGTGCTGCTGCGGCTGGGGGCGGGGGATGTGCCCAGCGATCGCGACCTGGCCTATGTGGCCGACTTAACTGCCTACTTTAGCCGCGCCCGCCAGGCTGACCAGGTGCCAGTGATCTACACCCAGCCCCGCCACGTCTACAAGCCCAAGGGGGCGCGCCCCGGCATGGTGATCTACAAACAGGAAACGGTGCTCTGGGGCCAGCCCCGCCGGGTCGAGCAGCAGCAGGCTAAATTGCTAGAGCCTGTCGAGGCTTAGGGAAGTGTCGGCTTTAACGTCTCAGGTTTGCGAGTTGAGTAAATGCGATCGCGCTCTACATCAGCGGCGGCACCGTCAGCCCCTTCAGCGTCTTGGCCTCGGATGTGAGCCCCTTGCCCTGCACCAGCACCATAAAATTCCCCAGCCCCATGGGGTTGATCAGCTGGTGCAGCTTGTCGCGCCGCTGGATGGCGAGGTTGACGGTGGTGGGGTCGTTAGCCTGAATTTGGCCCAGCGCGGCGATGCGATCGCCCAAGCCCAGCGCCATCAAAAACATCCCCTGCTGCGTCACCCCCACGGTTTCTAACCCGCACTGCTCACCCTGACGTTCCAATGCCGTAAAGTTGACGTGGGCGGTGATGTCTTGGTGGCCCAGGTGGCTGTAGGGGTTGTCGTGGTGGGCGTGCTGGTAGTAGCACTGGAGCGTGCCCTGGGCGCGGGCGCGGTTGTAGTAGCGGCTGGCAGGGTAGCCATAGTCAACAGTGAGCACGTAGCTCTGGTGAAGTTTGGCGGCGACAGTTTTCATCCAGTCGATCGCGGCTAGGTGGACTTCGGTGCGGTAGCCAGAGGCATATTGCGGGTCGGCCAGGTCAATGCCGATGAACGTAAAGTAGTCGGCCAGTCGTGGGGTAGAGGGGGCATCCAAGACTTCTACGATAGGGGCGTCTGAGTCGTCGGCTAGGGTGACATAGACCTCTTGCAGGCCCGATTTTGTCATCACCACTTGATGCACGGGCAAAGCATCGACCAGTTCATTCGAGAACAGACAGCCGGTGATGCTGTCGTCGGGAATATCGTCTAGATTTAGCCAGCTGACTCGTCCGGCCCAGGGTGACAGGCGCTGCTCTTGGGCGGCCCGCAGTCGGTCAGATTTCTCGACGATCTGGTAACTGAGGGCGGCGAAGCAGTCAGGATAGTGGTTTTGCAGAGCACCCAGCGCATCGGCGGCGACCAATCCCTGGCCTGCCCCCATTTCTACCAGCGAGAAGGGATTGGGGCGACCCAAATGCTCCCACATCTCGGCAAATTGGGTGGCCAGCAGTTCGCCAAAGTCGTGGCCCAGATGGGCGGAGGTGACAAAGTCGCCCTCAAACCCAAGGATGGCGTCTTTGGTGGTGTAGTAGCCGCCCTGGGGATGGTAGAGAGCCAGCTCCATAAACTCGGCAAAGGGGATGCGGCCCTGGGGCGACTGGCGAATGCGATCGCAGAGTACTTGGTACAGGGTGGGATCGTGGGGCATGGCGGGTATGGCGGGGAGGGTGAGGGAGGTGGGGAGGGAGATGGAGATGGAGCGGTGGGGAGATAGGGCGATCGCTCCTTTCCCTCTGCACTGCCGCAATGCACCAACGCTTACACGTTTGCTGCTTATCCTTGGAGCTGCTGGCGCAGTTGGTTTACAGACTTGGCTACGGCTAGGCACTTGGTGCCGCGACAGACCATACCCACAGCTCCAGCCGGGAGATCCTGACTCATTTCAAAAACAGTCGTCGGCCAATATTCTGCCGTCAGTTCAGGAATGATTTCTGCCACAGCTTTAACCACCGTGCCGTTGCGAAACCAGTTGAGGCCCGCCAGCAAACTGGGGCAGGCGCGGGGAATTTGCTCGATGACAGTGCCAAAGGCTTGCAGGGTGCGATCGGCGCGGTCTAAATAGTCCAAATTGTCGGTGAGCAGCGAGAGCCGCACGAGGTTGGCCACAGCGACCCCATTCGCCGCCGAAGTGGCATTGTCTTGATAGGGGCGCTCCTGCACCAGCAAGTCTTTGCCACCCGCCGCGCTAATGTAGCCGCCCTGGTCAGCGCTCCACAGATGGTGATCAAACTCCTGTTGGGTTGAGATTGCCAGCGTTAGCCAGTCGGTGGCGGCGGTGGCGTTTGCCAGCGCCAAGTTGGCCTGGTGTAAGTCAAGGAATGCCTTGATCAGCAGGGCATAGTCTTCTGCCTGGGCCGGTACCTGGGGTGTACCGTCGTAGCCCAAACGATGCAGCTGACTACCGACCCACTGGTGATGACGAATGTATTCAGCGGCAGTGATAGCGGTGGCCAGGTAGTCAGGATGCTGTAGGGCGATCGCTGCCTTAGCCAATCCAGAGATCATTAGGGCATTCCACGCCACAATCAGTTTGGTATCGGTGACGGGGGGAATGCGCCCCGGCCAGGTCTGGGTTTTGGCCGCCTGGTTGTCGGTGGCTGGGGGAAAGGTCTCTAGCTCTGCCGCTGGGGTGCCGTAGCGCAGGGTAAAGAGCCGATCGAGGGCCGATTCGACTTCGGTGGAGAGAGGGCCAAGGTTGAATCTTTGCAACACGATTTGCCCCTCAAAGTTACCCTGGGGGGTCACCGCAAAGGCATTCGCCAACGCGTGCAGCTGGTCGGCGGTCAGCGCCGATTTCAAAGTCTTATAGGGCCAGGCGTAGAATGCGCCTTCCTCGGGTTCGGCGTCGTT
>JANPIO010000088.1:0-11630 GCA_031425055.1 Phormidium sp. VAR_61_metabat_6
CAGGGTTTTGTCGATCGCCTGCACCGCAAACAGAGCCACGCCCATGGCATCTAGATAGGAGAGCAGGCGCAGCGGCAGCTTGAGAATGAAGCGAATGCCGACAAAGGTGGCCGCCGAGGCCGCTATGGCCACCCAAAAGGCTGTCAAATCCTCGAGCCAAAACACCGGCACATCGAGAATTACATCCCGCAGGGTGCCGCCGCCGATCGCCGTCAGCAGACCCACCACCACAATGCTAAAAATATCGAGGCGCTGCCGGGCCGCCGACAGCACCCCAGAGATGGCAAAGACCGCCACCCCTACCTGGGCCAAAACATATTCCATGGGGTTCTCCAACGCGGTAGCTTCTCCCCAAGCGAAAAGCTCTGCTGATTATCCCCTACTGCCCCGGTCGGGCTCGGCCCCGAGAGAATGGTGAATGAAAAGCCGCCCGGCGGCGATCGCCTCGTCGCTGCTAGGGTACGTTTCGCCGTCATTGAGCACAGCCATCTCTGGGTTAATCACCCAGCAGCGGTAGCCCAAACCCTGGTGATAGGTCACCCCAGCCAACCAGCCAGGGAATACCGAAACGTGAATTAAACGACTGTTATCCATCGGTATTCACCCTTTCAGCCTGTCTAACGACTATGAAACCCTGTGTCTGTGCACCCCTGTTGGGCTTGCCCCTACGGCAAGCCTATGCTCTGATTTAACCCATCAAGGTGGCTTAGTTTGGTTCAAGTGTACTATAATAATTGGGTGAAGACAACGCCTCCCCAGCTAAAGTCATGGCTCAGTTTCACGACAACGCTTTTTCTCCAGGGGCGGCTCCCTTTCTCCGCTGAAGTGGGGTTTACTAAAGTCATCTTCCTGACTCTTGCCCCAGGCCAACTCCATTCCGCTCACCCGATTCACCCCAGGCAGCTATGGCATCTAAAAACAACGCAGGCTCCGAAAAGCAAAAAGCTCTGACCATGGTGCTCAGCCAGATTGAGCGTAACTTTGGCAAAGGGGCAATCATGCGCCTAGGAGAAGCCAGCCGCATGACGGTTGAAACCATCCCCACAGGCGCGCTAACGCTGGATTTGGCTCTGGGGGGCGGTCTGCCCAAGGGCCGAGTCATCGAAATCTACGGCCCCGAAAGCTCGGGTAAAACCACTGTCGCTCTCCATGCCCTGGCAGAGGTGCAAAAAAACGGCGGCGTAGCGGCCTTTGTGGATGCTGAGCATGCCCTCGACCCGGTCTATGCCAGAGCTTTGGGCGTCAATATTGACGAGCTATTAATCTCTCAGCCCGACACGGGCGAAATGGGTTTGGAGATAGTCGATCAGCTGGTGCGCTCCGCTGCTGTCGATGTAGTGGTGATTGACTCGGTAGCCGCCCTGGTGCCCCGCGCCGAAATTGAAGGTGAAATGGGTGATACCCACGTGGGCCTTCAGGCCCGCCTGATGAGCCAAGCGCTCCGGAAGATCACAGGCAGCATTGGCAAGTCTCAGTGTACCGTCATCTTTCTCAACCAACTGCGGCAGAAAATCGGCATCTCCTACGGCAACCCAGAGGTCACCACGGGCGGTAACGCGCTCAAATTCTACGCCTCGGTGCGCCTCGACATTCGCCGCATTCAAACCCTCAAAAAGGGCACCGAAGAGTACAGCATTCGCGCCAAGGTCAAGGTGGCTAAGAATAAGGTGGCACCCCCCTTCCGCATTGCCGAGTTTGACATTCTCTTTGGCCAAGGTATTTCGACTATGGGCTGCTTGGTCGATTTGGCCGAGCAAACCGGTGTAATTGTCCGCAAAGGGGCCTGGTACAGCTACGGTGGCGACAACGTCGGCCAGGGCCGCGACAACACCGTGCAGCGCCTGATCGAAGACGCCAACTTTGCCGCCAAGGTGGAGGCTGAGGTGCGCGAAAAGCTGGCCATTAACGGTGCCCCTGTCACAGTCGAAGAGCCTGAGGACGATGCCGAAGCCCCTGATGACGCTGCTGAAGCCCTACTTGAGGATGAATAAAGCTGCGACCAGCGGTGGTTGTTTAACTGCTGGCTCTCACTGAGGGTAGTGACGCTTGAGCACCGCTCGGGGCAGGATGGGGCTACGGTTACTACATTTTCCCTATGGATGCTCCCTCCAATCGCCCTAACTCGGGCACGGGCCTGGCTATTGCCACTGCGATCGCGCTCGCAGCTGCGGTGGTGTTTAACACTCTTTTCAACCGCTTCCCGCCTGGGGGGCAAAGCGTGGGTCAGATCGCCAACACGGTTTTGGCGGGGGTGCTGATTACCCCCGCCAACTACGCCTTTGCCATTTGGGGAATTATCTATCTAGGCCTGTTTGCCTACGCGGTTTATCAGCTTCACCCTGAACGGCGGCGAGAGCCTCAGCTTCAGCGGGTCAATCAGCTGCTGATTGTGGCCTGTGTGGCTCAGACGATCTGGATCTGGCTATTTTCTCTCCAGCAGTTTGGCTGGTCGATTTTGGCCATGCTGGGCATTTTGATTCCCCTGATTGGCATTTATCTGACGCTGAACATTGGTCTCGATGGTCAGCGACCAGCGCTGGGCCACCGCGTCTCTCGCCGCCGTCGCTGGATGGCGCACATTCCCTTTAGTCTCTACCTGGGCTGGATTGCGGTGGCCACCATCGTCAATGTGGCCTCGGCTCTCTATGCGTCGAGCTGGGGCGGCTGGGGCATTTCGTCGGTGACCTGGACGGTGGTGATGATTGTGGTGGCGACCATTGTGGCCGAAGTGGTGATCTATCAGCGCGGCGACCTTGCCTTTACCCTGGTGTTTGTCTGGGCGCTGGTAGCGATCGCCGTGCGCCAGAGCGATATTCCCGCCATTCACTGGATGGCGCTGATCGCGGCGGGGGTGCTGGTGTTTTGGCTGATCCTGGTAAAACGGGGCTGGCCGAAGCGATCGCAAGAGTAGCTAGCTGCCATCGCTCAGAGCGCAGGCGGCTCCGCCAGACCCCACCCGAAGTCAAACCCAGTGGAATAATGGGAGGGTAGTATTTTTCGCCACTGACCTTTTAACTGCCTTCCCATGACCCCTGAATCCGACTCCATGCAGCCCTGGCTTTCGCTCAAGCGGCTTTTTCTAATTATTGTGACGGCCCTGGTGGGGCTGGTACTGGTGCAATCGCTGCTGAGTAGCTGGAATGAACCCCAGGTGGCGAGCCAGCTTCAGCTGTATCAAACCGATCTGCTGTTAGAGGGCAGCGCCTGGAAGGGAGAGGGGTTGCCCGAAGACCAGTGGCCAGCTATTCGCGCGGGACTCCTGGGTAAAGACCCCGTGGCCAGCGCCAAAGAGCAGTACGAAGAGGTGCGGGAGGAGGCCGTTGAGGGCATAGATCGTTGGCAATCCCAGACTGCCCCCGCTGCGTCTCTGGCCGACGGAACCAACGCGGGCAAGCCCCTGGCCCGGCGGCTGCAAAGCGCCCTCGACCAGCAGCAGGCCCTCATCCATCGCCTCGATCTGCGGCTGGGACTCATGGATGCCTACCAAGGTCAGCCCGAAGCAGCCCTTGAACGCTGGGAACAGGTGCGCGACAGCGACACCGCCTTTGCTCCGGTGGTGCGCACCGCCGATACGCTGATTCGCCTCTGGCAAGACGGTGATGTGCTCCTCGAGGATGAGGACTGGCTGGGGCAGGCGCTCAACGGCTGGTTTAAGTACCGTGCCCTCGACCAACTTTACCAAGTGGAAGGTCGGGAGGGCGATCGCGCCCAGCTCCAGACCCAGGAGCAAGAGACCGCCCAGACCAAATTGGTCAAGCTGGCCCTGGTGGGTGCGGTGCCGACTTTAGGGGCGATCGTAGGTATAGGGCTAATTATTTGGCTCGTAGCCCAGCGGGTGCTGCGCGGCAGCCAGTCGGTGCTCCGCCAAAACGCCGGGCGCGGCTGGGAGATTCCCTGGACGGGCGAAATCATCTGGCAGGTGCTGATCGTCGGCTTTTTCTTTGTGGGGCAAATCTTGCTGCCCCTGGTGCTGGGCGGGCTGGGCTTTAGCAGCGGCAGCCTCAGCAGCCGAGGGCGGGCGATCTTTTCGCTGGTCTACTACCTGCTGATGGCGGCGGGGTCTTTGGCGGTGCTGTGGTGGTCGATTCGCCCCTACCGACCGGTGCCGAAGGAGATGTTTAGCCTGAAGCCCTCGGGCACTGGGCTGCTGTGGGGCCTGGGAGGCTACTTTGTCGCCGTGCCGCTGATGTTTGGGGTGGCCTTGCTCAACAAAAAAATTTGGCTGGGGCAGGGGGGCAGCAACCCGCTGCTGAAAACGGTGCTCGAAGAGCAGGATGGCGTGGCGCTGTTGGTGTTCTTTTTGACGGCGGCGATCGCCGCGCCCCTCTTTGAAGAATTTCTGTTTCGCGGCTTTTTGCTGCCCTCCCTGACCCGCTATGTGCCGGTGGGCTGGGCGATCGCCCTCAGCGCCCTGATCTTTGCCGCCGCCCACCTCAGCCTGTCGGAGGTGCTGCCCCTGACTCTGCTAGGGGCAATTCTGGGGTTTGTGTATACGCGATCGCGCACCCTGATCTCCCCCATGGTGCTGCACAGCGCCTGGAACAGCGCCACCATGCTGGGCCTGTTTATCCTCGGCGGCTAACTCTAAATATAGATCTCATGAACTAATGGGGCGCTATCATGGCCCCATGATCACCCTGCTCCACCTCTCCGATATTCATATGGGCAGCGGGTTTGCCCACGGTCGTCTCAACCCCGACACTGGCCTCAACACCCGCTTAGAAGACTTCATTGCTGCCCTCACCCGCTGCATCGATCGCGCCTTGGCCGAGTCGGTCGATTTGGTGCTGTTCGGCGGCGACGCCTTTCCCGATGCTACGCCGCCGCCGCTGGTGCAGCAGGCCCTGGCCCGCCAGTTTTGTCGGCTGTCGGCGGCGGGCATCCCCACGGTGCTGCTGGTGGGTAACCACGACCAGCATGCCCAGGGCCTGGGTGGAGCCAGCCTATCGATCTATAGAACCCTGGGTGTGCCTGAGGTGGTGGTGGGCGATCGCCTCGAAACCCACCGCATCGATACCCGCAATGGCCCGGTGCAGGTGGTCACCCTGCCCTGGCTGACCAAATCGACCCTGCTCACCCGGCCCGAAACCGAGGGCTTCTCTATGGCCCAGGTGAATGAGCTGCTGCTCGATCGCCTGCGGGTAGCCCTAGAGGGCGAAATTCGCCGCCTCGACCCCGCTATTCCCGCTATTTTGCTGGCCCATGCCATGGTCGATACCGCCACCTATGGGGCTGAGCGCTTTTTGGCCACCGGGCGGGGCTTCAATATTCCCATGGCGATGCTGGCCCGCCCCTGCTTTGACTACGTGGCCCTGGGCCACGTGCACCGCTATCAGGTGCTCTGCGAACAGCCCCTGATGATCTATCCCGGCAGCATTGAGCGGGTTGACTTTAGCGAAGAAGCCGAAGCCAAAGGCTATCTATTGGTGCAGGTGAGTAAAGGAAACACCCAGGCCGAGTTTTGCCCCCTGCCCGTGCGCCCCTTCAAAACCATTCAGGTCGATCTCACAGAGTCTGAGCATCCCCAGATTGGGCTGGAGCGGGCGATCGCCAAAGCCGATATCACCGATGCTGTGGTGCGCTGCCTCTACACCCTGCGCACCGACCAAGTGGATCAGATCGATCAGACTGCCCTAGAAACCATTTTGGCAGCGGCCCACACCTACACCCTTCAGCCCGAGCTGAAAGCCCAAACCAGCCGCAGCCGCCTGCCCGAGCTGGGTACTGACAGCACCCTTGACCCGCTGGCGGCCCTGGGCACCTACCTAGCCAACCGCGAAGACCTCAGCGACCTGGCCGAGGGCATGATGACTGCTGCTGCCGCCTTAATAGCCGACGAAACCGAGGTTGACCTGCCCCCTGAAGCCGCCGATATCGACCTCAATGACTTGGATAGCCTGGTGCTTGGGGAAACCGCCCAGCAGCTGCGGCTGCTCTAGCGATCGCACTTGACCGATTGCAGAACCGCCCCTTGCAGTACCATTGAGCCCAGACCTTGAGCCCAGAGGAATGCTGTCTGCCCATGAACGAGGGCGAGTACCAACGCCGTATTAGCTACCGCCTGTTGTTGACGACCCTGTGGGCAACCCTGCTGCTGCTGACGGTGGAGGCGATTGGCGGATGGGCCAACCAGTCACTGACCCTGCTGGCCGAGTCGCTGCACACCCTGGTAGACGGGTTTAGCACCGTGCTCAGCTTAGTAGCCGTGACGTCGCCCCAGCGGCAGATGGGCCGCGAGGTGTGGGGCCACGGACGCGTTGAGGTGGCAGGCACTCTAATTTTGTGCGCTTTTTTAGGGTTTACCGGGGTTAGTTTGCTGCTGATTGCCCTACGCCAGGTGATTGGTGGCCTCACCGGAGGGGCAACCCCGTTTCCCGTAGCCATTGACTCAGCCGTGCTGCGGTTTACGGCGGCAATGGTAATTCTCAATGTGGCCCTTGGCATCTACGCCAGCTACCAGGCCCGCAGCCTCAGCAGCCAGGCCCTCAAGCTCAACACCCGCCACTTTTTGGCCGATGCCTGGCTGAGCATTGTCATAGTCGGGGTGCTGCTGGCGATCTGGCAGGGGCAGCGCTGGCTCGACCCGGTCTTTGCCCTGGTGCTGCTGCCCCTGGTGGGCCGCAGCCTGTGGCGAGTGCTCAACGAGCAGCTGCCGATGCTGCTACGCCCGACGGCGATCGCCCCCGAAGCCATTTCCCACATTGCTACTCAGGTGGAGGGCGTCACCCGCTGCACCCGCATTCGCTCCCGAGGCATGGTGGGTCGCCAGGTGTGGGTTGAAATTCATCTAGTGCTGCACCCCGAGTTTGTAGAATCGGCAGAAACCATCGGCGAACAGATCGATGCCCAGCTCCGCCAGCGCTATGGCCCCCTCCGCACCCAGGTCTGGGTCGAATCGGCCCGCCCTTACCTAGATGCTTTTGCCGAGACGGGTATGCCAAACTATCTGCCGCCCTCGCCTGGGAATGGGCAAGACTGGACCTAAAGCACTGTCCTACAGCAGTACGTTGCAAGTTTATCCACTTATAAACCTGTCCTGTGCGGTGCATTGCTGGCGCGAATGCACCCATCTACTCACCCACTCCCCTACTCACCCACCCCCAACCGGCCCGCTCTGCATGGGCCCCAGATAGCGGGTCAGGTAGGGCGAAAACACCTCGTAAATCAGCGTCAGCGGTTTGCCCCGGTGCCAAAACAGGTAGTGACGACCCCAAAACGGCCCCTCCTGCCCAAAGGCCTCTGCTAGCGCTTCAGAATCGCCGTAGTAAAGGCCCTGAATGTCGCGATAGAGCTCGGTGCGCAGACGGGCTAGGCTGGCCCAGATCGGCAGCGACTTGTTTTGCAGATATTCATCGACGTGGCTGGCTTCCCACCAGGAGGCGGCGTAGGCGAGGCGCTGGCCCGAGGCGGTGCGCAGCCACACCTGGCGGCGCAGTCGAGGGCCCGGCACCACGCGAATAATGTCAGGGGCACCGTCGAGATCCATCCCCACCGGGGTCATGTCGATCACATCGACCTCGGTGCGATCGCGCGTCAGCAGCTGCAAATGGCGGGTGGGCGAACCATCTCCCAGCAGCAAAATTTGCCAGGCGGGAGCGAGCTGGTCGTGGGGCAGACCCTTTTGTACCGTGGGCTGTCCGGCCTGCCAGCGAGGGGCAAGGGCATGCCAGTCGCTGGGCACCGCCGGGTCAATGATGGGCTGTAGGGCAGAGGCCAAGGGCGTTACAAAAATTCATGTGTTAATTCTATGCTATCGCGGTAGCCCAGGCCTTTCCAGTCGAATCTGAAGAATCGGCGCGGGCTACAGTGAATCAGTTCGTCACAACGTTCGTCAAAAATTTTCACTACTGGGGGAGTGCGCCACATGGCGGAGGAAATCAAACTAGCGGTCAACGGTACCCTAATGCGGGGGTTGGCGCTGAACCCCAACTTGCTCAACGCTGGGGCAGAGTTTCTCTACGAGACAGCTACCGCCCCCAACTACCGCCTGTGGTCGATCAACGACGTGCATCCGGCTATGGTACGAGTCAGCGACGGCGGTATCGCCGTGGCTCTAGAGGTGTGGCAGGTGCCCCCCGACGGGCTGGTGCAGGTGCTGCTCCAAGAGCCGCCGGGGCTGAGCATCGGCAAAGTGACCCTAGACACGGGGGAGATGGTGCTGGGGGTGCTGGGTGAACCCGTGCTGTGTGAAGGCCAGCGCGAGATTTCGGCCTACGGCGGCTGGCGATCGTATTGTGCTGCGCTAAAGCAAGAGACAGCACCCCAGCCGAAGCTGTTTCAGTAAGGTGAGCTTTTCCCTGTGAACAATCGCCGGTCAGACCAGGGAAAGACTGGCCAATCGGAGACCGCGGTTGTCGGTCAATCGGTTGGCGGGCTAGAACTTTCTAACCCGCCAGCCTGCTACCCAAGCCTGAACTCAGGTTTGAACCCTACTCTACCGTCAGCAAAAAACGGCCGCGATCGCCTGCCTGGTAGCTGTTGACCAACACCGAGTAAGTGCCGTTGCGGGGGAGTGTAACCGTCATTTCAGAATTGGTGTTGTTCGGGTTGGCGTCGTCGTTTTCAGCCAGACGGTTGCCGCTTTCGTCGAGCAAAATCAGGTAGGTGTCGAAGTCGGGGCTCTCTAGCCGCAGACGCACCGACTGCCCGGCTCGGCCCTGAAAGCTAAATTCTTGGTAGTAAGAGCCGTCTTGCAGGGTGCGATCGCCCGGCCCCAGATTGCCTTGCTGCCGCAGGGCTGCACCGCTAGGATTGCTCTGAACGGGGTCACGCTGACCGCCGCCCGTCTGGCTGAGCTGAAGCTGGTAGCGACCCGACTCGCCCTGCCCATAGCTATTGGCCAGAATAATATAAGACCCGGTGTAAGGCAGCTGCACCGAGATGCGGGCGCTGAGATCGCCGCCGCTGTCATCGTCTTGAACGGAAAAATCGTCGCGATCGGAGGCCAGCAAAATTAAGTAGGAGTCCACATCCTGGCTGCTCATGGCGATGGTGACGGTTTGCCCCGCCTGCCCCTCGAATCGGTAGGGGTTGTAGAAACTGCCGTCGGGCAGCACGTTGCTGGCATCGTTGAGCTGGCCCTGCACCGTTGCCCCCAGGGCGATAGGAGCGGGTTCGCGGCTGGTGCGATCGGCGGGGGCTGAGGCTGTGGCCGTGCCCGATCGCACCGAGGCCAAAAACGTCTGCACTGCGTCGGTGGGGATGGCAAAGCCAATGCCCACATTGCCGCCACCGCTACCCGTGGTAAAGATTGAGGTGTTGACGCCGATCACCTGCCCGGCGCTGTTGAGCAACGGCCCGCCCGAGTTGCCGGGGTTGATGGCGGCATCAGTCTGAATCACGTTGCGATCGCGGTCAATGCGACTGACAATGCCCACGGTGAGGGTGCCCTGCAACCCAAAGGGGCTGCCGATGGCAAAGGCGCTCTGCCCCACTCGTACCGAGCTAGGAGGAGCTAGTGTTACGGTGGGCAGTCCAGTGGGGTTGCCCCGCAGGCGCACCGCTGCCAGGTCGAGCCGGTCTTGGCCATAGCCCACCACATCGCCCTCAAAGCTGCGGCCATCGGATAGGCGCACCGTCACTACGCGCTCAGTGCCGACCACGTGGGCATTGGTCAAAATCAGCCCGCTGGGGTCAACAATGCTGCCGCTGCCGCCGCCGTCGCGAGTGTCAATGGCTACCACAGCCGGGCTGACCTGATCGTAGACCCGAATAGTGGTGGCTTCATCAACCGGTGACTGAGCCAGCGCTGGGGCGGTTCCCAACGGGGTCAAGCGAACGGGGGCGATCGCCGTGATTCCTGCCAGTAGTGCCCCTAGGGCCAACGAACTCGATGCTAATCGCTTCACTGCTGCCTGTGCCATATAGTCCCTAAAATATCTGTAAAAACGCACTACCGAGTCGGCATGAGGTAGTACCCGATACCTACTATCTACCTATCCTTCCCCTCCTTTCAGGATATATCTCTGGGTAGAGGCGGGGCTGCTCCCTCAGCCACTTTTATGGCAGGCACCGTCGCGGCCACTACCTAGTTACACCCCGAGGCCTAGGCTCGATCTATAGCGAACGAAGAACGGACCAAAAACACCCCCAGAGGCTAGGCCTCTGAGGGTGCTGATGTCAGGTCAGGTGAAAATGTTGTTGAGCTTACTGACTTAAAGAAGGAGCCTTGAGCACTGGCAGAGCGGCGACTGGGGCTAGACCTTCAGCCCTAGCGTCCGTGGCTACAAACACCTGACTCAGCCGGGCCGTGAGCTTTTGGGTGGTGGCGTCGTAGATCTGAGTCAGCATTTTGGGGTAAAAACCAAAGCCAATGATCGGCACCAGCAAGCAGGCGATGATAAACACCTCGCGGGGCTCAGCATCAGCCAGCACCTCATGCTCGATCAGCTCTTTGTTCTCAGGGCCGTAGAAAATCTCCCGCAGCATTGACAGCAGGTAGATGGGCGTGAGAATGACGCCGATCGCCATAAAGATGACCGTAATCAGCCTAAAGGTAAAGCTGTAGGCATCGCTGGTGGCAAAGCCCACAAACACCATTAGCTCTGCCACAAAACCGCTCATCCCCGGCAGGGCTAGCGAAGCCAGCGAGCAGGTGGTAAACATGGCGAAGATCTTGGGCATTTTCTTGCCCACGCCGCCCATCTCGTCCAAAATCAGAGTGTGGGTGCGATCGTAGGTGGCTCCCACCAAAAAGAATAGACTAGCCCCAATCAAGCCGTGGGAGATCATCTGTAGCACCGCGCCGCTCAGCCCCAGGTTGGTAAACGAGGCAATGCCGATGAGCACAAAGCCCATGTGCGAGATCGACGAGTAGGCAATCTTGCGCTTCAGATTGCGCTGGGCAAAGGAGGTCAGAGCCGCATAGACAATGTTAATACAGCCCAAAATCACCAAAATCGGCGCGAAATAGGTGTGGGCCTCAGGCAACATGCCCAAGTTCATGCGAACCAGCGCGTAGCCGCCCATCTTGAGCAGAATGCCCGCCAGCAGCATGTGTACTGGGGCTGTGGCCTCGCCGTGGGCGTCGGGTAGCCAGGTGTGCAGCGGAATGATCGGCAGCTTGACCGCGTAGGCAATCAAAAATGCCCCATAGAGCAAGAGCTGCATCCGCAAGGGATAGACCTTCTCGGCTAGGGCGGTCATGTCGAAGGTGATGGTATCACCGTAGAAGGCCATGGCCAGCGCCGCCACCAGGATGAACAGCGATCCGCCCGCTGTGTAGAGAATAAACTTGGTCGCGGCGTAGAGCCGCTTCTTGCCGCCCCAGATCGACAGCAGCAGGTATACCGGAATCAGCTCTAGCTCCCAAAAGAGAAAGAACAGCAGCATATCCTGCACGGCAAACACGCCGATCTGGCCGCTGTACATAGCCAGCAGCAAGAAGTAAAAGAACTTTGGCTTGAGCGTCACCGGCCAGGCCGCTAGAGCCGCCAGGGTGGTGATGAACCCGGTCAGCAGCACCAGAGGCATTGACAAACCGTCTACCCCTACAGACCACTTCAGGTCGAGCTGAGGCACCCAGGCGTAGCTTTCCACTAGCTGTAGACCGGGCTGACTAAAGTCGTAGTTGAGGTAGAATGCGGCCACAATCAACACAAAGTCAATTAGGCCTACTGACAAGGCGTACC
>JANPIO010000089.1:0-4649 GCA_031425055.1 Phormidium sp. VAR_61_metabat_6
GAGTTAAACATTTTGAATTAGTAGCCTCCTTTTTTGCCGGAATAGGTGCCATCAGAGTAGCGACTCTTCTTTTTGCGACCGCTACTTAAAACGGTCATCGCCCCAGTGACTACGGCAGCCGCTGACGTTACACCGACTACAAGCCCCCAGGGGAAGCCCTTGGAGGGTGCGGCGGTTTCGCTCGCCTGAGCCAGCTCACCCGCTGCGGGAACTGCTTCACTAGGCGGAGCAAGATTGCCCGCCGTATCATGGCTGTGGGGAGTGCCTTGGGCATCGGCCTGAGCGTGGGCCGTATCGGTTGCCGGAACGGCTGCGGTCGGGGCAGCTTCAGCGGTCTGGGTTTTGCGCGACTCCGCATAGAGCGATAGGCTGCCCTGGGTGACAAGCTGCTCCCCTACCGACAGCCCATCGGTGACTTCAATCAGGTCGCCTTGGGTCGCACCGGTCGTCACCGGCACCGGCTCATAAAAATTGCCATACTGCACGAAGACGAGCTGCTGACCGGCGTCATCCACCAGAGCCGTCACCGGAATCAGCACGGTAGCGCTGCGATCGGCGGCAGACTCAATAGGGTTAACCTCAATGCCCAATAGGGAGTCGGTCTCAGCCTTGACCTCGACTCGGTTGATGCCGCCTTCGGCCTGAAATTCATCACCGTGGCCCACGTGAGAGATCGCGGCTTTGGGCACCGCTAGCAATAGAACAGTAATTAGAACAGCTTCTAGAAAAGGCTTTTGGGTGTAACGCATGGTTCCTCACTCCGAAATTTGGCTACGGTCGGTCGTAGTCTGCCAGAGCGCCGATGAAATCGAGGTGAAACGGCGGGTCGTTCTGTAAGATCAACGTCGTAAACTGTGCGCTTGAGGCTATGCGAATTTTGCTGGTGGAAGATGAGGAGGATTTGGGACTGGCGATTAAGCAGGTCTTGATGGGTGAGAAGTATGTGGTGGACTGGGTGACCGATGGTGCCCAGGCCTGGTACTGCCTTGAAAACCAGTGGACGGACTACACCTTAGCCATTGTCGATTGGCTGTTGCCCGAGCTGTCTGGGCTGGAGCTATGCCAACGGCTCAGGTCACACCAAAACCCCTTGCCCGTACTCATGCTGACTGCCCTGGGCCAGCCCGAAAATCGCGTCACGGGGCTAGACGCCGGAGCCGATGACTACTTGGTTAAACCCTTTGTGATGGAGGAGCTGCTGGCGCGGCTGCGGGCAATTCAGCGGCGATCGCCCCAGCTCCAACCTCAGACCCTAACCGTTGGTTCGTTTACCTTAGATGATGCCAACACGACTCTATTGGTGGCGCATTCCGATCAGCCTGCCCAGAGCATTGCGTTAACGCTGAAGGAGTTTCAGGTACTGGCCTATCTGATGCAAAACAGCGATCGCATCATTCCCGGCAGCAAAATTCGCTATCAACTGTGGGATTTGGACGATGAGCCAGTGAGCAATGTGGTGGCCGCCCAAATTCGCCTGTTGCGCCGCAAGCTAGCCAAGCATGGCTGTACCTGCCCGATCGAGACCATTCCTGGTCAAGGCTATCGTTTTAACTCTTCCCTTTAGCCGCCCATGAATAGTCAGCAGCTCTTTCGTCGCAGTCGCACCCGCTTAGCCCTCTGGTACGCCGGGGTGATGGCGGGGATTCTTGGCCTGGCGGGGCTGGGGATCTACCGGGCGCTAATTCAGGCCAACTCGGCGGCCCTAGAGCGAGAAATTGAATCGATCGCCGGAACGCTCCACGACAGCCTAGAACCCATGCTGCCCCCGTCGGCAGATCCGACTGTTGTTTTGCAGCAAATTTTTCCTGACCTGTGTGTGGCCGGGCAGGTCTGCGCTCCCCAGCCTACGGTGATTCAGCGCCATACCATTGGCATCAGCGATCGCAGCAGCTACTACATTCGCCTGTTCGACCACCATGGCGACCTGCTGGCCTTTTCGCCTAATCAGCCATTGCTGCTGCCCCAAACGGTAAACCCTGCCCCGTGGCAAACCCTGCAAAGCGACAGCGGCACTCGCTATCGCCAGTTCACCACCATTTTGCACAGTGCCGATGCCCATCCCACCAGTACCGATGGCCATAACCATCCCTCCTGGGGCTACATGCAAATTGGGCGCACCTTGGCCCCCTTTGATGCCGAGGTTAGACGCATCCGGTGGATTTTGACGGTGGGGTTGCCAATAGCGCTGGGTCTGGTCGCGGCCTCTAGTTGGGGGCTAGCGGGTCTAGCCATGCAGCCCATTTACCAGTCTTATCAACGGCAGCAGCAGTTTACCGCCGATGCCGCCCACGAGCTCAGGTCGCCCCTCGCCAGCCTGCTCGCAACCGTGGAAGCCATCCTGCGGCTCCCATCTGCTCAGCAGCAGGATGTTCCACCCATGCTCCAGACCGTAGAGCGCCAGGGCCGTCGCCTCAGCCACTTGGTCGCCGACTTACTGTTGCTGACCAGCCTGGAGCAAGACACCTCCCCCAAATCGTTTAAGCCCTGCTGCCTGAATGATTTGATTGCTGATTTAACTGAAGAGCTCTCGGAACTGGCGGCGGCCTCAGACATTCACCTAGCCCATCACCTTCCCGATGCTGAGATTTATGTTTTGGGGCATGAGTCTCAACTCTACCGGCTCGTCTCCAACTTAATGGCCAACGCCATCCAGTACACATCTCCAGGGGGATCGGTGCTGGTAAGTTTAGAGGCTCGCGATAGCTTTGCTAAGCCTTACGGCGATCGCATGGCGATCATTGCCGTCAAAGATACGGGCATTGGCATTCCAGCAGCTGAGCAAAGCCGCATTTTTGAGCGCTTTTATCGGGTTGACAGCGATCGCTCTCGCAAAACTGGCGGCACTGGGTTGGGGTTAGCAATTGCCAAGGCGATCGCACAGCATCACCGAGGGCATCTCACTGTACAAAGTGATGTGGGGCAGGGCAGCGTCTTCTCAGCCCATCTGCCTATTATTTATCCACCAGTCATCAGCTTAGAAGCGTAGAACAGGCGGTGTCACTCCAAATTGAACAGTTAAGGGTGAGATGTTTCAGAAGGCGATGATTATCGTTCTCATCGCCTTCTGAGCGTTAGTATGCTGAAAATGGTTTTGTCAGCAGGACAAGGAGACCGTTGTGGCCGAAGCGAAGCTTTTAGATCAGGCACAGACACCTGCTAAACCACGGTACTACCCCTGGCAATGGCATGACCAGCCAGTGACCGTGGCCTACGACCTGCAAGGGGAAGGGCCGCCTGTACTCTTACTACCTACCTGCCCTCAGCAGCATCTCTACCCGTGCTGAGTTTAATGCTGTGGCAGCAAGGTTGGCTCAGCACTATCAGGTAATTACCCTAGATTGGTCAGGGTTTGGGGCATCTGACCGCCCAGCCTGGCGGACCCGCCCAGCGATTTACCACGCCTTGCTAAAAGATTTTGTGCAGGATATCGTGCCAGGGTTAGCCGGGTTGGTGGCAGCTGGCCATAGCGCAGGTTACGCTCTGACCCTGGCGACTGATAAAAGTGTTGTACCCCATTTGCAGGCGATCGCCCTGGTATCACCGACCTGGCGGGGGCCACTGCCCACAGCGATGGGCAATCATCGCTGGGCCTATAGCCTGCTGCGCTGGCTGGTATGGTGCCCGGTAGTGGGGCAAGCCCTGTATGCCTTGAATGCTCACCCAGCCTTTTTGCGGTGGATGATGGGTCGCCATGTCTACAGCAATGCCGCCCACATTACCCCAGGGCTGATGCAGGCCAAGCACCAAACCACCCAGGCCAAAGGATCCCGATTTGCCTCAGCTGCTTTCCTAACCGGTGGCTTAAATCCGGTGCAGCAGCGCACCGACTGGCTAGATTTGGTGCAGGCGGTGACAGTACCTAAGCTGGTCATTGTCGGACAACAAAGCCCCCCTAAGTCTAAAGCCGAGATGGAGATGCTGAGCGCTATGGTCGGAGTGGAGTCTGCCATGCCACCAGGCTCTTTGGGCCTAGGAGAAGAATATTCGGAGGAAGCACTAGCCATTTTGCTGCCGTTTTTAGCCCAGCTGCACGTTCCAGAGATAAATGACACTTTACAGAATTAGTGTCGCTAGAGTATTATTGTACGTTCCAGAGATAAATGACACTTTACAGAATTAGTGTCGCTGGAGTATTATTAGATCGCTTGTACCAATTTTAACGACAGATCAACGGTTTGAGGCGACGAATACACCTAATCAGATTTTAACAACCTCAAAACTGCCGATCCAGCCCATTCCGGAACTAAGTGTCGTTTTCCATCAAATTCCAGATTTAGGTGTCGGTTTATGGATGCTTTGTCTGAAGAAACCCCAAACCCTGATGAAAAGGTAGTTTTTCCTGTTGAGCTAAGCCCTACTGCGCAAAAGAGGCTTGATGCCATCATGCGACTCCTTGAGCCATGTGCATCTAGAAAGGAATATGGTGATAGGCTCCGAACAGAAGCGGCGAAGCTGGGCGTCAGTGAAAGAACTTTACACCGCTATAAAAGGCAGTGGCATGAGAAAGGGCTGATTGGCTTAGCAGACGATACCCGTGCTGACGCTATCGCTCGGGACCTTCGATACGCATCAGCGCCAGGCGGGCCAGCACGCGGCCCTGCTTCGGGATCTCGGCGACGGGCTCTACGCATTGCGCGCGGCGCTCGTCG
>JANPIO010000090.1:0-9271 GCA_031425055.1 Phormidium sp. VAR_61_metabat_6
GGAGTGCAGTGAGCTCCCGTATCCTGGCCCTGAGATATTCTGCTCAAAATTGGAGATCATCCCCGTCACATAGTAGCGACAACAGCTCAATTAACTACAGTCTGGGTTGTTTTTGGGTGCTCTGGTTACTAAGTGTTCCCAGGCCTTCATTCTAGGGTAAACGCCTACCAGACCCTCAGTGAAGTATTTAGCTGCGCTGAAGTAAGGATAAATTTCTCTGTCTGTAGCTTGATGTTTCTGTAAAGTTGTCCGGCTGGGCTAGGGCTTGTTTAGATGAGTTGGCGGCTGTAGGGTTTTGCGCATCAGCAGCCGACGAGCTTGTAGCCCTAGCCATGAGGCCGGTGAGTCTTCGGTCTGCACTACTGAAAATCCTGCCTTGCGGTAAAGCGCTCGGGCTGCCAGGTTGTCTTCCATGACGTGGAGGTGCAGTTCACAGATGCCCCACCGTTGCGCGATCTGTTCGCACGATCGCAGCAGGGTAATAGCAATGCCCTGCCGCCTAAAGGTTTGATCGATAGCCAGATTTGAAATGTAGACGTGGCGATCGCCCTGCCAGGGCCAGGGCTGGCGTAGCGAGGCTTCGATGGTACCAGCAATGACCTCTCCATCAGTTGCAGTAGAACCTGCGGTGGGGGGGGTGACGGCAGCCAGGCAAGCGTAGCGAGGCGAATGGGCCTTAAGCCGCTGCTTTAAATCTTCGTAAATGCCGAGCCGAATGAAGGGATAGACCCACTGCCGCCAGCCGTCGCGATCGTAAAAGCTGGCGGTGAGCACGTCGGTAAGCTGGTCGAGATCACGCAGACTGGCTGGGCGAACGTGCGGCTGGGGTGCTGCCGGGGCCGGCAGGGGAGAAATATTTGGGTTGGCCTGTACCATGAGCCTCTGCGGCAAACACAACTACTGCCAGCGCTGGCGATCGCGGCGCGAGTGCCCGGCACTCGGCTGGACGTTTGGCCATCGCCTTAGCAGTCAATATACCCTTCTCCCCCTGCCCAGGGAGTACGATCGAGAGAATCGTTTTATTTAGAACTCGACAACGCTGATACTGTCTTTGGTCTGCCCTAGCGAGGGCATCGCTAGCTATGGCCAACTCTTCGTTTCTGACGACCTTTGCCCGCCACCGTGACCCTAGGCTGCTGTGGCCCGTGGCCGCTGTGGCCTCGGTGCTGGCCCACGGCCTGGCTCTGGGCATGGTGCGCACCCTAGCCATCCAAACCCCCGCTCTGCCCGAGGGCGAGATGGCTCCGCTGCCGATTCAGCTGGTGGAGTTATCTGTTGATCAGACTGCCCCTGGACAGTCTACGGACGCAGGTGCCTCATCCTTGGCTGACACCTCGATTGCAGCAGCGGATCCCTTGGCGGCTGCCGCGACACCCTTAGTACCGCAGACTACTCCGGCAGAGGCTCCGCCAGTTGCCCCAGCCCCCTCATTCACAGAACCGCCGGTTGCCCCAGCCCCTCAGCCAGTGGCTCCCCCAGTGGATAGCCCGCTGGTGGCCCCGGCTCCTCGGCCTACCCCGGCTCTAGCGCCTCCAGTGGCTCCAGCCCCCCCGCGTCCGGAACCACCGATTTCGCCAGCGCCCGAGGTCAGCCGACCGCTGGGAGCAGAGGTTCAGCCTGGGGTGGGAAGTTCGTCCCCTGTTGCGCCGCCACCGTCAGCGCCCCCAGGAAATGCTGCATCGGGTGGAGCTGAGGGGCAGGGTGGACAAGTGGTGCCCATAGGTCTTCGTCTGGACCCCAACGGCAGGGATATTCCTGAAACGGCTCCGCAGCTGTTGAACACCAGCGCTATAGCCATGCGGCCCTTGGCCTCTAGCTGCGGATTTGCCAACCTAGATGCTCTGCTGGCAGGGATTTCGGCTGCCTCGGTACAAATGCAGATTCGGGTGGAGCCCAGCGGTGAGATTTCCAATGTGCGGCTGGTGCAGGGTACGGGTAGCAGTGCGGTGGATGATTTGGTGGCCTGTGTGGTGCGGCAGCGTCTGCGCCTGCAACCGGCCAGCTCGGCGGGGGTGCCGCAGCTGACGGACGCATTTATTTTGGATGCGCGGATTCAGTTTTTCTAGCAATGCGCACAGTGGACGAGATCTATAAGGGGGGGAGGGGGTAATGGTGTGATGGAGTAGTGGAGTTTTTAACGCTTGATTCCCCTACTCCCCTACTCCCCCAGGTGGGTGGTGTCGTTGAAGCGTTTGATGCGCCACAGTTCGCTATTGAGGCGGTTGGGGCCAGATTGGGACCAGCGATCGCGATCGAGCCAAAATTCAAACATTGCGGTGTTGGCCATGGGCAGACCCCAGGCGCGATCGCAGCCCATCAGGCAGGCGATCACATGCTGCAAAATCCAGTGGTGGCCGATGACGAGCACGCGATCGCCGTTGCGGTGACACTCAATCAGCCCATCCACCACCCGCTGGGCTCGGTTGTGGCCCTGCTCTAGGGTTTCGGCCTGGGGAATGGGCTGCCAGTCAAGGCTGGTTTCGAGCTGGTGGCAGAGATCGGGGTGGCGATCGCGGGCTTCGGCCCAGGTCAAGCCGGTAAAGATGCCAGCGTCATATTCTTTGAGGTCATCCAGCAGGGTTACGGGCACCGTTTGATCGGAGGCCAGGGCCGCAGCCTTGGGGGTTTCTGCGATCGCAGCGTGCGGTGCTGAACCAGGCCCGTCAGCCGCTTGAAGAGCCCCTTTCCCCAAGCCTTTGACTATTTCTGCCAGGGTGGCGGTCGAGCGGGCCAAGGGGCTGCAATAGATGTGGGTAGGGTGCCAGTCGGTGGTGGCCAAATGTTGGCCCAACCGTCGCGACTGCTCCACGCCCAGGGGGGTTAGCCCGGTAGAGCTGCATCCTTCCATGCGGCCCTCGGTGTTGCCCACCGACTGACCGTGACGCACAAGCAGCAGTTTGAGAATGGTCATCGGCTAGATTCGGCAACCAGCTATTTCTCACCTAAGTTTAGGTCGCCTAATGGGTAATTTTGCCGTCTTCTAGAACAGCTTGCGGCGTTGCTGGATTCAGATATGAATCAAAATTGCAACGGCTCTTGTGGGGGCAAACGGCCATTTGCCCCTACCCAAATTCATGCTTCAACTCAGCAACATCTGTCTTGCGTCAGATTATGCCAACCAGGCGCTCGGCGGAAGACTCTCTGCACCTGAAGGTGAAGCCGTTGATAGGGTGAGTGGGCCAAGGGATGATGGGTAGGCTAGGGGAATGGGGAAAGTGCCTATTGATGCGACCAGAATGCTGGAAGCATGCCAAGATGCTAGAAAAATTGCCCAGATTTGCGGTTTACCTATGGTTTGTTCGGTTCACCCAACGTCGCCGTTTGCCTGTCGCTGTGGTCTAGATGCCGTCGATCGCCAGCGGTTGGGTCTGTTTCTGAGCGTAGTGCTGGGGTTTGCGGTGGTGGAATGGCTGGTGGGCAGCCAGAGCCACAGCCTGGCGCTTCAGTCGGATGCGGGGCACATGCTGACCGATGCGGGGGCGATCGCCCTGGCGCTGTCGGCCAGCTGGCTGACGCGGTTGACATTGGCTCGCCCTCGACCGGGGCAGCCGCGCCTGGAGGCGATCGCGGCTCTGGTCAATGGCCTGGGCCTGCTGGCCATGGCGGGGTTGATTTCTCTAGAGGCTTGGCAGCACCTGGCTGCGCCACCTGTGGCCTTGGTCAGCGGACCGATGCTCGGCACGGCCCTGGTGGGTCTGGGCATCAACGGATTTGGGGTGTGGCTGCTGCACGGCCAGGGCGATGAGTCGCTGAACCGGCGCGGGGCGTTTTTGCATGTGGTGGCCGACCTGGTGAGCTCATTGGGGGTGATTGTGGGGGCGCTGTGTATGGCGCTGTTTCACTGGTTTTGGGTAGATGGGGCGCTGAGTTTGGCGATCGCCCTGCTGATTGGCAGTAGTGCCCTGCCGCTGATCTACCAGAGCTGGGGCCACCTGAAGGGCAACAGGAGCAACGCTGGCCCCGATCTGTCTTCCCTTGGGTTTTTAGAAGCTGGTCGCACTGACCTGAGTGCCCACATTTTGGGATCATCTTCCCCCGGCGCGCCGGTGGAACGGGCTTTGGGTAACAAACCTGGCGGATTGTCGACAAAACTGCGCCACAACGGCTTTTAGATTCTAATATTCATAGCTAGGTGGCCATCTCTGCATGGGCCAGCACTGCACTGTGTCTACGGGAGTCAAACCATGGGTACCTGGGTTAAGGAAACCGATGAAGCTTTTTACCTGATGCAGGGAAACCAGTGGATCTCCCGCATTCAGAAGCGTCCGTCTGCCGGCAACCCCAACGAGCGGGTGCTGAATGTGGAGGGCATGCGGGACTGGTTTTTGCGATCGGACTCGCCCCTAGCCATGACGGTGTCGGTAGGAACTGGAGGGCCAGAGCCAGAGCAGGCGGGTTCCTCGGGGGGCCAAACCCCACCGTCCGACGGCGAAACTCCACCCCCGACAGGCAGCACTTCGCCCGAAGATCCTGGTTCGGGAGAAAAACTCGCTCTTGAGCCAGCTAAGAGCCTGACGCTGCGAGTCAAAAGCACGACCTACTTTAAGCTTCAGCCCAAACTAGCCGGTGATCTCACCGATGCTGAGAAGGTGTTGGTCACAAACGGCACGACCTTAGACATCCAGTACTACATCGACGTAGGCAAAAACCACTGGCAGGTGCAGCTGCTCGAACCCACCCTGGGCGATAAAACCAATCGCACCTGGTATGTCTACACCCCAGATATCGATGTTCTCACTGGTGTACAGCTGCGGGTGATCAGCGATACTCTCTTCAAGACAGAGCCTAAAATTTCGTCGCAGCTGGGCGAGTCGCAAAAGGTGTTTGTGAAAAACGGCACCCAGCTAAATTTGCTGGCCTTTAAGCCAGCGGCGGGCGACCACTACGAGGTCGAACTGGCCGATGCGATCGTGGGGGCCGAAGTCAACACCAAGTGGTATGTCTACAGTCTCGACACCAAGGTGGACGGCAATCGCCAGACCCTAGAAGTGACGGGCGACACCATCTTCAAGGCTCGGCCAGTGCAAGCTAGCCAGCTCTCTGACGCTGATAAGGTGCTGGTGAAAAAGGGCGCAGTGTTTTTGCTAAATTCCTACGCTCAGCCTGAGAGTAACCATGTGCGGGTGGCCCTGCAAGGCGCTTTTCTCGGCCCCCAAAACCGTACCTCCTGGTACGCCTATGTGCCCGATATTCAAATTTCGGGCACTGAGATTGGAAACCGCCCCAGTGACCAAGGGCCAGGGCAGCCCAGCAATCCCGCTGATCGCGGCGTGCCGCTGAGCTTTCCTGGGTTTACGGGCACCTACTACTCCAACGACCCGATTCAGCCTAAGAACCGCTACGGTGTGCGGGGCAACTTTACCTGGGGTGAGGCTCTGCACCTCAATCACTCTACGGGGCGCTACCGTCGCCCTGCCAACGCTGGCGTCATCTACAACATTTTAAAAGTGGCCGACGCCATGGAAGAAATTCGCAAGATGTACGGCGATAAGCCGCTGAAAATTAATTCTTGGTATCGCGACCCGGCGACTAATGCGGCCGTGGGCGGAGCCTCAATGTCGCGTCACCTATCGGGCGATGCGGTGGACTTTGTGGTGCCCGGCGTGCGGTGCTTTGACGTGTATGCGCGGCTCAATGGCTGGTGGGGCAACCGGGGTGGACTGGCCAGTTCTTCGGTGTTTACCCATATCGATGTGCGGGGCTACCGAGCCCGCTGGAGCTACGGCTACTAGGGGCGGGCCTGTTCGGCGAGTCTTGATGGCTCTGCGGTGGGGCAAGCCTCGTCGTAGAGCTGTTTTGCAATATCGGTATGCTCCAAATCGCTACGCAAGATCTTCGGTTGACAACCCACCTTTTGTAGGGGCACAGCACGCTGTGCCCCTACTTGGGGTAGTTAGAGCTGTCAGACAGTTTTTAGCTCTGGCTATTCTCATCCTGACACTGAGCCTGGGGGGAATGCCGGTAGCGAGCCTGGCGGTTTTGCCCCCGCCGGAGACGGCTCCTGCTCCTGATTTAGCAGATTTTCCCTTGGTGAGAGCCTACGATTTGGGCATGGCTAGTCTAGCCCAGAGCAGCCCGGATGTTGACACCATGCCGCTGGCGCTGACGGGGGCGATCGCCCTTCCTCCTGGCAATTCTCCTATTCCCTGGGTTGTGGTGCTCCACGGTCGCCACGCCGGGTGCCACTTTCAGCCCGAGGCTACTAGCCAGTGGCCCTGTGACCCTGAACCTCGCTTTGATCTGGGCTTTGCCTACCTGGCTCAGGCCCTGGCTGAAGCAGGCTACGGCGTGCTGATTCCCAACCTCAATGCGGCCTTTAGCGAAACCTACGGAGCTACGGCTGATACCCGCAACGAATTTGCCGATCAGCGCAGCGGCCAAATTATTGACGCCCACCTCACCCGCCTAGCCCTGGCCCACCGAGGAGAGGATTCTGGCTTTGGGATGCCTTTAACGGGGCGGGTTGACTTGGCTCGTCTGGCCATGGTGGGCCATTCTATGGGCGGCGGTGCAGCGGCTCTAAGTGCAGTTCATCGGCTCAGCGGTGATTTGGCAGCAGACCTACAGGGCAGAATTGTCGCTGGCCTTGGCCCGATCGCAGCGCTGGTGCTGATTAGCCCGACGCGCAGTTACCCCATTGCCCAGCGCCCCGACGCCTACCATCTGCCGGATGTGCCAACGGCGGTGATCGCAGGGGGGTGCGATCGCGACATTTTTGACCTCAGCAGCCTCTACTACGTCGAAATGGCTCGGCAGCAATCTCGCGCGACGCCAGTAGTGGGAATTTTGCTGCCGGGGGCCAACCATAACTATTTCAACGCCGCCGTGGCGGAGGATGACTACTATCGCAGACCCAACAATGGGCCGTTGTGCAACCCGCAGCGATCGCGCGATCGCCTGTCGCGGGTGGCTCAAGAAAATTTTCTTGCCCAGTACACCCAGGCTTTTTTGCGCACCGTCTGGTTTGACTCAGAGGAGACAACCCTGGCTGAGGTAGGCATGGCTCCTAACCGAGTGGCCCCAGCGGAGCTGTTTGGCCAGTCGGTACTCACCGCTCTCGTAGCTTCCAATGCCCAGCGCTACACCGTCTTTGAGGCTGAGACTGCTCCGGCGGCCATTCTCACTGCTGGGCTGAAGGTGACCTTCTGCGAGGCGCTAACCGATTGCCAACAGCGATCGCGCCCCTATCCCCACTTTCCGACCCTGCTCACTCTGGGGTGGGAGGCCGCTACAGAATCGGTGCAATTGCCGCTAGAGAGCATTGACGTTAGCGACTTTACGAGCCTGGAACTACGTCTTGCCCCCGACCCATCCTGGTCGCTACCCCAGGGGCAGCCGGTGCTGGCGGTGGTGCTGCGCGATCGCCAAGGAGGGGCGGCGCGGGTCGAAATTCTCTCTACGGTGCCTGCTCTACGGCAGTTTGAGGCTGACCCTACCCACGGAGCCACAGCGCCCCTCTACCCCAGCGCCCTGCGCATTCCCCTGGGGCAGTTTGCTGGCGTCGATCTGGGGGCGTTGACCAGTGTGGAACTGGTGTTTGACCAGGTGCCCCAGGGCAAGCTGCACTTGGCTAGCATTGAGTTGGTGGGGCAAAAGCCCTGAGGCACCTAGATGCCGTCAAACGTGGGATGGCAAAACTCGTAGCCCGCTGCCTTGAGTTTTTGGTTCGACACCCGCACGTTGTAGGGTCGAGCACTGGGTTGCGATGGATCCCACTGTACGGGTTTCAGGTTGTTGGCCTGGCAGACGCGATCGATTAGCTCGCGCACGGTGGGAATTTCGTCTTGCACCAGGTTGTAGAGGCCGCTGAGAGAGTGGGTTTGGGCATGGGCGATCGCCCCCACAATGTCGTCTAAATGAATCCAGTTGCTGCCTTCGTGGCCGGAGCCGGGGCGGGTGGTGCCAGCGGCGCGGCTGTAGATTTTGGCCAGCTCTCGTCCGGGGCCGTAGATGCCGCCGAGGCGGAAGATGCAGACTTGGCGCTCAGGTGTGGTCGCTCCCAGCAGCGTTTGCTCGGTCTCGGCCATCGTGCGGGCGTTGTCGGTGGCGGGTTTGATGGGGTCATTTTCGATCACCCAGGCCCCATCGTAGTTGCCATACACGGAATAGCTGCTGGTGAAGATAATTTGCTTGAGGCTGGGAGCGCGATCGAGAGCGCCCACGACGGTTTGAGCTGTCTTTAAGTAAACGTCTTCGTAGTTGGCTTGGCGACCGGCCCCTACGCAGATGAGTAGCGTGTCTTGGTCTTGTAGGAAGGCGGCAATGCCATCTGCATCTGACCCATTCACCACCTGCACAGCGTCGGCCACGGTCTGTAAATCTCTTACTCGATCAGCGCTGGTGGTCGTGGCTGTGATGTGAATTCCCTGAGATTTCCACAGATGCGCTACGGCCTGGCCGACATATCCACAGCCCAAAATTGCTGCCTTCATGGTTTTAAGATCCTCAGTGCGGCGATCGCGGCGTTTTTACGCGCTTCTTTGATGCTGCGGCCTTGACCCATGCCATAGCTGGTGCCGCCCGCCCAGACTTCTAGGATGAATACTTTAGCGTGGTCGGGGCCAAGCCGCTCTTTTTCTAGGTAGCTTGGCAGCGTTCCGCCCATGTGGGCCTGCACATATTCTTGCAGCTCGGTTACGGGGTCGGTGGCCTGAAGGTCTAGGGCGCGATCGATCAAGGGGCTAATGATCGCCTCAACATAGCTATAGGCGGCGGCAATGCCAGCGTCTAGGCGGTAAGCGCCGATCACCGCCTCAAACATGTCGGCCTGAACGCTGGGGTTCTGGCGCTCGTGCTGGGCACCAGCCCCCAGGCGCATTTGGTTGGGAATGCCTAACTGCACTGCTAGCTCTGCGAGGGAAGGCTCATCGACGAGGCGATCGCACCGCTGCGACATTTCCCCTACGGCCAGGTGGGGATAGCGGGCAAAGATTAAATCGCGCACCACAACTTCAAGAATGCCGTCGCCCAGGAATTCTAGGCGATCGTAGTCGGGGCCTTGGCTGGGGTGTTCGTTGGCGTAGCTGCTGTGGGTAAGCGCTTGCCGAAGCAAAGCTGGATTTTGGAAACTAGGCAGAGACATTTTAGGCTCGACAGGAAAACCGGGTTTCTTTCTCTAACCTCTAAAGGCTAATTATAGCGGTTCTCATTCGGATGAGGTACAGTAGCAGTCATTTGCAAACCAGTTCCGAATGTCTTTCAAGGTAACTTGAGCATAGGCAAGTTCAATCGCTTCTTTTAAGGCTTGATACGTTTTTGCACCAACTGAATT
>JANPIO010000091.1:0-21018 GCA_031425055.1 Phormidium sp. VAR_61_metabat_6
ATCCGCCCCACCGACACATACAACAGCGCTAGGTACGAAAACATCAGCACCCCGCCCACCAAGGCCAGGTAGAGTTCGCGGCGGTAGCTCGCCGACCCTAAACGTCGCAGGTCTCTCCACATGGCTGGATATACCGGCGGCAGCAGCACCGCCATCAGCGGCACTCCGACCAGCATGCGCATAAACATTAGCAAAAACGAGTTGGGCAGAGTGGGCTCTACAAAGCCGCCAGTCTCCAGCACCCCAAACAAATCAGACGGAATAAACAAAACCCGCGTGATCAGGTTTTGGGCCCCAAAGCAAATTGTCGCCAGCAAAATTAAGACATAGCCGACCATGCATCCCCCTTGTCACGCTTTAGAGATGACCTAACGCCAGCGCCCTTAATCACGCATTCTACGGTAGCCGATAGCTGGCTACCCGCACCATCAAATCCCCTCCCTGGGGATTGTGGGTGAAGACAAAACTACCCGCTTTGGTTTCGTGACCCGAGAGAAAGTCGATCTGCTGCTCGCCGGTTTCGTCGTCAACCCCGGTGATCTGTAGCTCGGCGGTGACCTGCACCATGCGGGCAATGCGGCCACCGGTATTGGTAATGGCAAAGGGCACGTAGTAGCGGCCATCGGTGACCCGCACCGCCTCCGACACTGCCACCGCAAAGGCGGGCGGACGATTTTGGTTGGTCTGCCAGTCAAAGAAGATTAGCCCCACCAACACTAGCAAGATGAGGGAAGCCGCTATAAAGGTCACCCATTCAGCCGCAGATCGCTGGGTAAAGCGCCGTGGCGGCTTGGGGGAGGGTGAGTTTTCAGGGGAGTTGGGCAAATCCATTAGATCAGGATACGCCCTGCGGCTCCGCCAATGGAGGCGGGCAGGCCCAAAACCAAAGTATTGCTCAACCATTCCGACCAGGGGTCACTGGGGTTGAGCTGCTGAAACAGCACCAGCATCACCACCGAGGCCAGTAGGGCGACGAGGTAGGCCACCAGGGTTTCGGTAATGGGGCTAAACAACAGACCTCGCTGCCGCCGCTCGGCGCGATCGGTAAAGCCCGAGGCAAACACAATGGCGTAGGAGAGGCCCAGCGACGCGCCCATGATCAGCAGCAGCCACAGGGGGGGCAGGGATGCGGCCAGCAGCGGCACTTCTTCGGTGGGGGCAATGCTGAAGGCAATTAGCACAGCGCCAATCAGGGCGGCGTCGAAATCGACTAGGGCATCGCGCAAGTTAGCCAGGGTAGGCGAGTCTAGTCGGCGAGAGAGGGGGGCGATCGTGCGGCGCACCCGGTCTGTGCCAGAGTCGCGCCTTTGCTTGCCCTGCAACGTTGAGCGCGCCAGGGCCACCCCCAGCGCAAAGGGCACGGTTTCAAACACCACCTTGCCCAACACTTCTGACAGGGGAATATCGAGGGTAATGCGGCGCAGCAGCACCAGGGCCAGGGCAGCACAGACAACCCCAATCGCGACGGCCTCAATGCTTTCGAGTAGAGCTTCTAGGGGGTGCAGGTGGAGAGTTTGACGAAACCCTTCGACCTGGGTGAGCAACCCGACGCCGACTAGGGTGGTGGCAAGCACCGTCAGCAGCCAGCGCGGGTCGGTGGCGGCCCCGATCACCCATACCTCCACCGTATACAGCAGCGGAATGCCGAACAAAAAGCCCCCCACCGCCCCCTGGAGAATGGCCTGCAATTCTATGAGCCAAATGTTGGTAGCGGGCTGAGCGGTTGTGTCAGCTATAGCGTCGCCTACAAACTCGACCATTGCGGATTGTCCCTGATGTGGGCCAGACAAATCAGGCCTATTTACAGCATAGCAAGCGTTTAGCAATTCAAAAGGGCTGAGATCAGGGCTGTTTGCTCTAGGCTTTCTGCCCGAAATCTTAGGAAAATCTCTAGTATTGCTGGGGTTCTACAAAATGCCCGTTAGCGTGAAAAGAACAGTCCACGACCTATAGACAAGCTCTCACGCAAGGATGGTTTTATGACCCAGGCTAAACCCGGCGACAGCGTCTCGATTCACTATACCGGCAGGCTCGAAGACGGCACTGTGTTTGACTCATCGCGCGATCGCGCTCCCCTAGAGTTTGCCATTGGCAGTGGCGAAGTGATTCCCGGCTTTGAGGCGGCGGTGGTGGGTATGACCCCAGGCGATGCCAAAACCGAAGTGATCCCGGCTGAAAGCGCCTATGGCCCCCACCAGCCCGAGATGGTGATGGTAGTGGAGCGCCACCACATTCCCGCCGAGATTCCTCTCGATGTGGGTCAGCAGCTTCAGTTGCAAGGGCCTGAGGGCCAGATGGTGCCGGTGATGGTGACTGACCTGTCTGAGGCTGATGTCACCCTCGATGCCAATCATCCCCTAGCGGGAGAAACCCTGATTTTTGACATCGAGCTGGTGGCAATTCAGGGCTGAACTGGGGATAAATTTCTGCCCTGAGGTCGAGTCGAGAGGCTTGGTCGACGCTAATCCCCCTCCACCCTAGGGGGATAGTTTTTATCAGAGGGGCGATTTATCATGCCACTGGCCTTTAACCCAGGAGCCCCCATGGCCTACGAATTGCCCCCTCTCCCCTATGCCTACGATGCCCTAGAGCCCTACGTCTCTAAAAGCACCCTCGAATTTCACCACGATAAGCACCACGCGGCCTACGTTAGCAAGTACAACGATGCGGTCAAAGGCACCAACCACGACAGCAAGCCGATCGAGGATGTAATTAAGGCGATCGCAGGCGACAGTTCTCAGCAGGGGTTGTTCAACAATGGGGCCCAGGCCTGGAACCACACCTTCTACTGGAACTCCATGAAGCCCGGTGGTGGCGGCACCCCCACTGGGGCGCTGGCCAGCAAGATCGACGCCGATTTAGGTGGCTTTGACAAGTTTGTCGAAGAATTTAAGAATGCTGGGGCCACCCAGTTTGGCAGCGGCTGGGCCTGGCTGGTGCTCGACAACGGCACCCTTAAAGTGACCAAAACCCTCAACGCCGACAACCCTCTCACCGCTGGGTAGGTGCCCCTACTCACCATGGATGTGTGGGAACATGCCTACTACCTCGACTACCAAAACAAGCGCCCCGACTACATCGACAGCTTTTTAAAGAACGTGGTCAACTGGGATTTTGCCGCCAGTAACCTAGCTGCCGCCTAGGCGACGGGCAACACCGCAGTCGTGCTCCGCGACTCATGGGAGGTGGGTTACGGCCCGCCTCCTTTTTGTTTAAGGTACAAGGCCGAAGGTCTCAGGTCGGCCCCTTGAACCTGACCCCCTGAACCCTACACCCTCTCCCCTATGCTGTTCGCCGACCCAGATTTCCCCCACGTAGTGCTGTCCTTTGACTATCGGGGCTTTCGCCTCGAGCTTGACCAAAGCATCGAGGATGACGTGCCGCTCTATGCGGTGTGGGCCACCTACGACACCGGCTGTGCGGTGGCGGTGCCAGGAGTAGTTAGCCGCTCTGAGGCCATCTACAAGGCGAGACAGTGGGTCGATCGGCGGCTTAGCTCACCGGGTAAGGGCGGTAGTAGGTGGTAGATTGGGTCAGCCAAGCCTCCAGGTCAGCGGCGGCTTGGGGTTTGCCAAACCAGTAGCCCTGGCCGTAGTCGCAGCCCAGGCGCTTGAGGACGCTGACCTGCTGGGGGGTTTCGATACCTTCGGCGATCGCTCGAAAACCCAGCTGCCGCCCCAGATTAATGATGGTGTGCACAATGGTTTCGTGGCTCGGGCTGCTGTTCATCTGGCTGACGAAGGAGCGATCGATCTTTAGGATGTTAATCGGAAAGCGGTAGAGGTAGCTGAGGGATGAATAGCCGGTGCCAAAGTCGTCGATGCTGAGGGCAATGCCCCGCTGCCGCAGGCCGTTGAGCACGCGAATGGTGTCGTCGATGTTATCGATCAGCATGCTTTCGGTAATTTCTAGCACCAGGCTGTGCGCCAACAGCCCCGTTCTACTCAAAATCTCATCGACCCGATGGAGCAGGCCGGTATTGTGCAGCTGTAGCGCCGATAGGTTGACGCTGACTGTGAGGGCCTTGGCCTGATAGTGGGTGCTCTGCCAGGTAGCCATCTGTCGGCAGGCTAGCTCTAGCAGCCAGTAGCTTAGGGGCTCAATCAGGCCGGTTTCTTCGGCGACGGGAATGAATTCTCCTGGCATGATCAGACCCCGTTGGGGGTGTTGCCACCGCACCAACGCTTCAAACCCTGTAACCTCTGCGGTTTGCAGATCAACAATGGGTTGGTAGTAGAGCAAAAATTCTTCGGGATGATTGATCAGAGCCCGACGTAGCTCAGTTTCGAGGGTGAGGCGGGCGATCGCGCGATCGTGCATGCCGCTGTCAAAGGTTTGATAGCGATCGCGGCCCCCGGCCTTAGCCCGATACATAGCCGTGTCGGCATCGCGAATCAGCTCTAGGGCGCTCTGGTAGCGGGAATCACCTATGACCAGTCCCAGGCTAACGGTGGCAAACATCTGGTGGCTGCTGAGCTGAAAGGGCTGGCGCAGCGTCTCTAATAGCTGCTCGGCTATGGCTTGGGCCATCTCAACATGGCTAATACCGTCCAACAGCACAATAAACTCGTCGCCCCCCAGACGCACCGCTAGATCGCTCAGGCGCAGCACCGCTTTGAGGCGGCTGGCCACCTCCATTAACAGCTCGTCACCGATCAGATGGCCCAGGCTATCGTTGACCACCTTAAAATGGTCAATATCTAAAAACAGCAGGGCAAAGCGGTACTGACTCTGCTGGTGTGCCCGCTTCAGGGCCATCTCTAGGCGTTCTTGCAGCTGCTTGCGGTTGGGCAATCCGGTGAGACTGTCGTGGCAGGCATCGTGCTCGAGCTGGCGGCGCAGTCTCACCTGGTCAGTGATATCGCGGGAGGCCGTCTGGAACTGCACCACCGCACCGGTAGCATCGACAATAGAGCGTGTAAAGGTCTCTAGCCAGATGTAGTGGCCCTGACGATGGCGCATGCGACATACCAGGGGGGTTGGGTCTGAGACCTGCCCAGGGGTCGATGTTTGCAAGTGCATCTGGTAATTCACTAGGTCGTCAGAGTGCACTAGACTGCTGGGCTGTAACCCAATCAGATCCTCTGGGGTGTAGCCCAGCAGCCATTGCACCGACGGGCTGACGTAGAGATACCTGCCATCAACCCCATGGAGACAGACTAGATCGCTCATATTTTCGGCCATTAGGCGAAACAGCGCTGCCTGCTGCTGAATCTCGGCATTAGCCTGCTCCACCTGAACTTTGGAGCGTTGCAGATCGCTAAAAGATGACTCCAGCCGCGCCGCCATGCGGTTAAAGGCCACGGCTAGCCCCTCTAGCTCTTGCAGGCCGGTGTGGCCAATGGCTTGGTTCAGGTTGCCCTCAGCGATCGCCTGGGACGCCGCGCTAAAGGTTGTCAGGGGGCGGGTGATCCAGCGGCTAGTGTAGAGGCCCGAGGCGATCGCCCCAGCCAGTGCTAGTGTGCAAAGAGCAATGGTGTTGCGGCGGCTGGTCTCGATTTCCCCCATAAAGTCGCTTTCAGGCATAACCACCACAATCAGCCAGTCCAAGCCATAGTCGTTTTGAAGAGTGGCCACCCGCATCAACTGCCGCTCGCGATCGAGCCAAAACTCCGTCTGCTGGGGTTGAATACTTTGCCAGTCGCCCCCTGACTGGTTCAGCAGCAGCTGAGCGCTGGCGCGAATGCGTGGGTCTGGACTGGTGACTGAGTAGACTCGCTGGGGCCGACCATCTACTACGGTGTAAGACTTGGCGTCGTTAGAGGTAGCGATTAGCAGGCCAGAGCGCTCCATTATGAAGGCCTGACCGTGCTCACTGATTGATATTTCCTGTAGAAAGCGGCTGATTTGGGTGAGAAAAAAGTTATTGCCTAGTACCCCAAGCAGCTCGCCGCGATCGCCGTACACGGGCCGAGAGGCCGATATAGCCAGCACTGGGTAGGCATGGTAGGGAAAAATTTCTCCCCAGGCTGGGCCTTTGGCCTGCACAGCCGCTCGATACCAGGGCCGGGTTTGGGTATTCCAATTGGGGGTAGACGAGACAATGCGGGTTGCCTGACCGGTTGCCTGATCGACCTCCGAAAACTGAATGTGGTTGCCGAGGGCAGGGCCGCCCTGCATCCGCTGGTGGGCCTGCTGGCCCAGGTTGGTGTGGCCCACAAACTCGCCGCTGGTGCTGCCAAACATGATCGAATCAATGTGGGGAAAGCTGCGAGACTGCCGCATAAAGTGACGAAACAGCGCCTCCGAGTCGGTGGGGTCAACCTGGCCGAGGGCAATGGCGTCGTAGTTAAGCTGGTTGACCAAGTGGGAAGTGGCCAGCAGTGTCTTCATCTCATGCTGAATGTGATGGGAAACCGTGGAGCGCAGTTGACTGGCCACCTCGTTCACCGCCCGCTGCCCCTGGTGCAGGGATAGCCACCCCGTTAACCCCACCGCCACGGAAACTTGCAGCATAAAGGGAACAACAATCAGCAGTCGCAGCGGTAGGCGGCTAAACGGGCCTCGATTTGGCAATGTGGGAAAACGACGCCCCATGTAGCATGTGTTACCAACAGTCCTATTAGTATTCCTGTCGGGGGGCAGAACTAAGCGATCGACATCATAATTTACGCACTGGTAAAGTTTGAGGTCGATGCCGTTAGCTCAAACGTCCTGCCACGAAAGCGTCTAGCCGATCCATACCCTCTAGAATGGTCTCCATATCGGTGGCGTAGGAAACCCGAATGGTGCCCTCCGCCCCAAAGGCAATCCCCGGAATGGCTGCTACGTATTTTTCGTCGAGCAGTGCGGTGCAAAAGTCGAGGGAGGGAATGCCCAGGGCACTAATGTCGATATAGAGGTAGAAAGCCCCCTCGGGCTCGCCGCATCGCAGGCCATTGATGGTGCCGCATCGCTCAATAATGGCCTGCCGTCGTTTGGCAAAGGCGCTGCCCATAGTGGCAATACAATCTTGGGGGCCTTCGAGGGCGGCGATCGCCCCGTACTGAGCAAAGGTGCACACGTTCGACGTACTGTGGCTCTGGACAGTGGCCACCGCCTTGATCAGCTCCGCTGGCCCAGCCAGGTAACCCACGCGCCAGCCGGTCATTGAGTAGGCCTTGGCAAACCCGTTGCTGATAATGGTGCGCTCAAAGGCCTCGGGCGATACGGCCCCAATGCTGAGGTGAGTCGCCCCGTCGTAGAGAATTTTTTCGTAGATTTCGTCTGACACCACCCAGATGTCGGCCTCGACCACTACTGCCGCCAGGGCCGCAATTTCGGCAGGAGAGTAGACCATCCCCGTGGGATTAGAGGGGGAGTTGAGAATGAACAGTTTGGTCTGGGGGGTAATCGCTTGGCGCAGCTGCTCAGGGGTGATGCGGTAGTTTTGCTCGGCGGTGGTGGGCACGATGACCGGCGTGCCCCCAGCCAGTTTCACCATCTCGGGGTAGCTCAGCCAGTAGGGGGCCGGAATAATCACCTCGTCGCCGGGTTCGATCAGGGCCATCATCAGGCCGTAGAGCGAATGCTTGCCGCCATTGGTGACAATCACGTTCTCAGGGCCGTAACAGAGGCCGTTGTCATGCTGGAGTTTTTGGGCGATCGCCTGGCGCAGAGCCGGTTCGCCTGCCGCTGGGCCGTAGCGAGTTTTGCCCACATCGAGGGCGGTTTTGGCGGCTGCCTTAATGTGGTCGGGGGTGTCAAAATCGGGTTCGCCAGCGCTAAAGCTACACACCGGCAAGCCTTCGGCCTTCATGGCCTTGGCCCGGGCCGAAATGGCCAGAGTCATCGACGGGGTGACGCAGGTTACGCGGTTTGCCAGGGCTAATCGGGGCACGGCCAGACCTCAACGAACATGGCTATCGGCTTTCCCAGAACGGTGGTTCGTTGGGCCTCTAACCGGGACATTATTACATTCCCCATAGGGTAGATCGTTTGGTCGGTTCTGGCCATTGCCGCCGAGGGTTTTTCTGCTGGGGCGATCGCTATTAAATGGTGGGATGATGACCGCCGCTGTTGTGCTCTTCCTGAGAAATCAGCCTCGGCAAACCTCCTGTCACCCGCTCTAACAGCTTTGAGGCCCAACTCGGGGCCTCAAAGCCGCCGCTAGAATGACTGTAGGCTGCACGACAGACCGCCTGGTCTAGAACAAAGTCGTGCTAAAAACTACTAAATTTGAGAAATCCGCAGATTTACGTATAAAGATTTTCCTGACTGAGGAGGGACAGGTTTGTAACTAGGACTAGAAGCGCTAACAAGGCCACGTCCTATGCACCCTTCCTCCCCCTGTTCTTTGATGACTCGTCTGGCCTGCGCCGCTAGCCTGGGCCTGGTTATGGCTACTGCCGCTCCTCTGGGCTCTATCGTGCTCGAAACTAGCTCCGGAGCTAGCCTGCGCGCCGTAGCTCGGGCTGAGGACGATCGCGGCAGCGGTCGCCTCAGTCGGGTGCCTGCGATCGCAGGCTTACTCAGCTTTCGCGGCAGTGGTCGGGTTGACCCCACCCCACCCCAATCCTCCTTGGACTGGGATTACCCCGTCGCCTATCGTGGCAGTGGCAGAATTGCCGAGCCCCGCACTGTTTAGGTGCCTGTGGATTTGGTTTGTAACCGTCCCGAGGGGCAGCTAGACGGTGTGATGGGGTTCTATTGCCCCGTGCCCTCAACCTAGATGAAATTAACCTGCAATAAGGGGCCAATTTTGTAGGTTTTGAGTCACACTTAAACGTAATCAGGTGTAGCTTTTTGGGCTGACGGCTAAGCCGTCGACCCTCGTCAAAGCTTTAAATAATCAGACTATTTATATTGTCTTTTCCTGGTGCATCTTCTCGCAGACTATTTAAATTAAGCTGTATCTGCTCTTTCTGACAATTTTCAGCGGTTTTGCCCATTTAGCAGCGTGGGTCGCGATACCGCCTGTTGTTCTGAGTTTCCCCAAGTCCGATGGCCGAACCTCTTCTCTCCATGTCTCTGTCTGCCCTAGCGGTAGAAGACGAAGCCCTGATTCGCCGCCTCAGCCCCAGCGCCATCGATCAGATATTGCTGTACATCGCCTTTAGTGCCATGCGCACCGGGGGACATCGCCACGGAGCCTTTTTAGATGCGGCGGCCACGGCGGCTAAATGTGCCATCTATATGACCTATCTAGAGCAGGGCGAAAACCTGCGCATGACGGGCCACCTGCACCACATTGAGCCCAAACGAGTCAAGGCTATTGTTGAAGAAATGCGCCAGGCCCTCACCGAGGGCAAGCTGCTTAAAATGCTGGGTTCCCAAGAACCCCGCTATCTAATTCAATTTCCCTATGTGTGGCTGCGGCGCTACCCCTGGCAGCTGGGGCAGTCGCGGGTCTCAGGCACCTCTCTAACCGGCGACGAAAAAGCGCTGCTGGAGAGCCGCCTGCCCAATCCCTGCCCCGACGCCCGGATTATCAACTCGTTCCAGTTTTTAGAGCTGATTGAAATTCTCCACGAAAAATCGCAGGACGACCTGCCTGTAGAGCATCGTGTCCCTCTGAGTGAGGCTTTGGCCGAGCACATTCGGCGGCGGCTGATCTATTCGGGTACTGTGGCGCGCATTGATGCCTCCTGGGGCGCTTCGTACTATGGGCTGGCCCGCTCTTCCTACGCCCCGGTCGATGACCAAGAGCGCATGTACGCCATGGTCGAAGATACAGCCCAGTATTTTCGCATGATGCGCGAGTGGGCCAACTGCATTCCTGGCACGATGCGGGTTTTAGAAGAATTAGACATTCCCGCCGCCGCTCGCGACACCGCGCTTCAAGAGCTAGACGAAGTGATTCGCACCTGGGCCGATAAGTATCACCAGCCGGGCGGCGAACCTACTCTCTTGCAAATGGTGATTGGCCACCATATTAAGTAGCTTGTTCAACAAGTAGCCTGCTCGGCGATCGCAAGCTCCTTAAGCATCAGGTGTAAACAGAAAGCGACCTAGTCCTTAAAACTAAGTCGCTTTCTGGCTGGTGTCACTGGGTTATACCGTACGTCGCCGTACCGCCCGGCCAAAGCTAGGCAGCTCGACGGCGGAAATAGAGGTTATCTTTTTCTGCGATCGCAGCGGGTAGACCAAGGGTGATGGTGAGGCCTTAGGGGCGGTCACTGCATAACTGTAGCTAGGCAGGCTGGGAGCCGCTGGTTGGCTAGGGCTTGGTGCGGGGGCTGCTGGCTGCGGCGCTCGCACCGGTTCTGCAGATACAGCGGCGGCAGCGGGGCTAGACACGGGAGTGGGCTGCGGCACCATAGCCACCGGCTCTCCCCAGGGCGATGGCTCTGTAAAGAGAGACGCGGTTTCCTCAGCGGTGGTTGTGGGTAGGTCAGCCGCCTCTAGCCAGGGGTCGAGGGCCATAGATGTGGGTTTGGGGTCTGCTAAAGGCAATGGGGGCGCAGGAACCGTCGGCAGGGGATCTGGGGCGATCGCCGCGCTCGGCTTGGGCAATGGCAACCGATCGGGCGGGGCTGCGGTGGGAGCTGGCACTGAGCTAGGGCCAGCGCTGCGCAGCCCTCGCAATAGGTGGGTCAGACTAGGATTATCGGTAACGCTGCCCTGACTGGCTGACCAGGGCTGAATCTGCTGCGATCGCGGCATGGTCACTGGATTGGCTTCCTCAAGAGCGGTAGGGCTTAGTAGCTGCCCTTGCACCACAGTTGAGCTGGGGGCAGCCGAGCCAGTAGCCGGAGCCATATTCAAACACTTTTCAAGGGCCGCTTTAAACTGGAGGGTGTAGCGCTGCTGGCGATGCAGGCGCGCCTTGAGATCGCGACAGGTTTCTTCCGCCTGGTGTAGGGCGGTGTTTTTTTCACCGAAGCGCTGCTGCAAAAGGGTGCACTCTCGTTCGAGCTGGGCGACCCGCTGCTGGTTGGACTCCAGCTCAGCCTGGAGGGTCTCGTTGTGAATTGTGGTGCGCCGTAGGCCATCGTTAGCGATGTCAAGCTCGCTGAGCAGCTGGGCAATTTGCTGCTGTACTGGGCCGGGTGTGGCCCCTACCGGAAGACTGCTCAGGGGATGAGTGCGCTCGACCTCAGCCTGGAGGGCCACCTGCGATCGCTCTAGAGCTTCCTCGAGTTCAGTGACGCGCAGCAGAAGGGCATCATTACACTGGTTGAGATCTTGAATCAGCTGTACTAGATCTTCTGGGGCAGGCTCGGCAGGTGGCGCAGCCTCCGCTGAGCTATCGGCCGCGATTGGTGAAGACAAGCCATAGACCTCAGCCAGCTCTACGGCATGGTCTAAGGGCATTTGACCAGGAAAGGTGACCGCTTCCCACTCATTGCTAGCCGGGAGGAAGGGCTGGTCTAAAGCCTCCTCGGCGTTGTAGAGCAAAGGGTTATCCTGAGACTCTGGGGAAGCGCTTGAAGCCGTAGTGTCAGTCATAAGGTTGCCTGATCCTGGTCGCGTCGTCTCACATTCAACACTCAACCACTAAGGGGGCTGTTGACCCCTAAGAGTAGCTAATTCTGCCAATTTATTCACTTTTTTATTGGCTCTTCAATTACAACATGTCTTTTTTATGACTTCAGTTTATCCTTAACCTTCGCTTTTTCTTTTCTCCTTAGAGTGAGAGCTGGGTAAAAATACTGTTTTGCTTTACCTAGGTCACCGCTAAGGCTGTACCCCCGCTGCTAGCGTCACTTAAATAATTGCGAATGGCCTCTCTGTCTCCATCCCTTGCCTTGGCTACCCTCAGCTACGGCCCGGACTTCGATCGCTGCCAACTCCTAGTCGACAGTGTTGGCCAGCTCAGTCAGACCCCGATGCGCCACTATGTCATTGTCGATCAGCGAGATTATTCAATGTTTAAGGCGTTGGCCAACGCCAACACCGAAATTTTAACGGTTGAGTCGCTGCTGCCCTCCTGGATTCGTCGCTTTCCCCTGGTCAGCCGCGCCTGGTTGAGCTTAAAGACCCCGCCGATTCGCAACTGGGTGTTACAGCAGTTGGTCAAGCTGACCTTTGCCCAACGCGTCCCTGAAGCCGTCACGGTTTTTGTTGACTCTGATGTGGTGTTTGTTCGCCCCTTTGATCTGACAAACTTTGCCCAGCCAGACCAAACGCGGCTGTTTCGAGTGCCCGAGTTTTATAGCCCTGACTTTGAACCACTGTACGAGGCGGCCTACCGGCTGCTAGGGCTAGAGGGTTACCGCTACGGGGTCACGCGCCCCAACTATATTGGCAATTTGATTAGCTGGCGGCAGGCTAACGTGATCGCCCTGTGCGATCGCCTAGAGCAAGTGGGGGGTCGCCCCTGGCTAGAGACCTTAGCCCGTGCCAAAACTTTGTCAGAGTACATTCTCTATGGGGTGTTTGTCGATCAGGTGCTGGGCGATGCAGCTGGTCACATCTACGCCTGGTCTCCCCTGTGTCACGAATACTGGCGGCCCTGCCCTCTGGATGACCATCAGCTAGCCGAGTTCTTTGCCGCTGTGCAGCCCCACCATGTTGCCGTGATGATCTCAGCGAAGGCGCAAATTGCTCCCGATCGCTACCGTCCATACCTATAGCGCCGCACTCGCCACGCCTCGCCCTGACCAGCCAAATTTGCCCTCCAACCCCACTGATTTCTCTGTTTGACCCCCTGCTCAAGATCAACTCAAAGTTTCCGGGAACTCTGCCCCCGCCCTTGATAGACATAGAGATAGAGGGGAAAAATTGCTCTCTACTGCCGCGATCGCCCCCAGCCTGACCGCACAAATTGTCTACTATGAAGGGCGGGGTGAATAGGCAACACTGTCGTTTCAGGGTTCCATAGCGTAAATAATGAGCAGATCAGGGTTTCGCACTGCACTTCTGGTGGCCACCGCTGGCATCGCCCTAGCCGCCACCGTCACCTGTAGCCAATCTACCGACCTGACCACCGCGCCGCCCGCTGCGATCGAGTCAGATGACGCCGCGCCAGAGCGCGACCCAGAAACGCTGCGCCTGCTCTATAGCCGCTCGGCGGTGACCCTCAACCCTCACTTGGCCAGTGGCTACCAGGACTTTGAGGCTGCCCGCATTGTCTATGAGCCCCTAGCCAGCTACAACGAGGCGGGCGAGCTAGTACCCTTTCTGGCTGACGAAATTCCGTCCCTAGAGAATGGTGGCGTGGCCGCCGATGGTACCTCCGTTACCTGGACACTTCGGCCCGATATCACCTGGGCCGACGGCGAACCCTTCACCGCTGCCGACGTGGTGTTTACCTTTGAGTTTATTCGCAACCCTGTGGTGGCGGCTGCCACGGCCCAGTACTACGAAGGGGTTAAAGGCGTTGAGGCGATCGACGACTACACCGTAAAAGTCACCTTTGCCACCCCTACTCCCGCCTGGTCGGTGCCCTTTACGGGGCAAACAGGGCTGATTTTACCCCGCCACATCTTTGCAGAATTTAATGGCCCCAAGGCTCGAGACGCGCTGGCCAACCTTCAGCCCGTGGGCACTGGCCCCTACCAAGTGGTGGGGTTTGAAAGCGGCACCATCATCTATGAGCCCAACCCTAGCTACTGGGGCGGACGGCCCGCCTTCAACCGCGTGGAGCTTTCAGGTGGGATGGCTCCCTATGCGGCGGCGCGGCAGGTATTGCAGGCTGGCACCGCCGACTTTGCCCACAATATCCAGGTTGAAGCTGATGCTCTCAGCGAGCTAGAAACCGACGCCAGCGGCCACATCACCCACCTGTTTGGTTCCCAGGTAGAGCGCATCATGCTGAATTTTTCCAACCCCTTTGCCCGCACTGAAGACGGAGAGCGCTCTAGCCCCAAGGTGCCACATCCCTATTTCAGCGACCTGAGGGTTCGCCAGGCCTTTAATCTGGCCATCGATCGCGACACCATTGCTAAAGAACTCTATGGTGCTTCGGGCAAACCGATCGCTCAGCTATTGGTCGCCCCTGCTGACTATCGATCTACAGATATTACCTACACCTATGATCTAGAGCAGGCCAAAGCCCTGCTGAATGAGGCTGGCTGGGTCGACACCAATGGCGACGGGCTGCGCGAGAAAGATGGTGTGGCGCTAGAGGTGCTGTTTCAGGCGGCGGTTAACCCAGTGCGCCAAAAGACCCAGGCAATTGTCAGCGACAGCCTGAAAGAGTTGGGAGTCAAGGTGGAAATCGCGCGGGTGCGTGTGGATGAGTTCTTCTCGGGCAACCCCCAAGATACCGGCAGCCTCAACCACTTCTACGCCGATATGCAGGAGTATTCCATCGGCAACGAAAGCCCTGACCCCAGCATCTACATGGGTTGGTGGACCTGCGCCAAAATTGCTTCCCAGGCTAACCAGTGGCAGGAACCCAACAACGCCCGCTACTGCAACCCGGAGTACGATCGCCTCTGGGATGAGGCCCGCCAAGAGCTCGACCCCGCTCGCCGCGCCGCGCTGTTTCAGCAGATGAACGAGCTGCTGGCCCAGGATGTCGCCGTTATTCCGGTGGTGCACCGGGCGATGACCAATGCAGTCAGCGATCGCCTTACCGGAGTCGAATTCACTCCCTGGGATGCCAGCACGTGGTCGATCAAAGACTGGAGCCCTAAGCCCGAGCAATAGCCCAGAGCAGGCGCGATTGGGTTCTTTATCCTGCGATCGCGTGGTGGCTACACCTGATCGCGATCGCAGTGCTAGACGCCATACCTGGGCTGTCAGTCTACAAAACTAAGCGTGAGTTGACGCCAGCAAAGCTCAAGGTTTTATAGCGAATATGTGGTTTTCTGGTCGGGTCAGGGCAGAATGGTTATCTGTAACAAGCGACTGACCCTTCCTATGACCTCTGAACCCGCTGTCACCAGCTCCACGGTGTCTCCTCTGGCTGCGATCGCCCTTAAGGTAGCCGGTGCCATCGCCATTCTGTCAGCCCTGCTCGACTTTCTGATTTTGCTGATTCCGCCCAATCTCACCAATGTGCAGTGGCAGCTAGCCACTACCACTCAGCTCGTCGATCGCGGCATTGTCCCCCTGATAGGCATGGCCCTACTGCTGACCGGATTTTGGCTCGACAGTTCGGTTGGCAAGGGGGGGCAGCACAAAACTTTGACCACCGATCTGCGGTTTTGGGTCTGTGCTTTGGCTAGCGTGCTGGGTTTGGTCTATTTGTTGCTTATACTACTGCACCTCAACACTGTACGCCTTTCTAGTCAAGCAGCCCTAGCCCAGGTCAGCACCGAAGCTAGCGAAGCCGCAACCCAGCTGCAACAACGGCTGTCTACCGAACTCAGCCAGCAACAGACTCAGCTAGGGGCGCTATTCGAAAACGACGACCTTCTATCCCAAGCGATCCAAAGCGGCCAGCTCCCTGCCGATATTGAGCAGTACCGCAATGATCCGGAGGGGCTCACCCAGTTCTTGCAGCAGCGCGCCGACCAAGCCCAGCAGCAAATTGAGACCGAAATCGGCACCCGTCGAGCAGAAGCTGAGCAGCGCGTTAGGGTTGAGGCCTGGCGCTCTGGCATCCGCATCTCAGTGATTAGCCTGCTCCTGTCCGCTGGATACTCCATCATTGGCTGGCTAGGACTACGACGGCTGCTATCGCTGACTCGGGCTGCCTAGCCTAGGGCCTGCATCATCGCCTGCTGAGCTACGGTCTGGTAAATCTCCTTAAGGTGGCCCATCACTGCGGGCGCATCCTCAGGGGGAAGCGGTATTTTACCTAGCACGTCTAAAACTGTTGTTTCGGCAGGGGTAATCACCACCAGTTCCGAGTCTAGGGGTTCCGCATAGGCCCAAAATTGCTGAAGATCAATTTGACTGGTGGTTTTTCCAGACTCCGGCTGCGTGCCCGATTCTGTATCAGGGGTAAAGATTTCGGTGGACATAGCAGTGCTCTGTCGCCGTTGCCGGAGCGCGTCTAAAATACTGTCGCGGCTGCGACCCCGCAGTTGGAACAACACAAACGGGTCCTCACGAAAAAAATCTCCTAGCTGGTAATACACTGCGGCAATGTGCTTGCAGGGGTTTTTGGGATCAGGGCAGCTGCATTTAGAATGCACCTCTGATAGGTTGAACGGGTAGAGACTGAGGCCGTTGGCGGTAAAAACAGCCTCAATTTCAGCGGGCATTTCTCCCGCCAGCAGCTGAGCAGAATAGATGGCCTGCTCCGAAAGCGAGTCAATGACGTAGTTCCAGTCTTCGTCAGTAAACGCGTCGAGCCAGATCGAAAGCTTGTAAGGTTCTTCAGCGGTGCCTTGCACCAGGGCCGTGACCTTAGACCCCTTGTACTCTAGGCTAAGAATGTGGCCTTCTCGGGCGTAGATGCGTCCCCGTTCTAGGCGCTTCTTAAAGCGGTAGGTGTTCAATAACTCTACCCAGCGCTGCACCCACCAAGCTTCATCTTCTAAGGCGTAGGCAGAGCTTGAGGCAGACGCGTAGGCAGTCATAACAGGGCAGCATAATGGTTATCTGTTCATCTTAAGGCCAGGCGAGCTAGCCTCGCAGCCTTGACCCAACAACCTATTGCGAGGGAGCCGATCTAGGGTGCATTCCGTTGCTGAAAACCAAAAAACCCCAGGTCTTGTGTCCCAAGGTTCACTGATTTGTGGAACGGCTGCGATCGCTAGAGCCATGCCTATCACTTTAGAAACTTAGAGCAATAGGCATGACAGCGCCGCGTTAGCGACCAATGCCTAGATACTGGAACCCAGCCCGCACTAGGGCTTCGCGATCGAGGAAATTGCGGCCATCAATGATGATGGGGCTGTTCATCCGCTGGGCCATAGCGGCATAGTCGAGCTCTTTAAACTGTTGCCAGTCGGTGACTAAGACCAGGGCATCACAGTTATCAGCCAAATGCGAGGCGTCCGTCTCAACGATGACACCCGTCAGCCCGTGGCGCAGCCCGCTCTGGGAAACAATGGGGTCATAGGCTTTAACTTTGGCTCCTAGGCGATTGAGCTGCTCAATTAAGATCAGCGCTGGCGCGTCGCGCATGTCGTCGGTGTCAGGCTTGAACGTGAGCCCCAGCAGGCCAACGGTTTTTCCCTTAAGAATCTTCAGCACCTGCTGAAGTTTTTCGAGGGTAATTTGACGCTGGCGGTTGTTGACCTCCACGGCGGCTTTGAGCAGCTGGGCCTCGTAGCCGTAGTCATCGGCAGTGTGAATCAGGGCCGATACATCTTTGGGAAAGCACGACCCGCCCCAGCCAATGCCTGCCTGCAAAAACTTTTTGCCAATGCGAGAATCTAGACCAATGCCTTGCGCCACTTGGGTCACGTCGGCTCCCACGCGATCGCAGATATTGGCGACTTCATTAATAAAGCTAATTTTGGTCGCCAAAAAAGCGTTAGAGGCATACTTGACCATCTCTGCTGAACTGATGTCAGTGACCAGTACGGGCACCGGGGCGGCGTTGGAATCTTCGGCAAAGCGCCGTTCTATGATGGGGGTGTAGAGTTCTTTCATCATGGCGATCGCCCGAGGGCTGTTGCTGCCCAACACGATGCGATCGGGGTTAAAAGTGTCGTATACCGCTGAGCCTTCCCGCAAAAACTCTGGGTTGCTAACAACATCGAAGTCGGCAGCGACCTCAGGGTGGGTTGTCTCAGGAATACCCCCAGCGGGCACAGGTACTAGATGGCGTTCGGTCACGCCATCTAACACAATCATGCGCACCCAGTCGCCCGAACCAATGGGTACCGTAGATTTGTTCACAATCACTTTGTAACCGCCGTTGAGGTGAGTGCCAATGCCCCGAGCTACTGCCTCTACATAACGGGTATCACTCTCACCCGTAGGCAGCGCTGGGGTGCCCACTGCAATAAATAGGATGTCGCCATGCTCAACACCGGCCTTGAGATCAGTAGAAAACTGAAGGTGGCCTGCCGCCATTGACGACTTCATAATTTCAGCCAGCCCTGGCTCAAAAATGGGCGACTGCCCCGACTGCATGAGCTTGACCTTTTCCTCATTGACATCAATACACACTACGTCATGGCCAACATTGGCCAAGCACACACCAGTTACCAGGCCGACATAGCCGGTACCAATCACACATACACGCATAGAAAATATCCTTTAGTTTATGGACTATCGATAAACATCAGGCGCGAGCTGGATGCCCTTAACCTTGGAAGATCCAGGGCCACAGTAGACCATGGCCCTACAGTTGCTCACTTTCAAACGGCTAACTAACTAACTACCGAGTGCAGTGTCGGCGGCGTAGCCTCAGTTGTTCCTGAGGGGTTTAGACGACCGCGAAAATCGTCGATCATGAGCTTGAGACCCTCCTGTAGCGGCACTGTTGGGCTCCAGTCGAGGAACGTCTTAGCCCGATTGATATCAGGTTTGCGGCGTTGGGGGTCATCCTGGGGCAGGGGTTTGTAAATCAAGTCAGCGTCTGGGTTCACCATAGCCTGAATGGTTTGAGCTAGTTGTAAAATAGTGTACTCATTGGGGTTGCCCAGATTGACCGGGCCAATGTAGTCACCATTCATCAGCCGCATCAGGCCGTCCACCAGATCAGACACGTAGCAGAAACTTCGCGTTTGAGAACCGCTACCATACACGGTCAGCGGAATGCCCTGTAGGGCCTGAACCACGAAATTGCTGACCACCCTGCCATCGTTTTCCAGCATGCGGGGCCCATAGGTATTGAAGATTCGGGCTACGCGAATGTCGACGTTGTTTTGACGGTGGTAGTCAAAGGACAGGGTTTCAGCGACACGTTTGCCCTCGTCGTAGCAGCTGCGAATGCCAATCGGATTGACGTTGCCCCGGTAGTCTTCGGTTTGGGGATGTACTTCAGGGTCGCCATATACCTCAGAGGTTGAGGCCAGCAAAAAGCGAGCTTTAACTCGCTTAGCTAAGCCCAACATATTTAGGGTGCCCATGACGTTGGTTTTAATGGTTTTGACCGGGTTGTACTGGTAATGCACCGGAGAGGCAGGGCAGGCCAGGTGATAAATTTGGTCAACCTCAAGTCGAATTGGCTCCGTTACGTCGTGGCGAATGACCTCGAAATAGGGATGATCGAGCCAGTGCAGCAGATTGTGCCGGTGACCCGTATAAAAATTATCTAGACAGATGACTTCGTGACCCTCGGTCATCAAACGGTCGATTAAGTGGGAGCCAATAAATCCGGCTCCGCCAGTTACAAGAATTCTCATGGGCAATTAACCAAAGAGAGATTTGTCAGCCAGGGGGTGTAGCTTGCATCTAACCTTACTTTTCCCAGGGTAAAGTATCCGGATATGAAAACACTATTGCTTCAATATTGATTGGTCATCTCATACTTGATAAAGTTTTTTGCTGTAAACGATTATATTTAACCCAGCCTTAAACAGGCTATGTATGTTTTCAAAAAACCTTTATGTCTGGCGATGCCCTCTGCTATTTATTTGTTTATGGCACGCTCAAACCTGGAGAAAGAGCGTTTACCAACCTTTGTGAACCATTTGCGATCGCAGCCCAACCAGCCCAGACCATGGGACGGCTCTATCACCTACCCTTAGGCTATCCAGCTATGACCCTAGAGATTGGTTGGGTACAGGGATTTTTACTGACCTTATCTAGTGCAGAAGCTCTAACTGCCATAGACGCATTTGAAGAGTACTACCCCGATCGCCCCCAGAGTAGCGAGTATCAGCGAAGCTTGCAAACGATCTATAGCCTGAACCAGCGCCCATTGGAGAGAGCCTGGGTCTACACCATGAGCCCAGAACAGGTAAATAGTTTGGGAGGCGTATGGTTACCTCACGGCTACTGGACAGAAACCCTGATTTCATAAACTCCTAAAAACAAAAGGCCCTACCAAACTGGTAGGGCCTTAACGCTAGTTAAACCTAGCTAAGTTGTGACTAAGTTATGACAACTTAGAAACGGAAGGTGGCGCGAATAGCACCCCAGAGACCAATCTCATCGTCAGCAGCAACTGAATTGAGGTCACCGTAGATGACAGCGGGTGTGATGGTCAAGAACTGGTTGAAGGGAATTTCGTAGTAACCTTCAACCAGGAAGGGGTTGTTAGCAGCACCAGCTAGCTGAGGCAACTGACCGCCGTAGACACCCAGTTGAGCACCTTCAGCCAGGAAGTTGTTGATGCCAAGACCAGCAGTCCAGCTAAAGTCGTTACCGCCATTAAAGGTGCTGTAAGCACCGTGGCCAGCAACAAAGAAACGACCGAAGTCAAGGTTTAACAAACCAGCAAAGGTGTCGGTACCACCAGGTAGACCACCTTGGAAGCTTGCGGACTGGTCGTTGTGCAGGTAGGCAATACCAGCATCTAGGAAGCCATCGCTTAGGAAGCTGAGCTGAGCAATGTAGCTTTGGCTAGTAGCTGCAAATATACCAACGTTAGGGCTGAAGGCACCAGGACCACCAGCGGTGTAACCGGCATCTAGAACGATGTTGTCGGTGAGAGCAAAGCTCAGACCAACACCAGCGCCGTTAGAAGAGCTACCACCAGCGTCGTAGAACTGAGGCCCACCAGCATCAGCAACGGAAGGACCATCGAAGGGCACGATGGTGCTGGTCACCCAGTCATCACCAGACAAGCCACGGGCAGCAGCAGTTACAGTAAAGCGGCTACCAACGGGAAACTGGTAATAGAAGTCGTCAACGCCCACGTTGTAGTCAGTGCTAGTAGCAGTTCCAGCAGTGCTAGAACCAGCGTTAGCAAGACCACCTAGACCGTTGATGGCATTGCCGTTGCCAGATTGCAGGCGAATGCGTAGGCGATCGTTGCCGGTGAAGCTGGAGTCAAAGTTCAATCGAGCCCGAGCAGCGACGCTGGTGGCTGCTTCACCAGTAACGACATCAATGGGGGTAACGATGTTGAAGTCAGCCTGACCAACCAGCTTGGTGGTGGTAGAGAACTGCTGAGCGCGCAGGGTGGCGGTCTCAGCTTCTAGGGCATCAACGCGGCCGCGCAGAGTAGCCAGTTCAGCCTGGAATTCTTCTTGCAGACGACGGATGGTGGCAAGGTCTTCAGGGTTGATGCCGGACTGGGCGATCAGAGTAGCGATCACGTCCAGGCAGGAGTTGAGACCAGCGGCGAACTCGAAGCGAGTCAGGCTGCGCTGACCGCGGAAGGTGCGGTCGGGGTAGCCCTGAATACAACCG
>JANPIO010000092.1:0-3955 GCA_031425055.1 Phormidium sp. VAR_61_metabat_6
CTCGGCGGCCTCCCGGATTGCTCCAACCAGCAAATAGCGCGACTGCCGCTGGTTTTGCGCCCAGGTAAGCGCCGCCATCAGATACTGGGTGTGCTGGTGGACAAAGGCCTTACGGTCTTCCAGGGTTTGCACCAGCTGGGCCAGATACTGGTCGGGGTCGTCTAGGCCGTCGCGGCAGCTGATGCGGTTGAGCTTGGCAATGCCGGGGTGAATGTTGGGGCTGGCGGAATGCAGCCCCTTGGCCTGGTAGTCGACCCAGTCGGCTTCGGTGCCCTGGGGGTGGCGCTGCTGCCAAGTCTCGCGGGAAATCTGCCCCACATGCATGAGGGGAATAATCCGCTTGTTGTAGCGCAGGGCCTGCTCAATCTCCTCGGTGCAGTAGGGCGAGTTGACCGAGTGGGGGCTGATGATAAAAATGAGGTTGTGGGATTTTTCAATGCTTCTGTCGATGTGGGTCTGGTAGTTGACCGCAAAGGGAATGTCGGTTTGATCTAGCCAAACCTCGTAGCTCAGGTCGGTCAGCCGCTGGCACAGCGCCACCGCAAAGTCTTTGCTGTCGGGTCGCCCGTAGGAAATAAACGCATCTTGGAGCTGCATAGTTAAAACCGGTAGCGCACATCGAAGTAGACTCTGAGGCCCGAGGGGCGATCGCTGACCAGCTCGTCCAGCGCAATCAGGGGAATGCCAAAATCAACTCGGGCATCCAGGTTCTCCACGGGCGACATCACCACCCCTAGCCCCGTGCCCAGCAGAAAGTTTTGGTTAGTAGCCCGAAAGTCTGGGTTATGGGCCCACACGTAGCCCAGGTCTAAAAATGGGCTGAGGCTGAACAGCGCCGACTGATTCTCGTCGCGCAGCAGTGTGATTTGGTCTTCCACCGATAGGCGCAGACCGTTGTCGCCAAAGCGCCCATTTTGGTAGTAGCCCCGCACCGACTGGGCCCCACCAATAAAGAACTGCTCTGAGCCCAGCAGGCTGCTGGAGGCGAGCTGCACCGCCCCCCGCACCAGCAGTTGGTGGTTGGGCCCCAGCACCTGCAAGCGCTGGACTTGCCCCTGCCAGCTAAAAAAACCGCCGCTGGGGCTGGGGTCTGGCAATAGAGTGGCCCCGAACAACCCCGTGCCCAGGCGAAACTGAGACTGCACGCCCCAGGCACCGCTAGGGTCGCGCCGCAGGTAGTCTTGGCCAAAGCTAAACACGCTGGTCACCGTGGGCGGCGTGATCAGGCCACCCAGCAGGGTAGAGCCGTTGCGGTAGCGAAACCCAGCAGACAGCGCCAGTTCTTCCTGGAGGGTGCGAATCAGGGGCTGGCGGTACTGAATTTCGTAGCTATCGGTGGAGCCTCGAGGCTCGAGCCCAAAGGTGGGATCGGTGGGGTCGGTAATGCTGTAGCTGCTAGGGGTGGCCCGCAGCAGCAGGGTGCCTTCCCTGGGGTTGAGGGGTACCAGATAAGACAGCTCGTAGGCGTAGGAGCCCCCGGTGGTAGAGCGATAGGCCGAGGCTAGAAGGCGATCGCCCCACCCGGCCAGGTTGTTGTACTGCAACGTTCCCCCGGTGCGAAACTCACCGACGCTGCGGGGCGACAGGGTATCGATGGCCAGGCTACCGCTGACCGCAGGCGCTTCGGTCACCTGCACCGTCAGAATGCTGCCATCGGCCCCCTGGCCCTGGCGTAGGCTGGCTTCTACATTGTCAAACAGGGGGTCGCGCTGGAGTAGCTGGAGCTGGCTTTCCAGCTGGTTTTGGTTCAGCGGGTGAGTGCCCGCTAGGGCGATGCGCTGCTGCACGTAGCTCACCAGGCGATCGGTGCCCACGACGCGAATCTCCTCTAGCCCGCCCTCTACCACCTGAAGCCTGACCACTCCCTCCTGCACTGGCTGGGGCGGCAGCAACGCTTCGGAGGTAATATAGCCGGCATTTAAATACAGCTGGGTAACGGCATTGGCGGCGGCCTGAAGTTCTTCTAGCGTTAGGAGACGCCCCTCAAAGGGGGCCACGGCCTCGGCCAAAACCCCAGGGCTAAAAACCGTGCTGCCCTCCACCAGAATGGTTTTCACCTCGATCGGAGGGGCAGAAGCACCGACTCCGGGGGCAGGAGCGCGGGGCTCTGAGTCGGGGCGGCCTGCTTCAGCTCGGATGACCGGTGGCCCTAAAGCCGATGGTTCTGGGGCGATCGCCACCGCCAATCCAGCACCTGAGATACTCTGAATTAACCCAGCTACAACAGCAACACCTAAGCCTTGAAACCCCATAGCAGACCTGCAAGTTACTGATAGATGCACTAGCCCCGCGCGGCATTGCGGCTTTCCCGGAGACAGCTTCCCCTCTGGATATAGGTTAGGTTTATTAAACTACCCCACAGGAAATTTAGGTAATTCTGTTCAGCTAATTCTAAGAATTGGAGCTATGGCTGTAGCCGCATTGGTAAGGAGATCAGGTAGCGCTAAAAATGTTCATTTGAAACCTGAGTTCGACCGCGAAGAAGCATCTGGTGGCAGGGCTGTATAGGTAGGGGCGCAGGGGTTAGGCGGCGATCGCCGCCCAAATTATCTCTTTATCCAAACTCGCGGTAGAAGTCGTCAACGCTGTAGAAGATTTGGGTTGGGTCGAGGCGTACTAGGCTCAAAGACATGGCTGAGGTGCTTAGAATTCAACATTTTGAGCGTAACCCTCAGCATTTCCTTCAAAGCTTCACTCGTTGTCGAACTCAAATTTCATTTGGGGCACGGCGCTGGTGAGAATCACCAGGGCATCAGCGACTTTTCTACCATACACAGCTAAAGGATGCGCCAGGGAGATCGCTGTGGAACCTGTACAAAATCAACGACAGCCAACCATCATCGGATTTTCAGCGGTGCTGATGTGGGCCACTCTGGCCCTGCTGACTGACCTGAGCGGCACGGTGCCACCCTTTCAGCTGACGGCGATGGCGTTTACGATCGCATGCCTCATTGGCCTTGCCGCCTGGCTGCGAGCCGGGGGCAATGTGCTGCGTCACCTGCGGCTGCCCTGGCAGGTTTGGGCATTGGGTATTGTTGGGCTGTTTGGCTACCACTTTTTTTACTTCATGGCGCTGCGCCACGCCCCGGCGGTGGAGGCGAGCTTGATCGCCTACCTGTGGCCGCTGCTGATTGTGTTTTTTTCAGCGCTGCTACCCGGCGAGCGGCTGCGGTGGTTTCACGGGGCCGGGGCGATCGCGGGCTTTCTCGGTGCCGGTCTGCTGGTCACTAAGGGCCAGGGCTTCAGCTTTGATGCCCAATACACCACTGGGTATCTGGCGGCGCTGGTCTGCGCCCTCACCTGGTCGGGCTACTCTATTCTCTCTCGATATTTTGGCGCAATTCCGACCAATGCCGTGGGGGGCTTTTGCGGCGCGACGGCAGTGCTAGCCTGGATCTGCCACGCCCTGTTTGAGACCACAGTTGTGCCCGTAGGATGGGAATGGATCGCCATTGCCGCCCTGGGGTTGGGGCCGGTGGGGCTGGCCTTTTTCACCTGGGATTATGGCGTGAAGCGCGGCAACATTCGCGTGCTGGGGGCGCTCTCCTACGCGGCCCCGCTGCTGTCGACGCTGCTGCTGATTGCCTTTGGCCGGGCAGAGGCCACAGCGGTGGTGGGGTTGGCCTGCGCGCTGATTGTCGGCGGGGCCCTATTAGCGACGCTCGATTTTTTTAGGCCTCGGGCCGGGGAAACTCCCACTCAGTGACCTTTTTTATACTCTTGAATTGCCCGGTAGGTCTAGATGGCCGTTCACTGAGATTCCCAGACCAATCGATCAGAAAACGGGAATCTGCTGCCGGGTCACTTAACTCAAATAGTCTTACCAAAAGTTGTTTGTCGGAACATTAATCAAAGGGTGTCAGAAAGCATGTCCATATTGGCATCATGGGTTGGCCCCCGTTGCCCCATAGCGCCCCGACTACAAATTGGTTTGAAACAGATCTCTGAGTAAAAC
>JANPIO010000093.1:0-13872 GCA_031425055.1 Phormidium sp. VAR_61_metabat_6
AAAGACGGTAAAGAGCAGAAGCGGCGGGTGCAGCCTCAGGCCAGCTAACCGAGCACTATCTGGTAGATTTTGGCTGATGGGTCTGAGAGTGGCCTGAGTAGAGCAAGCACTCAGTAGCAGCCACCCAGAAACCGGGTCTAATCTACCGCTGTCGAAGACAAAGCCCATAGCAGCCGGGCCACAACCCTGCCTACTGTACGCGTTAGCGCGCTATTGGGATGATGCCTAGCCAACAGAGTTAGCGATCGCTCCCACTCTTCTCAGGTGCAATCCCCTGGCGCAGCTCTTCGTGACCAAAGCTGTAGCCGCCCCCGACGCGCCGCAGCAGCCCCGCTGTTACCAAAGTCTCAAGCCAGAGGCGCGCCGCCAGCGGTAGCCCCTGCTTGCCCCCCAACAGCAGCCGCACCAGGCCATGCTGCAAGCTAAAAGACAGCCACAGCATGAGAATCACCAGGCACCCTACAATCAACCTTAGGCGGCTGAGGGGCAACAGCATCAGCGGGGGCCGGCCGCTGACGATCGCTGGTACTACCAGCAGTAGCCCCACGATCGCACCCAGCACCGCTACCAGCAGCACCACATTGCGCAGGGCTAGGGTCACATCTTGATTGGGGGTCTGGCGACTTTGAGCCGCACCGGGTACCCCGCCCTGGAGCAGCCCAACTAGGCCTAAGCTCCAGCCCAGAACGGCCCCGACAGCCCCGGCCCCGCCAAACCCAATAACCCCATGGCCAAAGGGGCTCAGCACCAGGGCAGCCCCGAGACCCAACCCGAGACCCAGCACGAGGGCCAGCCCGCCGCAGGTAAGCACCAGGGAAACTAGGCGACCCAGGGGGGCGATCGCCAGCCCCAGCCGAATATAGGGAAAACTCTCCAGATCAAGCTGAGAGGCCATCAGCCCCAGGGCCAGCCCCAGCAGCAGGTTGCCCCCCACTAGCCCCATGATCAGGGCGATCGCTATTCCCATCAGCAGCCGATAGAGCAACTGGCGCGGCTCGGGCAGCCAGCCCCGATCTAGGTTATCCAAATAAAAGGTGCGGGGGCGTTGGCTGAGCTGTTCGGCCAGCCAGCCCAGAGCGGCTCGGTGCTGGGCTGAATTGCCCTTGGCCTTAGTCAATCCCTCATCCAGATACCGCTTGACCAGATCGGCCCGACTGCGCAGGGGGGGCACCGCCAGATTGGGCATCGCCACCAGCAGGTTTAGCACCAGGGGCAGCCTGGCCAACTGCTGAAGCAGCTTGCTGCCCTTGATCACCGGCCACAGCTCGGGCCGATTTTGCGCCAGCACGTAGTCTTTGACCTGCTGAGCCGCCAGAGGAATGATGTTGATGCCGCCGTTGAACTGGTCAAAGGTCAACCCCGATGACTCCAACACCTGGCGGCGGCAGCAGAGCAAGGCGGTTTGGTTGGGGTTGCTGCGCAGCAGGGTTTCGATCGCAGCGGCGCACCTGCGCTTTTGGGCGGTGGGCAGGTGGTCAAACCCATCGATCAGCAGGGTGAGCTGGGCATTGTCGATCCAGTAGCTGGCGTCGGCTTTGGCCACCCGGTACTCGCGCCACAGGGTGACCATCAGCCACTCGCGCATCGTTTCCCCGGCCCAAGCTGAGACATCCACCAGTACCGGCACCGGCCCGCCGCGCTTCACTAACAGTTCGCCCACCGCCAGCAGAGTGTGGGTTTTGCCGACGCCCGCCTCGCCCAAAATCAGCAGGCGACCATCAATGCCGTCGCGCCCAAACCGGTCAGCGATCGCCCCCACCGAGGTCAGCACTTCGTTGTCTTGGCTGCCAAACTTTAGCCCCCACACCCGATAGTTCATAGGAATATCACGGCGGGGGGCGACTAGGGGTAGCCCCGTCCGCTGGGCCGCAATCTGGCGATCGACCGCCTGCGCCAGGGTCTTGAGGCTGTCCGCCGTCGGGGACTGGCCAGGGAGCAGCGATCGCAAAAAAGTCGTCACCATGGGGAGTAACCCGAATAGCAGGCTAGTAGCGGGGCACGCTGCGATCGACCAGCAGGGCATAGGCATCGATGCCGCCGGTCACATTTTTGAGCTGGGTAAAGCCCTGCTGGGCCAGCCAGCCACACATCTGCGCCGAGCGCACGCCGTGGTGGCAGAGCACAATGGTTTCGCGATCGCGCTCAAAGCGGCTGTGAATGGTCTCTGACCAACTACCAAACTCGCTCAGGGGTAGGTTGTCAAAGCCGGGCAGGCTGGCCAGCTCTAGCTCGGTGGGTTCACGCACATCGATCAGCTGCACCGCACCATCGGCCTCGGCCAGACGCTGGGCCAGCGCCTCAACGCTGAGGGGTGCGTAGGGAGTAGCATCAAAAGAAACGGTCATAGGCCAACTCTCAGGGGCAATGGTTAAAACGGCGGGCTGCAGCTATCCGTTTAACTCTGCCAGGCTTTTGCAGATTTACGCAACCTTAACCCATCGCTCCGGAAAGGTGGTGTACCGTAGGCACGAACTTTCACCCGTGGCCCTATGACCCATCCTCCGATGAAAACCATTGGCCTGATTGGCGGCATGAGTTGGGAGTCATCTTTAGAGTACTACCGCATTCTCAACCAGGCGACGCGGGCGAGACGTGGGGGGATCCACTCCGCCAAGATCATTATGTTCTCGGTCGATTTTGCCGACCTGGCCACCCTTCAGCATCAGGGTGACTGGGCAGAGGTTTCAGGCATTCTGGTGGAAGCCGCCCAAAAGCTACAAATGGCCGGAGCCAGCATGGTGCTGATTTGCGCCAACACCATGCACCGGGTGGCCGATGCGATCGAGGCCCGCATTTCTATTCCCTTGCTGCACATTGCCGATGTTACCGCCGCCTGTGTCAAGGCCCAGGGCTTGCAACGCATCGGCCTGCTCGGCACCCGGTTTACCATGGAGGAGGGGTTTTATCGCGATCGCCTGGGCCAGCACGGCCTAGACGTGCTAGTGCCTGATGCCACCGGGCGCGAGGCCGTCCACCAGATCATTTACGATGAGCTGTGCCAAGGCCAATTCACTCCCACCTCCCGCGGGACTGTGCTGGCGCTCTGTGAGCAATTGGCTAATGCCGGAGCCGAGGGAGTGATCCTCGGCTGTACGGAGCTAGAGCTGCTAGTCGGCGATGCCACGGCGGCAGTGTCCCTCTTCCCTACCACCCGCATCCACGCTGAGGCCGCTGTGGAGCTGGCGTTAGGTGCTTAGAAACGGTAGCCGTGGTAACCCCTGAGCGAAGCTGATGACAGCGCTCACCTTGAGAGAAGTTAGGGATCCTGTTTATAAGCCACAACCCTTGCCCATATTACGATCCGTTAAGGTTTGTGGGGGGTGGCGATGAGAGCTGAAATCTCTCGCTATAGACTGGTCAAAGATTAGGAAACCCTTACTGTAAAGACCGCTTTGACTTACCTTTGGGGGCCTCCTTAAAGCTGTCAAACCCAGTCGTGACCCACATTGGAGTTTTGTTTCAATGTCCCATTCTGTCAAAATTTACGATACCTGCATTGGCTGCACCCAGTGTGTGCGTGCCTGCCCCACTGACGTTCTAGAAATGGTGCCCTGGGATGGCTGCAAGGCCGGGCAAATTGCCTCCTCTCCCCGCACCGAAGACTGCGTGGGCTGCAAGCGTTGTGAAACCGCCTGCCCCACTGACTTTCTGAGTATTCGCGTCTATCTGGGTGCTGAAACCACCCGCAGCATGGGTCTGGCCTACTAGGCACCCTGCTCTATAGCCATAGTTATCGTCATTGAGCTCCAGCCCCTGGGATTAACTCCCCCAGGGGTTTTCTATGGGGCTACAGACGAGCTCAGCAGATGCCTCCACACCAACAATCATCCCTGGCTGTAGCGAGGGGCGAGTTAAACTAAGGGCAAGCTGGCAGGCATGAACAAAGCCAGTTTCTGATAGCCGTGTGTTCTGACTCAGCGATAAGTTGCCATGGTTCAGGCCATTCCCCAAATTACAACCTTTGATGAATTCATTGCCTGGTACCCAGAGAATGGTCGCTATGAACTTATTAATGGCAGAGTGCAAGAAGTGAAGCCGACTGGGCCCCATGAGCAGGTAGGCGGCTATGTCAACGGCAGGCTCTCGGTGGAAATTGCCCGACTGGGGCTGCCCTATTTCATACCTAAAAGCTGCACGGTAAAGCCGTTTAGTGAGCAGTCGGGCTACTTGCCCGATGTGGTGGTGGTAGACCAAACCCAACTCAAGCAAGAACCCCGCTGGCAGCGAGAGTCTACCCTCGTTTGGGCCCAATCGATACCGCTGGTGGTAGAAATCGTCAGCACCAACTGGCGAGATGACTACCAGCGCAAGGCTGCCGATTACGAAGAGATGGGCATTCCCGAATTTTGGATTGTTGACTATTTGGGCCTCGGCGGCAGGCGATACATCGGCACGCCCAAGCAGCCCACGTTCTCGGTGTATTACTGGGTGGAGGGTGAATATCAGGTAACGCTATTTCGCGGCGAGGAGGCGATCGCATCGCCAACTTTTCCAGCCCTAGAGTTGACCCTGGCCCAAGTGCTCCAGGGGAGTCAGTTTTAGAAAATCCCTTGCAAAAAGATACCAGCGTTAAGTCAGCAACTATGGCCACGTCGGGTGGGCAGTGCCCACCCGACCAATCCACCTACTCATCCACCCACCCACTCACTCATTACCCCACCTGCTGGGACGCCTTCACTTGGGGCTGGGGCTGGGGCTGGAACTGGAAGAGCGTGTAGACCACGTTGCGGCGAATGCCGGTCATCATGTCGAGGAAGACCTCGTAGCCTTCGCTCTTGTACTCGATCAGCGGGTCTTTTTGCCCGTAGCCGCGCAGGCCTACGGTTTCCCGCAGGGCATCCATTTGCTGGAGGTGGTCGCGCCAGAGGCTGTCGATCTGCTGCAAGATAAAGAAGCGCTCGGCCTCGCGCATCAGCCCTGGCTTGGCCTGGTCAACCTGGGCCTCTTTGATGTCGTAGGCAATGCGCGCCTGCTCGTGGAGAAAGGTGCGGATTTCGCCCACGGAGAGGTCTTCGAGCTGCTCGGGGGTGAGATCGGCGAGCAGATAGACAAACTCCTTCACCTTGCCCACCATTTCCGGCAGCTTCCACTCTTCGGGGGGTAGCTCAGGGTTGATGTAGGCGTTGACGATGTCATCCATAGTTTGCTCGGCGTAGCCGATCACCATTTCCTTGAGCTCGTTGCCTTCGAGCACGCGACGGCGCTCGGCGTAGATGGCGCGGCGCTGGTTGTTCATCACCTCATCGTACTCGAACACCTGTTTGCGGATGTCGTAGTAGTAGGTTTCGACCTTTTTCTGAGCCCCTTCGAGCGATCGCGTCAGCATGCCCGACTCAATCGGCATGTCTTCTTCCACGCGGAAGGCGTTCATGAGGCCAGCGACGCGATCGCCGCCAAAAATCCGCAGCAGGTTATCCTGCAGGCTCAAGAAAAACTTGGTGGAGCCGGGGTCGCCCTGACGACCGGCTCGGCCCCGCAGCTGGTTGTCGATGCGGCGCGACTCGTGGCGCTCGGTGCCGATCACGTGCAGGCCACCCCGTTGAATCGCCAGGTCGTGCTCGGCGCTGGTTAGGGTTTCGTACTCGTGGCGAATGCGGTTGTACACATCGCGCAGCTTTTGAATGACAGGGTCATCGGTGGGGGCTTTTTCGGCGGCAACGGCCAGCTTGTCTTCGGCCTGTAGCTCGGTGAGGCTGCGATCGCCGTAGGTCGTCACGGCAAGGTCAACGGTGGCCTTAAGCTCGTCAACAGTAGCGGTGGATAGCTCAATGGGGAAGATATCAGGCGAGGCCTTCCAGGTTTTGACCTTTTTGCCGGGGGCAAAGCCCTGGGCTGGGGCGCGACCCTTGGTGCCCGGTACCGCCGTCACCGAAAACTCGTCTTCGTCCTCGGGTTTGACGATGCGGGGCATCAGGTACTCGCGCACTTTGAGGCGAGCCATATAGTCGGCGTTACCGCCGAGGATGATGTCGGTGCCGCGCCCGGCCATGTTGGTGGCAATGGTGACTGCGCCGCTGCGCCCAGCCTGGGCGACGATCTCCGACTCGCGCTCCACATTCTCGGGTTTGGCGTTGAGCAGGTTGTGGGGCACGCCGCGCTCGTTGAGCAGTGCCGACAGCACCTCCGATTTTTCGACGCTGGTGGTGCCCACGAGTACGGGGCGACCGGCCTCGTGCATCTCAGCGCACTCTTCAGCCACCGCCTTCCACTTGGCCTCTTCGTTTTTGTAGACCACGTCAGAGAGGTCGCGACGGGCGGCAACGCGGTTGGTGGGAATGATGGTGACTTCGAGCTTGTAGATGCGCTCGAATTCAGCTTCTTCGGTCTTGGCGGTGCCGGTCATGCCCGACAGCTTGGGGTAGAGCAAAAAGAAGTTTTGGTAAGTAATGCTGGCCAGAGTCTGGGTTTCGGGCTGAATTTCCACATGCTCTTTGGCCTCGATCGCCTGGTGCAGACCATCGCTCCAGCGGCGACCGGGCATCACCCGCCCGGTAAACTCGTCCACAATGATGACTTCGTCGTTACGGACGATGTACTTGACGTCTTTGGCGAATAGTTCCTTGGCCTTGATGGCGTTGAAGATGTAGTGGGCCCAGGGGTCTTTGGGGTCGAACAGATCCTGCACACCCAGCAGCTCTTCAGCCTTGATAAAGCCTTCGTCGGTGAGCAGCACGTTGTGGGCTTTTTCATCGACTTCGTAGTGCTCTTCGGCGTGAAGCTCGCGGCTGATTTCGGCGGCGCGGTTGTACTTTTCGCCCGGGCGATCGACCTGGCCCGAGATAATCAGCGGCGTGCGGGCCTCATCCACCAGAATGGAGTCAACCTCGTCGATGACGCAGTAGTTGAAAGGGCGCTGCACCACGTCTTCCATGGCGGTGGCCATGTTGTCGCGTAGGTAGTCAAAGCCAAACTCGCTGTTGGTGCCGTAGGTAATGTCGCAGCCGTAGTTTTTCTTGCGCTCGGCGGGCGACATGCCCTGCTGAATCAGCCCTACGCTGAGGCCCAAAAAGCGGTGAATCTGCCCCATCCACTCGGCGTCGCGGCGGGCCAGGTAGTCGTTGACGGTGACTACGTGGGCACCCTTGCCCGAGAGCGCGTTGAGGTAGGAGGGCAGAGTCGCCACCAAGGTTTTGCCTTCCCCGGTTTTCATCTCGGCGATCTGGCCGTCGTGGAGCACCATACCGCCAATCAGCTGCACGTCAAAGTGACGCATGCCCAGCACCCGTTTTGAGGCTTCGCGCACGACGGCAAAGGCTTCGGGTAGCAGGTCGTCTAAGGATTCGCCCTTTTCGATGCGCTGCTTGAACTCTGCGGTTTTGGCCGTTAGGGCCTCGTCGGAGAGCTGCTGAATCTCTTCCTCCAGCAGGTTGATCTCGACCACGTCGGGACGATACTTCTTAAGCTTGCGCGCGTTGGGGTCACCGAGGAGGTTCTTTAGCATGAATTCAGGCGATCAGCGTAGGGTACTGCATCTTAGTCAATCGTAATGGAGACTGCCTAACAAGGGGCGATCTCCGCACCTGGAACTGGTCGGGAGAACGCCCAAGCAGTCTAAGGAGTAGGCTAAAAGTACCTATCTATCCTATCACCTGGCCTGGGGGGCGGGCTTGCCGAGGCTTAGGGTCGGCTGCGATCGCAACCGACCCTAAGCCACAGTCTTTCGGCATGGCTCTTTGTTACAATTTGGGTCGCGCCTTCTACTGGCAAACCCTTCAGCCGCCGCCCCCTTGCACATACCCAGCGGAGCCTCCTGCATCTATGAATATGGCCCAGCAACCGCCCTCGGCGTCCTCCCTGTCTTCTTCCCCTCGCCTGCACCGGGCCACTTTAGAGAATATGCTGCAATCCGCTGAACCTGTCACTGCACCCTGGACGATCGAAGACAGCGAGGAGCTCTACCGCATCCACAGCTGGGGTGAGCCCTACTTTTCAATTAATGCTGATGGACATCTGACGGTGTCGCCTAGGGGCGATCGCGGCGGCTCCCTAGATTTACTCGAACTCGTCGAGGCGATCAAGCAGCGCAACCTCAACCTGCCCTTACTGATTCGCTTCTCGGATATTCTCGAAGACCGCATCGAGCGCATCAACGCCTGCTTTGCCAAGGCGATCGCCCGCTACAAATACAGCGGCGTCTATCGCGGTGTATTCCCGGTCAAGTGCAACCAGCAGCGGCAGCTTTTAGAAGATGTGGTGCGCTATGGCAAGCCCTACCAGTTTGGCCTAGAGGCCGGGTCAAAGCCCGAGCTGCTGATCGCCATGGCCACCCTCGACACGCCGGGGGCACTGCTGATCTGCAATGGCTACAAAGATCGGGACTATATTGAGACCGCTATGTTGGGCCAGCGGCTGGGTCAGCAGCCGATCATCGTCATTGAGCAGATGAATGAGCTAGAGATCGCCATTGAGGCCAGCCAGCGGCTCAACATTCGCCCGGTGCTGGGGCTGCGGGCCAAGCTTAGCACCAAGGGTAGCGGCCGCTGGGGCATTTCGGCGGGCGATCGCGCCAAATTCGGCCTCACTGTCCCCGAGATTCTGGCGGTGGTCGATCGCCTGCGCCAGGCCAACATGCTCGACTGCCTTCAGCTGCTACACTTCCACATTGGCTCGCAGATTTCGGCGATCAGTGTGGTCAAAGAGGCCCTGCGGGAGGCCAGCCGCATCTATGTAGAGCTGGCGGAGCTGGGCGCAGGGATGCGCTATTTGGACGTAGGCGGTGGCCTAGCGGTCGACTATGACGGCTCTAAGACCACCTTCTACGCGTCTAAAAACTACAGCACCCAAAACTATGCCAACGACGTGGTCGCCGAGGTGCAGGAGGCCTGCCGCATCAAAGGAATAGCCGTTCCTACTCTGGTGAGCGAGAGCGGGCGGGCGCTGGTGTCGCATCAATCCGTGCTTGTCTTTGACGTGCTGGGCAGTAGCGACGCCCCCTCCCACGAAGAGGTGGAGATGCCCGGCGACGACGACCACGTGATTTTGCGTGAGCTGTACGAGATTCACCAAAACCTCACCCCTAACACCGTGCAAGAGCTGTACAACGACGCGGTGCAGTTCAAAGAAGAGGCTATCAGCCTGTTTAATTTTGGCTACCTGAGCCTGTCGGCGCGGGCGCGGGCAGAGCGGTTGTTTTGGGCCTGCTGTCGCAAGGCGCTGTCGGTGGTCAGCGATGCCGACTACATCCCCGAAGACATTGAGGAACTGCACCAGAGCCTGGCCTCGATCTACTACATCAACCTGTCGGTGTTTCAGTCGATGCCCGATACCTGGGCGATCGAGCAGCTGTTTCCGATCTTGCCCATTCACCGGCTCGACGAAGAGCCGAGCTGCCGGGGCACCCTAGCCGACCTCACCTGCGACAGCGACGGCAAAATCACCACCTTCATCGATCTGCGCGATGTGAAGCATGTGCTGGAACTCCACCCCCTCAAGCCCGACCAGCCCTACTACCTGGGCATGTTTTTGGGCGGTGCTTATCAAGAGATTATGGGCAACTTGCACAACCTGTTTGGCGATACCAACGCCGTCCACATCCACATGACTCCCAAGGGCTATCAGGTGGAGCAGGTGGTCAAGGGTGACACCATGACCGAGGTGCTGGGCTACGTGCAGTACGACGCCGAAGACATGATTGAGAATATTCGCAAGCGATCGGAGCGGGCACTGCAAGACAGCCGCATCACCCTAGAAGAGTCGCAGCTGTTGATTCAGCACTACGAGCGTAGCCTCAGCCAGTACACCTACCTGACCTAGCCGCAACCAAAAAGGCCGGGTGCATCATTGTCTCTCGTGACACACCCGGCCTTGAAATTTCAATCCAGCAGGCCGGCCCTCAGGAAAACCCAAAGTTGCCTCAATCAACCAAATCGACCGGATACGTAGTCTTGGGTGGCCTGTTCGACGGGGGCATTAAACATTTGCTCAGTATCCCCGTATTCCACTAGATAGCCGACCTTGTTGCCCGACTCGGTCGCTTCGGCGTTAAAGAACGCTGTTTTGTCAGAAATCCGCGACGCCTGCTGCATGTTGTGAGTGACGATGACGATGGTGTAGCGTGTCTCTAGCTCCTTCATCAGCTCTTCGATCTGGAGAGTCGAGATCGGGTCAAGGGCCGAGCAGGGTTCATCCATCAAAATCACTTCGGGTTCAATGGCGATCGTGCGGGCAATGCAGAGGCGCTGCTGCTGCCCACCCGACAGAGAAAGGCCACTTTGCTTGAGCTTGTCTTTGACCTCGTCCCATAGGGCAGCTCGTCGCAGCGAATTTTCTACCAGCTCATCCATATCGCCCTTGTAGCCGTTGATGCGAGCGGCAAAGGCGATATTTTCGTAAATGGATTTAGTAAACGGGTTGGGTTTTTGAAACACCATGCCAATGCGGCGGCGCACGTAGACCGGATCGACATCCTTAGCGTACAGATCGGTGCCATGGAACATCGCCTTACCCTCAACCCGTGCCCCAGGAATAAGGTCGTTGGTGCGGTTAAAGCAGCGCAGCAGGGTGCTCTTGCCGCAGCCGGAAGGGCCAATAAACGCAGTCACCTGATGCTTGAAAATATCAAGATTGACATCCCGCACCGCTAGGTGTGGGCCATAGTAAACACTGACGTTTTTGGCCCGTAAAGCCGCCTCTGTGGTGACTGGGCTGACAAATTGTGAAGTCATGACGATACTCTTTGCAGCAACAAACAACTCGCACTAAAACGTTTTTTGAAAACGATTTCGCAAATAGATCGCGGTAGCATTCATCAGTAACAAAATTACCATTAGTACGATGATGGCCCCCGCTGCTAGGGCATGGAAATCAGCCTGAGGTCGAGATACCCAGTTAAAGATCTGAATGGGCATTACTGTGAACGGGCTCTGTAAACCCGCCAGCGAAAGCGGCGGCAGAAAGGGAATGTAGGTGAGCGCCCCGATGGTAATCAGCGGTGCGGTTTCGCCAATCGCCCGAGACAGAGCCAAAATAACCCCGGTCAAAATACCCGGCAGCGCTAGGGGAAACACGTGGGAGCGAATCACCTGCCAGCGAGTAGCACCCAGGGCAAAGCCCGCCTGGCGCAAACTTCCAGGAATAGACCTGAGAGCTTCTCGGGTGGCAATAATGACAATGGGCAAGACGAGTAGAGCCAGGGTGAGCGCCCCCGACAAAACGCTGCGCCCTTGGGTAATGGGAAACAGAATGCGGACAAAAACCTGTAGGCCCAGCAAACCATAGATAATTGAGGGCACCCCAGCCAGGTTAGAAATGTTGATTTCAACTGCTTTGGCAATCAGGCTATCGGGCACAAACTCTTCGAGAAAAATACCGGCCCCCACGCCAATGGGAAAGGTAAACAGCGCTACCAGCACCATCACCCAAATCGTGCCCACCAGGGCTGATATGATACCGGCATCTTCAGGTTTTCTGGAGGGATAGCTGGTGAGAAAGCTCCAGCTGAGCGTTGGTGCGCCGTCGATGAGTACATCAGCGAGCAGGACTACCAACACAAACAAGGAAAAAACGATGGCCAAGAGCGCTAGCCAGGAGAACCCTTTATCAATGGTCTGGCGCTTGCCGAGGGCATCTAGAACCTGTTTTTGCTCAATATCCCACCCAGCATCTAGGGGAGCATTTTGAGACGATGTAAGGGGCGTCATTCGTAGGTCTCCCGAAACTTGCGAACAAACCAGAAGCTAAGGATGTTGAATACCAGCGTAATTAAAAACAGTGTCATCCCTACCGCAAAGATAGATTTGAATGCGATCGAGCCTGCCGGCGTGTCGCCCAGGCTAACCTGCACAATGTAGGCCGTCATGGTCATGACCGGCACAAAGGGGTTGAGGCCGAGTCTTGGGTTTTGCCCCGCCGCCAGGGCGACAATCATGGTTTCGCCCACGGCTCGAGAAACCGCCAAAATAACCGAGGCCACAATGCCCGAGAGGGCAGCGGGCAGCACTACCCCAAAAATAGTTTCTCGCTTGGTGAGGCCCAGAGCGTAGGAACCATCTCGCAGGGCGCGGGGCACGGCGTAGATGGCATCTTCGCTCAGGGAGGCAATTAGCGGCGTGATGGCAATGCCCATGACGATACCTGCGCTCAGGGCGTTAAAACCGCCCAACCCAGGGATAAACAGCTGGAGAAAGGGTGTGACCAGCAGCAGCGCGAAGTAGCCATAGACCACCGTAGGCACCCCCGCCAAAATCTCTAGGGCGGGCTTGAGCCATTTGCGCAGCTGAGGCGAGGCATACTCGCTGAGGTAGATGGCCGATAGCAGCCCCAGGGGAACGGCTACGAGCAAGGCGATCAGGGAGGTTAAAAACGTGGCGCTCAGGAGTACTAGAATGCCGAACTGGGGGTTTGAAAACAGCGGAGTCCACTGCCTATCGCTCAAGAAGTTCCACAGGGGAACGTCTTTGAAGAACTCTACGGTCTCAAGCAGCAGCGAGAAAACAATGCCAAAGGTAGTAGCGACAGAAATCAGAGCAAACAGACCGAACAGCCAGATAACAGCCTGCTCAACCCGTTTGTTGAGCCCTCGGTTGGGCTGCCAGAGGTTGTTTGGCTCGGGCGGTAAAGAGTTTGTCGTCATGATACAGAACTCTAAAAAATAAGGGGCCAGTCAACGCTGGCCCCCAGGAACTCGATGGGCTAAACCTCATGAAAGGCTGAGCCAGAGGGCGTTTAAGCGTTAAGCCTAGAGCACTTCGTCAAGCTTAACGCCAATCGGGGAACCACCCTCAAATACGGTACCCGTGGTTTTGTTTTCAAAGCGAGCTAGAACCTTTTCGTTCAGCTCTTGAGGCAGGCTAACGTAGCCCACTTCATCCACTAGGTTCGCATTGTCGGGAGAGATATAGAAATTGACAAAGGCTGCGATCGCCGGGTCGTCAGCTACCGACTGCTTAACGTAGATAAACTCGGGCCGAGAGAGGGGCACATAGGTGCCGTCGGCAACGGTTTCAACACTGGGGACTACACAATTGCCGTCACCGCTATCGATGGCAACTGCCTTCAGTTTTTCCTGGTTTTCGGTGAAGTAGGCCAGACCAAAGAAGCCAAGGCCGTTGGCGTCGCCACTCACACCCTGCACAATCACGTTGTCGTCTTCGCTAGCGGTATAGTCACCACGGCTTTCGCCATCGGCACCGATCGCTTCCATAAAGAAGTCGTAGGTACCCGAGTCGGTACCCGGCCCATAGAGGCCAAGGGGTGCATCTGGGAAGTCAGCACGAACTTGGTTCCACTTGGTGATGGTGCCCTGGGCGTCAGGCTCCCACATGGTTTTCAGTTCGTCTACGGTGAGGCACTCAGCAAAATCGTTTTCGGGGCTAACTACCACCGTGAGACCATCGAGAGCAATGGGCAGCTCGATATATTCAATGCCAGCTTTGGCACAGAGATCAATTTCCTCTTGTTTAATGGGGCGAGACGCGCCAGTGATGTCGGTTTCACCCGCGCAAAACTTTTTGAAGCCGCCGCCAGTACCCGATACGCCAACGGTAACCGCTACATTAGGATTGGCTGCACCAAACTCCTCAGCCATGGCTTCAGAGACAGGAAAGACAGTACTAGAACCGTCTACTAAAACCGTTCCCGCGAGATCAGATCCAGCCGCCATTTCGGTCTCGGCGTCAGGAGTTGCAGTTTGGGAGCCACCGCCGCAAGCTGCCAGACTAGCCATCATTGCTACCAATGCGGAGGAATAGCCTACCCGCAACAGCTTCTTATTCAAAACCATGATTCTTCTCACTCCAAATCCAACGCATTAACGAACTTATTCGGCAAACTTGCAGCTACATTGACCCAGACAATTAGAACTTTCATCAATTGCTTTGAGAGTTCCAATCATCAAACGCACCAATGGGCTTCGTGGTAGACAAAACGTGCGTT
>JANPIO010000094.1:0-4823 GCA_031425055.1 Phormidium sp. VAR_61_metabat_6
CTTCTACGGAGACCGTGGCGAAGGCGATCGCCGTCCACCGCGACAAATCATTGGCCAAACCGCAGTACAGCAAGAAGAGAATGGCGGTGACCATCACCACTACCACCGCCGTGTGCAACAGTCTAATTCCGATGAGCAGCATGGTTTTTAGCTAGGCCCGCGAACCGGATGCGATCGCCCCTCCTATTCAGAATAAGCCCTCCTACAGACGGCAATAGTGATATGAGGTGTCTATGGTATGGACATAGAAACCGTGGAGAAAACCCTATGTCTTTGACATTTCAAGTGCCGACCTTGTCCGACCAAAAAGCCGCACAAGACCTCAAGCAACTCATTCTCGTTTCTGTACCTAACGCCAACGTAAGAATTGACTCTCAGGCAAAGACTGTCACCATTGATGATTCGCAAGCTTCAGAAGAAACTTTCAACCAGCTGATTGTGGCTGCTGGTCACAAAGTCACCTCTGCTCACTAGTCTCCTTCCAAGGGCTCTAACCTGGCAGCTCAAAGATGAGATACGTTAGCTAGGATGAGCGACGACGGCTCCGCGCTACTCTAGAATGCACTGGTGCTGGGGACTGGTTTTAGCTAGTCTTCGCGATCGGTCTTCGACCACTGCATTCTGCTGCTGCCTATGGCTACTTCTACCCCCGCCCCGCTGCCGCCCGGCAGTTTTGGCCTACCCGTTGTCGGCGAAACCCTCAATTTTTTGTTTGATCGCGAGTTTGCCAAAAAACGCCAGGCTAGGTATGGCCCCATCTTCAAAACGCGCCTGCTGGGTCGCCCCACGGTCGTGCTGATGGGGGCAGAGGCCAACCAGTTTGTGCTCTCTACTAACATGGATAGCTTTTCCTGGCGGGAGGGCTGGCCTGGCACATTTAAACAACTTTTGGGTGAGTCGCTGTTTTTGCAGGAGGGTGAAGAGCACCGCCGCAACCGCAAGCTGCTGATGCCCGCCTTCCACGGCCCGGCCCTGGCTGGCTACGTAGACACCATGCAGAGCCTCACCTATCGCTACGCCCAGCGGTGGGAAGACCTGGGCCAGTTCACCTGGTTTGATGAGCTTAAACAGCTCACCTTTGATATTGCTAGCACCCTACTGTTGGGTAGCGAACCCGGTCGCGAAACCGCCCAACTGTCGAAATGGTTTACTGAGTTAACCAACGGGTTGTTTGCCCCGCCGATTCGCTGGGGCTGGACGCCCTTCGGCAGAGCCGTTAGCGCACGGGATAAGTTGCTCAACCACATTGAGCAGGTGGTCAAAGAGCGCCAGGCCCACCCCACCCACGATGCTCTGGGCCTGCTAGTGCAGAGCGAAGACGAAGACGGCAACCGCCTCAGCCTAGAAGAAATTAAAGCCCAGGCCCTGCTGATGCTGTTTGCGGGCCACGAAACGACGACCTCTATGCTGACCTCGCTGATGATGTCGCTGGCGCAGCATCCCGATATGTGGGGGCGGGCGCGGCAGGAGCAGACGCAGCTCATGGAAACGAGCGGCGACGTCACCCTCGAGCAGATCCGGCAGATGCCCTACCTTGACCAGATTGTCAAAGAGATTGAGCGGTTGTACCCACCCGTGGCCGGAGGCTTTCGCGGCGTGGTCAAAGATTTTGAGTTCAACGGCTACCGGGTGCCCGCCGGGTGGATGGCGCTCTATAGAATCGATGCCGCCCACCGCGATCGCACTATCTACACCGACCCCGATCGCTTTGACCCCGATCGCTTTAGCCCCGAGCGGGCCGAGCACAAGCGCACCGACTTTAGCCTGGTGGGCTTTGGCGGTGGCCCCCGCATCTGCCTAGGGCTGGCCTTTGCGCAGCTCGAAATCAAGCTGGTGGCGGCCCATCTGCTGCGCTACTACACTTGGGAGCTGGTGCCCGACCAAAATCTAGAGATGACGCCAATTCCGACGCTGAGGCCGCGATCGGGGCTGAAGGTCATTTTCAAAAAACGCGCGATCGCTCCAGCGCAGACTGCCGCCATCCAGCCTGGGCAGCGCTAGCCATGATGGTGAAATCCCTATTGTTTTTTACCCTCGCGGGCCTGTGCGAAATCGGCGGGGGCTATTTGGTGTGGCTGGCGCTGCGCGAGGGCAAGAGCCCCTGGCTAGCAGTGCTGGGGGTGGCCATTCTGGGCATCTATGGCGCAGTGCCCACCCTCCAGCCCACGCATTTTGGTCGGGCCTACGCCGCCTATGGTGGCGTATTTATCGTGCTTTCTATCGGTTGGGGATGGCTGGTTGACCAGGTGAAACCCGATCGCTTCGATCTGCTGGGGGGCTGGGTGGTGCTGCTGGGCGTTTTGGTGATGATGTATGCGCCTCGCAGTTAGCGCTTCCTATCCCCCCACATGAATAATTGGACGGCGTTTGGGGGCTTTTTCGGCTTTGCGCAGCACCTCCCGCGTGACCACGGCAATATCGCCTTCGCCAAACAAAATGAAGCGCAGCAGATATTGAATGGGGTTGCCCTCAATCCAGCCGAAGTAGGCGTGGGGTAACTTGCCAGTTTCATCGCGCATGTAGAGCAAAATAGCGGCAATCGTATTGGGCACCGCCGACCCTCTGGCTCTCAAAATGCGGTAATTGCCCACCTGCACCCCTTCTACCTGCACTGTCTCCATAAAGTCTGAGGCATCTGAAACCTCGATTTCTAAAAACAGAATCGGCTCGGTCGAAGGAATGTGATTGTCTTCTCGCACCTCGGTTTCCTTGAGGGAATATTCCTTTTCATCCCCAGCCTGCTTGCGGTTAGCAATGATGCGAATGGTGTGCTCGCTTTCTTCTCGAATGAAACGCTGAGCGGTGGAGTCCATTTCAAGCTGATCGACCCGCAGCTCGGTGGAGCGCCAAACGCGCGAAATCAGTGAGGTGACAACAATGGCACCAATGAAGAAGGCGGCAATTTTGACCCCGTCGGGCCGCTCAAAAATGTTGACAATAGTAGTGTAAAAAAATACCAGAGTAATGGTGCCAAACACGACCATGCCCCGCCGCGATCGCGCCTGTCGAGCGGCCAAAGTCACCGCAAACGACGCTGAACTCATCAGCACCAGCACCCCTGTGGCGTAGGCTCCACCCTGGGCCTCAACGCTGGCGCGAAAAATAATGGTGACGGCAAAGGCGATCGCCGTAAAAATCAGCACTAGCGGTCGGGCCGCCAAGGTCCAACTGGGGGCCATGCCATAGCGGGGCAGATAGCGGGGCACAATGCTAAGCAGCCCAGCCATGGCCGAAGCCCCAGCAAACCACAAAATTGAGATCGTGCTCAGATCGTATAGGGTGCCAAACCCATCCCCCAGGTACTCATGGGCGAGATAGGCCAACGCCCGTCCGTTGGCGGCTCCTCCCGCCTGAAATTCTGGCGGTGGAATCAGCAGCGTCGTGACCAAGCTGCTGGTAATCAGGAAAAAACTCATGATCACCGCTGCGGTGGTCAACAGCTTATGGGTGTTGCGAATGCGACCAGTTGGAATGGTTTCGGTATCGCTGCGATCGCCCTGCACCAGCGGCATCACCGCTACCCCCGTTTCAAACCCAGACAGGCCTAGCGCCAGCTTAGGAAACACCAGCGCCGCAAAGGCCAGGAGCAGCACCGGATTGCCGTGCCTGGAAAAGAGCAGGCTCCACCAATCGGCAATGACTGTGGGATGGGTCAGAATCTGATAGCCCCCCACGCCAATGGTCACCAGGTTGAGCAGCAGATAGACCGCGACTAGAAAAACCGCTAGCCCAATGGCCTCCCGAAACCCCTTTAAAAAGACGGTTGCCAGGAAGGCAATTAGACAAATGGTCAGCGGCACTTCGTACCCATGCAGAAAATCGTGGACAAAGGGATTTTCGACAATGTGGGCCGTGGCGTCGGCAGCGGAGAGGGTAATGGTGATGATAAAGTCAGTCGCCACAAACCCCAGCAGGCACAGCACAAAAAATTTGCCCTGCCACCACGGCAACAAATGCTCAAGCATGGCGATCGACCCCTCACCATGGGGGCTCATGGAAGCTACCCGACGATAGATCGGCAGCGCTCCAAACAGAGTGAGTAAAACCAGAATCAACGTCGCAATCGGCGATAGTGCCCCAGCCGCTAGAGCCGCAATGCCGGGCTGGTAGCCCAGGGTAGAGAAGTAATCAACCCCAGTCAGGCACATGACCTGCCACCAGGGGTGTTGTAGGGGGTGGCTGCTCCTCCCGGAGCGATCGGACTCAACTAACCAGCGCAGCAACCGTCTGCGATATATAGCCGATGGCCTCACTCGTTTAACCATCTATGGCATTCCTACGGGGTAGTGGCAGTGCATGTATTAGTCAACCGCTTAGTGTCACCTCTGGACAACTGTATTTAGGTTTACCGTTGTAGCCGTCACTGCCAGAGCACGTAGGGGGCGACGGCAAAAGAGGTTGCCAAGGGCCGGTAGGTGGCCCATGCACGGGGTTAACGGTTAACGCTGGGGTTTGAGCGATCGCCTCCGCTAGGCCCATGGGGGGTTAACGATCGCGCGATCGCCCCTCGATGCCGCCCACCGCCTAAATTCTTTCCTTTGGAATGTTTCCTAGACTACAACCTCTGTCTATCCCCCCCCGTAGCATCGTAGCCACGTCGATTCAGTCGTCCCTGGTCAGCATTAAGGAGTTTTTGGAATGGTTAGACAATGGCGTTTTGGCCTGCTAGGGCTGGGCCTGGCAGTAGCCCTGGGCTTTAGTGGGCTGATGATCAACCGCGCGCTCGCGATCGGCGGGCTGATGCTCGGGCTTGTCGCGCTCGTCGATGTTCCGTGGCAGGCAGCGCAGCGCAAGCGCAGGCTAATGATGACCAAAGACGAAGT
>JANPIO010000095.1:0-25161 GCA_031425055.1 Phormidium sp. VAR_61_metabat_6
ATCATGCAGCAAGCCGGCGACATCCCCGGCATGTACGACGACCTCGTAAACGTCATCGCACCTCGATCGCAGAACAATGGCGCTGCGCTGCTGCAGATGGCCAAGTACGGCAATGACTACCTCGACAGCGGCACCGACGACGACGTGCTTAGCGGCGGCAGCGGCCACGACTGGCTAATTGGCGGTACGGGTGCCGATGTGCTCAGCGGCGGCAGCGGCAATGATGTGCTGATCGGCGGCTCTGACAGCGACCTGCTAATTGGCGGCCTGGGCAACGATAGATTTAAGTATCAGGCGTTAACCGATGGTCTCGACACCATTCGGGACTTTGAAATTGTGGGCGACCGCATCGATCTTAGCAACCTGGGCGGCCTGGGCTGGAGCAACGTGCAGCGCCAGCAAAGCGGCCTCAACACCCTGCTCTCGATCAATGCAGGCGGTCAAACCCACACCCTGGCTATCCTGCTAGATGTCAATGCCAACACCATCACCAGCCAGCATTTCCTGTTTACGGCCTAGCGGCCTAGCCTCACACCCACAACCACCCCCACGCTCTCACCAAGGTCATAAACCCCCATGCCCATGACAACTCAAGCCATCAAGTGCCTCAGCCTGGCCCTGGCCAGCACTCTGCTGCCCAGAGGACTACTCCCGGCAGCGGCTAGCCCAGAGGGGTCATTGGCTTCTAAACCAAACCTGGCTCAAATGGAGCTGGGTTTTAGCCCCAATCTCTTCCTGGCAGAGACTGCCCCTACACCCTCAGTAACTATTTCCGAGGCCGTCGCCTTTGAGCTAGCGCAGGTACCCTTTGACAGCGTCGCCGGGCCAGATCTGCGAATTCGCCCGCGGGTAGGGGCCAGCTACAGCACCGCCAGCGGCAGTAACCCAAGCCTGGGCCACTTCGAAGCCTTTGTGCCCCTCTGGCAAACGGTGGGTGACGAGCTGGGCTTTTTAGAGGGGCGTCTGCTGGTCAACAGCGACGACACCCTGGGAGGAGGCCTGCTGCTAGGCTATCGCGGCTATAACGAGACAGCGGAGCGCGTACGTGGCGGCTACCTGAGCCTTGATGGTCGGGGCACAGGGGCGAGCACCTTCTACCAGCTAGGCACCGGCTATGAAAGCCTGGGCCGCGACTGGGATTTTCGCTTCAATGCCTACTGGCCGTTGGGCGATCGCGATCGCACCATTACCGACATCGACATCGACACTGGGCTGCAAACCTCAACCCGGTTCCAGGGCAATCTACTGCTGCTCGAAACCCAGCGCCAGCGCCAGCGGCTACTCCAGCGTGAAACCGCCCTGGGCGGTTTTGATGCCGAGGCGGGGACTCCCCTGGCCCGCTGGGAGGATGGTGATCTTAAAGGCTTTGGCGGCGTCTATCTCTACGGTGCCCCCGACCTCCCCAGCTACCTAGGCTGGCGGCTGCGGCTGGCTGCCGACCTCACCCCCAATTCCAGCACCGGCCTAGCACTCCAGGGGGACGGGCTATTTGGCACCCGACTGGTCTTCTCGGTAGGGGCCACCTTCCCCGGTATTCGCGCGGCGGCCCCGCTTCCAGAGGGCGATCGGGTGCGCGCCCGGCTGGGGGAACCCACGGTGCGCCTGCCCGAAGTTGCCGTGTTTGTGATTTCCCAAGCCGAGTCGTTTAGCACCCAGGAGTCGCAACCCCTACTCAACCCCGAAGAAGCGCAGGCCTACCGCTTTCAGCACGTGCGGCTGGGCGGCAGCGGCGGCGATGGCACCTTTGAAAACCCCTTTGGCACCGTTGCGGAGGCTCTCAACGCCACCGCCCGCGACGGCAACGATGTGGTCTATGTAGACGGCGCGACGGATGTGCTGATTCCAGCGCTGACCATTCCCGACCGGGTGCAGATGATCTCCCAGGGGCCGCGCCAGCTGCTCTCGGGGTTGCCCTTCCCTGGGTTTGAGACCACGACGGCGCGGCTGCCTTTTTCTCCTGAACTCAACTATGCCGACGGCATTGTGGTCGAGCTGCCCTTTTCTGGCAACGGCAGCTTTCCCCGCATCGACGGCGTTACCCTGGGCAACCGCACCGTGCTGGCAGGTTTTCGATTCGAGAACACGCCAGGGGAAGCGGCGATTCTAGGGCGCAGCATTAGCAATGTTGAGCTGCGCAACAATACGATTACCGCCCCCCAGCAGCGGGGCATCTTCCTTGACGATGTCGGCGGCAGCGCCGTTTTGTTTGACACCGTGGTGACCGATGCCCAGGGGGTTGGCCCCACCTCTGGCCAGGGCATTTTTATTCGCAACACCACCACGTTTAACTCGATTCAGGCCACCATCGCAGGCTTTCAGGCCGATCGCAACCGGGTGGGCATTGAGCTGGCCGCTGAAGGTGCCCCCGCGGGCCCCTTTCAGGTGCCGAACCAGGAGGTGTTTATTGGCCCCAGCAGCTCGGCCAACACCAGCATTGGCCTCAGCTCCGGCGCGGCGATTACCAACAGCGCCAGCAGGAACAGGGACGAAGGTGTTTTAATCAGGGCCACCAACCTGGGCGGGCAAGAAGTTGCTCTGCAAGGCGTTGCCATTGACGAAAACGACAGCGATGGGCTGAGCATTGTGGGCGGTGTGCCTGGGGGCTTCCTAATTTCCTTCCAGGAGGTGCAGGTAAGAGATAGCGCGATCGCCCGCAACGCTGGCGCTGGCATTCGCATTGCCGCCAACGAGTCAGCCACCCAGGAGTTCAACATCGACAATAACCGGATTGTGGACAACACCGGGGCAGGCATCGTCAGCACCGCCGCAGATTCGGCGCTACAAGAGTTTGTCGCCAAGCCCGAGCTGGGCTCTCTGGGCATTGGCAATAACACCATTACCGGCAACGGCGGCAACGGCATTGACCTGACCACCACCGATGCCCAAACGCTGCTGGTAGAGACCCGCCAAAACCAGTTGGCCAACAATGGTAATGTTGGGGGACAAGATATCCGGGTCACCGCCGACGGCACCGCTCGGGTCTGCTTCATTGCCTTCGGCAATACGACTGCCCCGACAATCACCCTCGACAACTCGACCGCTGGCCTGTTTGAAGTGGGCGATCGCGATAACCTGTCCTTTAACAATAACGGTGCTACCGTGACGCTCATCCCAGCTCCTGAGGCATTCACTGACATTGCTCGTCAAACCTGTCTATAAAATTCTGCGGTAAACTTTCGGGAGCTGACTAAGCTATTTTGAACGAGGTTCTGATAGCTACAGCAATCGGTTCATACCTAGCATCAGCAACGCTGGAAAGTGTAGTGTCACCAATCCTTCAACTCCAGCCGCGATCGCATCAATAATCTTCACCCTCCCCTCAACCCGATAGCATTTCGGTCCAATCGAAGGAAGGCTAAGGCCCGGTACATGAGAGGAACCCGTTCCGGCTGCACAGTAACCCAGACTATTTGCCCCGCGCCGCAACCACTCCACCCCACATTCTGCCCTTTGAAGTGTCACATCAAGAATTAAGACGGCCTACTTTCAGAGGTGATGAAACGGAGGCAAAGTTGTGATGAGTGACTCCAGCCTGACGGTTGAGAACTTATACCAAATCCGAGTCAGATAACCCCGATTCACAAAAGGCCAAACCGTAGGGGCGTAGGCGTAACCGAGCCAGAGGCTCTATGGCATTCGCCCTGCTCAATCGGGGGTAGCTAAGTAGGATTTGGTATCAATGGGCACCTTGGCAGTTGCCTTCTCAATGGGGTTAAGGCCACCCGATCTGATTACCTGCTGCTGAAGCTCGGCCAGGGCTTGCAGTAGAGCCTGGGTGGCGTCGGTATCGCCGTGACGAGAGCCAGCGGTGGTATTGCCAACCGTTTGTTGCTGGCTCATATCTACGGTGACACCACTGCCGCTGACCTGAAAGTTGACGCCCACAGCCATAGATCGGCTTTGTTGGGTGATGCTGGCTGCTGGGGTCGCCGCTTCCAACACAGTGCTCAATCGAGTCTTGAGATCCGCCTTTGCTTCAGTGCTAAGACTGCCGATAATCTCAAGAACATCATCAACAGTGTATTTAGGCATAGTGTCACCCTATTTTGGGAAAGCACTTAGGTGGCTCTACACAATGGAACCAAGCATAGCGGCAGTATTGGGAAAGGGCATTAAGTCGCAGAAATACTTAAACAACTGCCAGTTTTTGCCCCAATTTTGTAATCTACTTACCAATACAGAACCGGCTGAAGATTTCATCGAGCATGGATTCGGTGATTTCGTCGCCGGTAATGTTGCCCAGGGCCGCGATCGCAATCCTTAGATCAATTGTCCAAAAATCCAGCGGTAGCTGACTCTCAATGGTTTGCTGCACCTGATAGAGCGCGTTGCGGGCCGCTGTCAGGGCCGCTCCTTGACGCTGATTAACGGTGAACTCTAGATTGGCGGTGGTGAGCCGATCGGCGTGGATCGCGTTGAGAATTGCCTGCTCTAGGGCGTCGATCCCCTGCTGCTGGGCCGCAGCGGTCTGAACGATAGGCAAATTACTGGGGAAAACGAGCCGTTTTACAACCTCAGCAGCCACCAGATCCACTTTGTTAACGACCAGAATTAGGCAAGTTTCCTGCACTGATTCATAGAGCTGCTGGTCAGCACCCGTCCACCCGGCGGCGGCGTCAATGGTGAGCAGCACCAGATCTGCGCTCTGGGCCACCTGGCGCGATCGCGCAATGCCCATTTGCTCGACCGGGTCGCTGGCCTCGCGAATGCCCGCCGTATCGAGCACCTGAATGGGGATGCCGCCCACCACCAGCTGCGACTCCACCACGTCGCGGGTGGTACCGGGCAAGTCGGTGACAATAGCGCGATCGCAGCGACTCCAGGCGTTGAGCAGGCTTGACTTGCCCACGTTGGGGCGACCCACAATCGCCACCTTCAGCCCGGTGCGCAGTAGTTCTCCCGACTCTGCTGTGGCCAGCATGCGATCGATCTCGGTTAACACGGCGGCCAGTTGCGATCGCACCGTCCCCTCATCCAGCGGCGGTAGGTCGTCTTCAAAGTCAATGCGGGCCTCCACCTCGGCCAGCACGTCGAGGCAGGTCGAGCGCAGCTGACGAATGGGCTGAGTGAGCTTGCCCTGCACTCCGGCTAGAGCCGTCTTTGCCGCTAAGGTTGACTGGGCTGCCACCAGATCGGCCACCCCTTCAGCCTGGGTAAGGTCGAGCCGCCCGTTCAAAAACGCCCGCAGAGTAAATTCGCCCGGTTCCGCTAGCCGTGCCCCTTGGCTGAGGCAGAGCTGGAGCACCTGCTGCACCGCCATCAGCCCGCCGTGGCAGTGAAACTCCACCACATCTTCGCGGGTGTAGGAGCGGGGAGCCAGCATGAGCAACAGTAGCGCTTCATCCACGGGCTGCTGGGTGCAAGGATCGCGCACCTGGCCGTAGAGAATGCGGTGGCTTTCCCAAGGTTGTTTGCCAGGGGCGTGGAATAGCTTGCGGGCGATCGCCACCGCCTCGACCCCCGACAGCCGCACAATGCCCACGCTGCCCTGCTGGGGGGCAATAGCAGTGGCGATCGCCGCGATGGTTTCCCCTTGGGATGGCTCGTCTTCGGAGGACTTGCCCTGAATTGTCGAGAGTAACGCTCTTTGCTGAGCGGCAGCGCCATCCATAGCCTCTATCCTGCACGATGAAGTGATATTGAAGCCCAGGACAAATCTGATAAAGCGCCGATCTGCTGGGTAGAATAGAAAAGAATCTTTACGTGCTTTTAAGATTCTACCGATGAGTTTTTCTGCTTACCCAGGGTAGTCTACCAAGCCCTTGGGAATGTCTGCCTTCCAACTGTTGAACTGTCTCTAATTTTTCCACTTCCCCCAGGATTTTTGGGGAACTTAGCCTCTGGTATACCTTCGTCTATGATCACTACGCCCGTAACTGAACCGACCCCTAACCCCAAGCCCGTGATGCGAAAAACGACTCAACCCCAGTGGCGGCGACAGCTCCGCTATCTGTACCTGCGTTTTTTGCGGCTTCAGGGCACCCCTGAACAGCTGACTCGGGGTATGGCTGCGGGAATATTTTCCGGCTGCTTTCCCCTGTTTGGCTTTCAAATGCTCATTGGGGTAGGCGTAGCTACGGCGCTGCGGGGCAACCGCATCATGGCGGCGGCGGCCACCTGGATCAGCAACCCCTTTACCTACGTGCCTATTTTCGCCTTTAACTATCAGGTGGGGCTATGGCTCCTGGGGGGCAGTGCTACCCAAGCCTTTGACGACCTCGACAGCCTCAAAAGCTGGATGGATATGGGCACCGAAGTATCGGTGCGGCTGATGTTTGGCAGCACGGTAGTAGGCTTGGTGGCGGGAGTGGCCAGCTACTTTGTGGGTCTGCCGCTGATTCAACGGGTGCGATGGTCAAAGACCGGCCCAGAGGGCCCTCGCGCCAGATCGCCCGGCAGCAGCGCCAGCTAGAGCAACCCTAGCCCTGGTTAGAGAACCTTATCTAGCCCATAGATAAGCGATTTAAGCGCCATCACCCGGCGAATGCAGAGCAGCACACCGGGCATAAAGCTGGCGCGATCGCTAGTGTCGTGGCGCAGGGTATAGAGCTGCCCCGGCGAGCCAAACAAAATTTCCTGGTGGGCAATTAGCCCCGGCAGCCGCACGCTGTGGATGTTTATACCCTCTGGAGTTGTGCCGCCTCGGGCTCCAGAAATGGTCTCGGTTTCTTTAACCAACGGGATGTTGAAGGTTTTTTGCGCCTCCGCCAGCATTTGAGCGGTTTGTACGGCAGTGCCGCTGGGGGCATCGGCCTTTTGGTTGTGGTGCAGCTCGATAATCTCAACGTGGTCGAAGTACTGAGCCGCCTGCTGAGCCGCCTGCTGCATCAGCACCACCCCAATAGAAAAGTTGGGCACAATCAGGCAGCCAGTGCTGGCCTTGTCGGCAAACTCTGCCAGGTCGCGAATTTGGGCGTTGCTGAGGCCGGTGGTGCCGACCACAGGGCGCACTCCGTAGGCGATCGCAGCCCGCACCGACTCATACACGCTATCGGGATGGGAAAGATCAACCATCACCGCCAGACCGTCACTCTGAGCGGCCACTAGGGTGGCCTCCAGGTCGTTCATGACCGGCACTTCCAGGGGTTTGTAGCCGATCACCTCACCAATGTCCTGGCCCATCAGCTCCGGGTTTCTGCCGATCGCCCCCACTAGAGTGATATCTGGGGCTTGATCGATCGCCTTAATCACCTCGCGGCCCATTTTGCCGTAGGCTCCGTTGACCACGACGGGGATAGTTGATTGGGTAGGCATAGGAATTTGTTTAGTGGACTAAGGAAACTAGCGGGTCGGCAAGTCTGACGATCAACAAGCTATCAGTCGTGAAGTTTCTGACGTTTCAACCCGCCGACAGCTCAACCTTCAGACCCGCCCGACTTGCTACTGAAACTTTCGTTCCAAGGACTTGAGATACTCGGTGTTGACCCCAGACTCACGGGGCAGAGAGATTTTGCCGGTGCGAGCAATTTCGCGAATGCCGAAGCGGTTGAGCACCTGCACGATCGCTACCATCTTGCCGGGGTCGCCCACCACTTCCAGGGTGAGAGAGTCTTCCGACACATCGACCACCCTGGCCCGAAAGATCTGGGCGAACTCAATAATTTCAGAGCGGCTGGTACTAGTCGCATTGACCTTGAGCAGCATCAACTCTCGCTCGACGCAGGGGGTGTCGGTGACGTCGTTGACCTTGAGCACGTTGATCAACTTGTAGAGCTGCTTGGTGAGCTGCTCAATCACCGCATCATCGCCGGGCACTACCATGGTGATGCGAGAAATGCCCGAGGTTTCAGCTGGCCCTACCGCTAGGCTTTCAATGTTAAACCCGCGTCGGGCAAACAGACCGGCAATGCGGCTCAGCACCCCAGCCTCGTCTTCAACCAGTACAGAGAGGGTGTGTTTGATGGCCTGCTGAGGAGCCACCGCCGAACTGGGGAGAATAGAAGGGTTAACCATAGAGCCTAAAGATGTAAAAGGTTTCAGCACCAGCGCTGATTCGCGATAGTTGTAAAACTAGCAAACCTCAATACTATCCCGAAAGTCCCTGCCTTAAAACCATCCCTCCTGCACCTATCCACCATTTCTGCTGAGAAAACATTGATCTCCCCCACCCTTTTCCCGCCATAAACGTTGTGTCGGGGCGATCGCCTCGCTAAAAGACAAACAACACCGTCACTCCATTGGCGATGCCTGGCGTCGCCAATGCCAACAGGCGCTGGCTCCCTCCCTCGCCCATCTCATCCTTACATCTCTGTTCAGCCTGGCTTCACAAAGCCTCAAAGCCCGCCCACATCCCCCAGATTGGGTATCCTTGAGGCACTAGCCTACCGTCACTGCATTTGGCATGAGCTTATCTGGCCCCGCTAAAGAGATTCAGTCCCTCCGGGGGCGCTTTCTCGACGTGATCAATCTGCGCCCTGGGGAAGAAGAGCGCACGCTGCTCATGTTTGCTTTTTACACCGCCACCTCCATGGGCATTTTGTGGCTAGAGGTGAGTTCGGCAGCGCTATTTTTGGGCCAATACGGCGCAGCCAGCCTCCCCTGGATTTATATCTTCAGCGCAGGGGTGGGGCTAGGGCTGAGCGTGGTCTATTCCTGGCTACAGCGGCTGTTTCCGCTGCGTCGAGTGATTGTGATCATTGCTATGCTGATGGCCGTCCCCATTTTGGGGTTTCGCTGGGGGCTAACCATACCCTGGCTGGCGGCCCCCATGGTATTTTCGATGCGGCTGTGGATCGAGGCGATCTATGGGCTCAATGACCTCAACCTGTCGGTGACCGCCAACCAGTTGTTCAACATTCGCGAGATCAAGCGGGCGTATCCGATCATTAGCAGCGGCAACCTGGTCGCTGATGTGATCAGCGGTTTTTCGGTGTACCTGCTGCTCAAGCTGATTGGGCTGCAAAACGTGCTGCTGCTTGCCTTTGTGGTAATGGTGGCGGGGGCGGCCATTTTGTACCACCTCAGCCGCAACTACGAGCATGCCTTCCCCGATTCGCCCCGCCGCCAGGCAGAAGATGCTGAGTCAGTGGAGAGCTTCAGGTCGCGCCAGCGGCTCCAGGGGCCGATTCAGCAGTACGTGGTGCTGCTGTTTTCGTTCTTTGTGCTGGCCCAGATGCTTCTGTTCTCGATTGAGTTTCAGTTCTTTAACCAGCTAGAAACCAGTCTCGATGTCGATGCGATCGCGGCTTTTTTGGGCTTTTTTAGCGGCTTGCTGGGGTTAATTGAGTTGTTTACCCAGTGGTTTACCTCCAGCCGACTGATCGAGCGGGAGGGGGTGTTTAAGGTGGCCTTGGTGCTGCCCTCGGTGATTGTGGTGATTGGGGTAATTACGCTGGTGGCCAGCTACCCGGTGCGCATGGGGTTGATGGCCATGTTTGTCGGGCTGATCGTGCTGAAGTTTTTTGACGAGTGGCTGCGCTATACGTTGGTGGCTACCACACGCCCGATTCTGTTTCAGCCCATTCCTGACCAGGTGCGCAGTACGGTGCAGTCGTGGGTGGGTGGGATTGCCGAGCCGCTGTCGATGGGGGGCACGGGGGTGGCGATTTTGGTCACCATCGCCGTCTGTAACCGCATTGGGCTGGTCGATACTCTGGTGCAGGCGCGGCTGTTTTTGCTGGGCACCGTGGTGGCGGCGCTGGTCTGGTTCGCGATTATGGTGCTGCTGCGATCGCGCTACCTCAACCTTCTAGTACGAGGAGCTGAGCGCGGTCTGCTGACCTTTTCTGACGCCAACCTGCGGGTGCTGAAGCGCGCCTTTATTGAGCAGCTCGAAAAGCCTGGATTGGATGCCAACAAGCGATCGTGCATTGAGCTACTGAGCCACATCGATCCTAAAAACGTGGGCGAAATCTTGGCCCCCCGCCTGGCCGATCTGCCTCCGGCCCTCCAGCGTCAGAGCCTGGAGGCAATGCTAGAGTATCCCAACCCGGCCTACACCACTCAGGTGCAGGAGCTGCTAGAGGTGCCCAACCAGGCTCCTGAAATTTTGGCCCTAGCCCTCCGCTACGTGTGGCTCGCCCAGGAGCGCTTTGATATCAACGATCTGCGCCCCTACCTGCCCCCGGAGGTGGATGCGGTGGTGCGGGGCACAGCTGCCTCGCTGATGCTGCGGCGGGGCAACCTACAGGAGCGGGCCGAGGCCACCGCCACCCTGCGCAAAATGCTGGTGCACGACGAAGAGCGGGAGCGGGTGATGGGCTGCCGCGCCCTGGGTGAGGCCGACTACATGGAATCGCTCAGCATTTATATTGACGACCTGCTGCAAGATTCCTCGCTGCGGGTGCGGCGATCGATTCTGGAGGCGATCGCCGCTACCCAGTACAAAAAGTACTATCCCTCGCTGCTCAAGGCGCTCCAGTACAAGTCAACCCGCGAAGCCGCGATCGCCGCCCTCACCCGCCTAGGCAACGAGGCCCTGCCCATGCTCCAAGAGCTCGCCCTCGACAGCTACCGTCCTGAGATTTTGCGCAACCAGGCTTGGCAGGTGATTGGCAATATTGGCACCGTCCCTGCCCTAGAATTTTTAATTCAAAACCTGATTACGACCTGGGGCAGCACCCGCCGCCACATTCTGCGAATTTTGCTCAGCCTCTACCAGGAATCGGGGGTGAAGCGATCGGCCCTGATTGACGGGGTATTAGATCGCGGTTTAGGCCGCGGCGGCATCGAAGAACTGATCAATACTGAGCTGGCCTTTGCTGGGCAGATGCTGGCCGCTAAGGTCGATTTGGCTGCTAACCGAGTGGATGGCATTGAGGCCGACCTACTGCGCAAAGCCCTCGACGGGCTACAGGCCGACGCCACCGAGCGGCTGTTTATGCTGCTGCGGTTTGTGTCGCCCGCCACCGCCATTCAGGCGGCCCAGGTGAGTCTCAGCGGGTCGGCGGCCCAGTGGGCTAGGGGCATCGAAATTCTCGACAACGTGGTGGATGTGGCCAACAAACGGTCGATTCTGATCTTGCTCGATCGCCGTCTCGATGCCGACAAGCTCAAGCTGCTGGCCCTGTCTACGCCGCTAATTGCCTACCGGCCCATGCTGCCCCGCGATCGCCTGCGTCAGCTACTTGACCTGCGCAACTTTTTGTCAGACTGGGCGATTGCCTGCTGCTTTCACCTGGCCCGCGTGCAGCGGTGGAATCTCACCGCTGAGCATACCCTGGCGTCGCTCCAGCACCCCACCGGCTTTGTGCGCGAGGCTGTGCTGACCTACCTGGCCGTGGCCTCGCCCCGCGCTCTGCGGGAGCTATTGCCTCTGATGCAGCAGGACGCCGACCTGCTGGTGCTGGCCCAGGTTAAACAGCTGATCAACACCTATAATTTGGAGCCGAGTTCTTCCGCCAGCTAACCCATTCCCGCCCGGGTCCCCCGCCGTTGCTCTCTAGGTCAAACCGCTCTCGTATGTTAAACAGCGTCGAACGTCTTTTATTTATTCGCAACGTCCCCATGTTTAAAGAGCTGCGGGACGACTTTTTGGTGCGGCTGGCCTCGGTGATGGATGAGGTGTTTTACGACAGCAACTACACCATTATCACCGAAGGCCAGGAGGGGCGATCGATGTACATTGTGGTGTCGGGCCGCGTCAGCGTACACATTGGCGGTCAGGAGGTGGCCCAGCTCAAAGAAGACGAATGTTTTGGCGAAATGTCGGTGTTTGACGCGGAGCCGCGATCGGCCTCGGTCACCACCCTAGAGCCCTGCGCCTGTCTGGTGCTCACCCAGCAGCAGCTCTACGACGCCATTGACGAAACTCCTGGCATTGCGGTCAATGTCATTCGCCTGCTGTCGCGCCGCATTCGCGAGCTAAACCAAGACCTCAATCAGGTCAAGCAGCAGCTGACGCAGCCTTCACCGTTCCCTCAAACTCGGCCCCAGTGGTATCGACCGATACCGTTTCCGCCGCCGGAACCTTTGGCGCGATTGGAGAATTAGGGATGAAGGCTCTAGAGTGCAAGGTTTAAAGTCAGAACAGCGACCACAGAAAATCTTCTGTAAAGGGTTACCCCTGTGCGTCGGATGTGAGACTAAAACCTTCGGACTGTCTCTCTTTAACACAATTTTTCTTCACGCTGCGACGCGTCCTTAGGGCTTGGGCAAGCTAACGGTACGATGCCGTTTTTGAGGATTTGCCCATGGGGGTACTGATATTGCTGGTGGCCGTACTGCTGATTGCGACGGTCTTTTTTGTCAATCTCTACAACCGCCTGGTGACTGGGCGCAACCGCTACCAAAATGCCTATGCCCAGATCGACGTGCAGTTGCGCCGCCGCTACGACCTGATTCCTAACCTGGTGGAGAGTGTCAAGGGCTATATGGCCCACGAGAAAGAAACTCTGGCGGCGGTCATCAATGCCCGCAACAGCGCCATGGGTGCTAGCCGTCAGGCGGCCCAGGCCCCCGGCGATCCACGAGCGATGACTCAGCTGGCCGCCGCCGAGGGCATGCTCGACAATACCCTGGGCCGGCTATTTGCGCTATCGGAGGCCTACCCCGACCTCAAGGCCAACCAAAATATGGCCCAGTTAATCGAAGAACTGCGCTCCACCGAAAACCGGATCGCCTTTGCTCGTCAAGCGTTTAATGACGCTGTCACCCTCTACAACACCCAGCGGGAAATGTTTCCCGGCAACCTGATCGCGGGCAGCTTTAATTTCAACCCGGCTCAGCTACTTGAGGAAAGCACCCCTGAGGTCAAAGAAGTCCCCCGCGTATCCTTTAGCTAGCCATGAATTTCTTTGAGCATCAAGACCAGGCCCGCCGCAACACTACCAAGCTGCTGCTGCTGTTTGGGCTATCGATCGCAGTGATGATCGCAGCGTTTTATGGGGTGGCGATCGCGGTTCTATCCACCCAGGGCACTCCCGAGCTGGGCGGTTTAGTCCTCTGGCGTCCTGGCATCTTGTTTTGGGTGGCCAGCGGTACCCTGGCCTTTATGGTGGTGGGTAGCTCGACCAAAATGGCCCAGCTCCGCCAGGGGGGCCACAGCCTGGCTAGATGGCTGGGCGGGCGAGAGTTAAACCCCCTCACCGACGATCCCGATGAGCAGCGGTTGATCAACGTGGTCAGCGAGATGGCCCTGGCCTCGGGCACCCCCATCCCCGCCGTGTATCTGCTGGATGACGAGCCGGGCATCAACGCCTTTGCGGCGGGCTATAACGCTGACAAAGCCGTAATTGGAGTGACCCGTGGCTGTCTCGACCAGCTCAACCGCGACGAGCTGCAAGGGGTAATTGGCCATGAATTTAGCCACATTCTCAACGGCGATATGGCCCTCAACCTCAAGCTGATTGGGGTTATCCACGGTCTGCTGCTGATCTACATCGCCGGTCGGGTGGTGCTGCGCTGGGGCTACTACGGTGGGTCGTCGCGCCGGTCAAAGGATGACAAGAGCGCTGGGGCAGTGCTGGCGGCGGCCCTGGCCATGGTCGTGATTGGCTACCTGGGGGTGCTGTGCGGCCGGCTGATCAAAAGCGCCGTATCGCGCGAACGAGAGTTTTTAGCCGATGCCTCGGCGGTGCAGTTTACCCGCAACCCTGAGGGGCTGACCGGGGCGCTGCGCAAAATTGGCCAGATTTCAGCGGGGTCGACGATGGTTTCCCCGATGGCTGAAACCGCCAGCCACCTGCTGTTTGGTGAGGCCAACGGCAACCTATCATTTTTGGGCGGCTGGTTTGCCACCCATCCACCTCTGGGTGAGCGGCTGCGACGTCTGGGCCAGGTACCGATTCCCCAGGGAGTGTCTCCCCTAAGTGTCGGAGCATCGGTTGGTTCCCCAACGGAACCGTTGGTGATGGGGCTGCACGGGGGCGCAAGTACCGCTGTGCAGGCAGGACCTGCGGCGATCGCCTCTCCCGCCCCTAGCCAGTTTATGACCGCCATTGGCACCACCGATGCCCGGCGGCTAGATCAGGTGCGATCGCTGCTCAGCGAGCTACCTGCTGAAGTCAAGGCCGCCCTCCAAGACCCCACTGCCGCTGCCGAAGCAGTTTATGCTCTGCTGGTACGAACCAAGCCCGCCCTACAAACTCAGCAGATCGAGTATCTGTCCAACACCTATGGCCCAGATTGTAGAGAGCGAGTAGGACAGATTTATAATCGGGTTCGTGCCCTCAAGCCAGGGCAAGATCTGCTGTTGTTAGAGGCGCTAGTACCTGCCCTCCAGCAGCTCGACCCCGAGGCGGGGCGAAAGTTTATCCAAACGGCCCAGGCCCTAAGCCAGCCAGGGGGCCGCCTGCTGCTCTCGAACTATCCGCTGCAACTGATTTTGCGCAAACGATTGTCGAGCCAGTCGGGGCAACCTGCGGCCATCACCGACATAAACGATCTCTGGGGCGACGCCCTGATAGTGCTTGCTCTGCTGGCGCGGGTTGGCCACAGCCGTCCAGAGGATGCTGTCTACGCTTTTAAGCTAGGTATCTCGCAACTGCCGGGGGCCAAAACGCAGATCTCTCCCAACGAACTGCCGCCGGTCAACAGTGCTGATATCAACGCCAGCCTCAGCCGCCTAGAGCAGGCCGCTCCCAAACTTAAACAGACTATTGTCGATGCCTGCGCCCATACGGTGCTGGCCGACAACGATGTTACCCCCGCCGAGATGGGGCTGCTGCGAGCGGTGGTGATCACCCTTGACTGCCCGGCCCCGCCCTTTCTTACCTAGCATTTAACCAAGCTAATTGTGACAGGCTCGCCTAGCTAGGGTTCAGGGCCTATGGTGTAGGGTTTAAGGCCGATCGTGAACCTGAAATATTGAATCTTGAACTCCCGCTAACTTGCCGCCTTTGGCTTGGTAAACTACTAGCGCCGTTCTGACCGCTTGCGGAGTCGGCACCCTATGCATCCACTGCGCTCCAAAGACCTATCCGGTCAGCAGTTTCGGCAAAACTCGCTGCATTCTGCAGGTTGATTGCCCAAAGATCTCTGCTATAATTCGAAGCTGCGCTATTGTGCCGTTTGATCACCGTCGGAGAATATCCATGGCTCGTCATTGTCAACTCACCGGGAAGAAGGCCAACAATGCCTTCTCGATCTCTCACTCTCATCGCCGCACCAAGCGCATGCAAGAGGCCAACCTGCAAGAAAAGCGTGTATGGTGGCCCCAGGGCAAGCGCTGGGTCAAGCTGCGCCTGTCGACTAAAGCGATCAAAACTCTTCAAACCAAGGGGCTTGAAGCTATGGCCAAAGAGGCCGGTCTCAATCTAAACAAATTCTAGTTTGGCCTCTGGTCAGCTAGTTTCGGCGGCGCAGTAGCGCCAGCCCCGCCGCTACAATACCGATCGCAAAGGCCGTCCCTGGTTCAGGGACGGCCTTTGCCGTGGTCTGGCGCTGCACTTCCATCACAAACTTAAACACCACCGATTCGCCGGGGGCCAGCGAGCGGTCAAACTGCACGGCGGCTGTGATATCGGCATCGACTAGGGGGCCGGGAGTATTTTGCAACCCCGTAGCCGGAACGTTGTAGAGCTGAGCCAGTAGCGGCCCGTAGGGACTAATCTGCACCGCCGTGGGCGTCTGGTCGACGGAGAGAGTAGCCTGGGCACCACTAGGGGCGGTCTGGGTGAGGGTGTTGTTTGCAAAAAAAGCGGTGTTGTTGGTGATCGCACCGTCAAACTGAAGATCGTAGTCGATGTACTTAAACAGGCTGACGTCGAGCCAGTCGCTGCCCGTGTTAGTCAGCGTCACGGTTTCGTGGCGAGCGGCGCGATAGCTATCGGGGGTACCGCCTAGCAGCACCGAGTCAAGAGAGAAGGCCAGGTTGGCCCCAAAGAAACTGGCGCTGAGGCGATCGGGGCTGGGCTGACTAAAGGCGGTGGGCTGAAAATTTTCGAGCCGCAGCTCTTGAGGGGCCGCGAGACTGCTGAGGTTGAGAAAGTACAAATCGGTAAACAGCGTTTCAACGCCGTCAATCAGCCAGGACTGCTCGTCGCTAAAGCGCAGCAGATCGGTGCGGTAGGTTGAGTTGCCTTGGGTGAGTTCTAATAGGCCAGGGGGCAAGGGGTCTGCGGCTACAGCCAACCCAGGGCTGGCCAGCGCCAGGGCTAAAACCAGAGACGGGATGGTAATGGCAGACCAATAGTTCATGAACTTTGGAAATAGGGCAAACGGAGCTAGAGGATTGGTTGGGGTTGGGCGCAGTTAGAGAGTTGTGGTTGTGATGGCCCATTGGGCCGGTCTTTGGCCATCGCAGCAGCAGCCAACCCTCACCCAGGTTAGCTGGGCCACCCCGTTGCTGAAATCAGCCCTCTAAGGGTATTTACGGAATCCTTAAGCGAACTTTACGGACTTCGTAGAACCGCCGCTGCTCTTAAGGAACCGAATCTCCAACTTGCTAGCGATGACCGATCGGGCGAAGGCAAAGGCACCGCAGACCCGCCTCGGGGCAGTAACGTAGACCTAGGAACACTCTGTTATGTTCCGTGCTGTGTTTTGAGTCCCGCCGGGCAGGCGGGTTAGCTATGAGCGATCGCCCCCTTACCTCTGTTGCTGATAACCGCCAGGCGGTACAGCGAGTGCTGTTGATTACCCTGGCCTTAAATTTGGCGGTGGTGGCCCTCAAGGCCACGGTGGGCTCGATGACGGGGTCGCTGAGCCTGCTGGCCGATGCCCTGCACAGCGTCACCGACAGCGCCAATAACGTGCTGGGGCTGGCCACTAACCGCCTGGCCAATCCCCGGCCCGATCGCGACCATCCCTACGGCCACCAAAAGTTTGAGGCCATCGGTGCCTTGGGCATTGCGGCGTTTTTGGGCATTGCCTGTTTTGAAATTCTTAAGAGCGCCGTGGAGCGCATGATTTCGGGCGGCAACCCGGTCACCATGAGCGCTACCGCCCTGTGGATTATGCTGCTGGTGCTGGGGATCAACATTTTTGTCGCCACCTATGAGCGGCGGGTGGGGCTGGCCCTCAACAGCAAGATTTTGGTGGCTGATGCCTACCACACCATGAGCGACATCTGGACCACCATTGTGGTGATTGCCGGGCTGATTGGGGTGTGGCAAGGGTTTACCTGGCTGGATGTGGCTCTAGCCTTTCCGGTGGCGCTGCTGGTGTTTAAGAGCGGCTGGACGGTGCTGCGCGACAACTTGCCCTGGCTGGTAGATGAGATGGCGATCGCCCCCGAAGCTATTCACAAACAGGTGATTCAGGTGCCGGGGGTGGTCAATTGCCACAGCATTGCCTCGCGAGGGCTGCTGGGACGGCAGGTGTTTATCGACATGCACCTGGTGGTGCAGCCCACCGACCTTCGCGCTGCCCATAGCGTGACCGAGGCGGTTGAAGCGCGGCTGGAGGAACTATACGGCCCCACCCGCATCACCATTCACCTAGAGCCGAGGGAATATACCGAAGAGGCGATTACCTATTAAGGCCAGTGGTAGCGGAGACGCCAAAAGCGATAACTTCCCGATTACACTGAGTAAGGGGCTCAGGCCCTTAAATCCCGTCATCCATCACCTATGAATTTTTTGGCGAATCTGATTCCCGGTCGAGCTGACCAGGTTACCTTGCCCAAGCGCAGCCGTCGGGTGCGGGGGGTAGAGCTGAAAACCGAGGCCGAGCTAGAGATCATGCGCGGAGCCGCCCGCATCGTGGCCACGGTGCTCAAAGAAATTGAGGCATTGGTGCAGCCGGGCATGTCCACCGCCGATCTGGACACCCACGCCGAAAAGCGGATTCGTGAGCTAGGCGCGACCCCCAGCTTTAAGGGCTATCACGGCTTTCCGGCCTCGATTTGCGCCTGTGTCAACGATCAGGTGGTACACGGCATTCCCCACCAGCGCCAGGTGATTCGCCGGGGCGACCTGCTCAAGGTCGATACGGGGGCTTACTACAACGGTTTCCATGGCGACTCCTGCATCACCATTGCGGTGGGCGAGGTATCGGCCCAGGCCCAGCAGCTAATGACGGCGGCGGAAGCGGCTCTCTATGCGGGCATTGCCCAGGTGAAACCGGGGAATACGCTACTGGATATCGCGGGCGCGATCGAAGACTGTGTCACCAGCTATGGCTTTACGGTGGTTGAAGACTTTACCGGCCACGGGGTGGGGCGCAATCTACACGAAGCCCCGTCGGTGTTTAACTTTCGCACCCGCCAGCTGCCCAACATGAAACTGCGGCCGGGGATGACGCTGGCGATCGAGCCGATTCTCAACGCCGGGTCTAAGCAAACCCGCACCCTGAAGGATCAGTGGACGGTAGTGACGGTAGATCGATCGCTGTCGGCCCAGTTTGAGCACACGGTGTTGGTCAGCGAGACCGGCTATGAAATCTTGACCGATCGCAGCTCGATCCCCTTGGCTCTGGACTCCTAGGGAGCTGAGTTGGGGTCGAGGCAGGGGCGATCGCCGTAGTCAACGCTGGTGTCGATGGTGAGCACGTAGGCTTTGATGCCCTCAGCCGGAGCAAAGCGGTGGCGCTGAATCTCTTGCAGGGCTTTGCGATCGAGGATGCCGTAGCCCGAGCTGCGCAATAAGGTAGGCTCACCTCGCCAAGAGCCGTCGGGGTTCACCACAGCACCAACATTAATCTCGCCCGGTGAGTCCGCCAGGCACACTCGCTGGGGATACACCGTAGAGAACTTGGAACGATTGATCTCTGGGGATAGATCGGCTAGGCCGGTCTCCCGTTGCAGGGTGCTGACCCACTGGCTCTGGTTAGCGTTAAAGGTGTCGCGGGTGACAGCAGCGGCGTTAAAGCCAAACCGGTTTTGAATAGACTCTGCCGCCCGGTCAACCTTGGCCTGGGGCAGATTGAGGGCGGACACGTAGGCTAACAGCTGTGGGCCTAGCTCAGCACCAAACAGGGGTTGAGTAGAAGACGGAGCGGCGGCGGGTGGAGGCGTGGGGGAGACGGCCCCCGCTGCCGATGGATTGGCCGGGGCGGTTGGGGGTGGAGTCGGCTGGCGGGCGGCAGGTAGGGCCGCCTGCGAACGAGGTGGCGACGGTGGTCGGCTCGCCCTAGCGGGGGCCTGGGGCTGGGGCGATCGCACTGCGGGTGCACTTGCACCGGCTACAGCTGCCGCTGGTGCCACCAAAGGCCTTTGCAGCGGTGTAGAGGGGACTGCACCAGCGTTCCCCTCTAGGTCGGACTCGCCCGCTGGGGGCACGCGGGTAATGGCCACGCTGTCTTGCTCCGGGTCGGGGGGTGGAACCGGGACATCATCGGTGCCCGTTGGCAGCAGCAGCAGCAGCCCGTGTAGGCCTAGAGAGGCAATCAGCATGGGGGCTAACAGCTTTTGCCACAGGGGCTGAGAACGCTCAGGGGGAGCAAAACGAGTCGTCATACCAAATCTACGAGGGGGAACTACGCCAACGGCTTACGCTACTTAGCTACCTACCATTCAGCCACAGAACTGGATCGCCGTGGGCCAGTTTTGGGGAGCTAGCTGGAGCGGGGATCATCCGCCCAGATAATCACTAGCCCTGAAGCCTGTTGCCCGGGGGCCCCCACGCCGATGCCGACCAGGGAGATAAATAGGTAGGGCTGCCCCTCGCGCAACACTTGAAACAGCGGGCGATCGCAGTAGCCCTCGGCCACGGGACTTACCGCATACTGGGGTGCTGGAAAGGTGCGGGGAATATCCTGCTCTTCGATAAATTGAACGTTGCGGGTTAGGTAGCGCAGCGACAATACGCTGGGCTGAGTGCTGTAGGTGGCGTCGTCAATCTGGGTAAAAAAGCAGGCCTGCTCCTGGGGTGACCAGGCCGCGATGCCCTGGGGAATCAGATAGGCGATCGCCGGAAACGAGGTTGCCGTAGAGTCGAAATCGCTCTCGCCTGACCCACGGGTGAGGCGAGTAAAAAGCTCAGCCACCTTCTCATTGGGTACGACCGCAGCAGGTGCGGCCCCTGCTGCGGACTCTGGTGGAGGCGGGGCATTCGTCGTAGGAGCGACGGAAGGAGTGGGGGAATTTATGGGGGCGATCGGTTGACTGGGAACCGTGGGCACTGAAGACGGTGGGGGCAGCGGGGCAGCCCCTACCGGGGGCGGAGCAGTTGTGGGTTCGGGGGTAGCCAGGGTTCCCAGGCTGAGCAGATCGACAAATTCTTCTTCCTCAGCGGCCTCCTCCTCGACCTCTGGGGTCGGGGGCGACGAGGGGGCTGGAGCCAGCAGCAGCAGCCCGTGGAGCACCACTGACACCCCCAGCAAAGGGGCCAGCCACAGCTTAATGCGCCGACGCGGCGGTGGGATGGTCGGTGGCAGAGGTGACGCTACAGATTCCCCAATTGGCATAGGTTCTAATCGGCGAGGATGGCAGGACACTGGGTAAAGACTTTACCTGCTGAAGCGGGTAGTCATCGCAAAGCCCTTGGGAATTAGTAGTCTTCCCAAGGGCCTGCGGCAGGGGCGATCGCGCTAGGTTGAGCGCAACCTAATAGACCCTACAACTCAGCCAGAATATCGGCGTAGCGCTGCTCAGATAGCGGCACATAGCCCACTTCGGGCACCAGTTCAGGCCCGTTTTCAAGCATGAACTCCACAAAGGCGCGCACTTCAGGGCGCTCCTCTAGGCTGCTCTTCTTGACGTAGACGAAGATAGGCCGAGACAGGGGCACGTAGGTGCCGTTCTCAACATTCTCAGGGGTGGGCTCAACACCATTGACGGCGACCGCTTTGAGGGTGTCCTGGTTTTCGAGGTAGTAGGCCAGACCAAAGTAGCCAAGGGCGTTAGGGTCGCGGCTGACGCCAATCACGAGAGTGTTGTCGTCTTCGCTGGCGGTGTAGTCGGCGCGGCTAGAGCCCGCCTCGCCCATAATCGTTTCAGTGAAGTAGTCGAAGGTGCCCGAATCGGTGCCGGGGCCAAACAGCTCGATGGGCTCGTTGGGCCAGCTGGGGTCAACCTGGTTCCAGCGGGTGATGGTGCCCTGGGCTTCGGGGCTCCACAGCGTTTGCAGCTGCTCTGTGGTCATTTCGGCGGCCCAGTCGTTTTCGGGGTTGATCACCACCGTCAAGGCGTCGGTAGCAACGGGCACTTCAATGTACTCAATGCCAGCGGCGGCACAGGCTTCGACCTCAGAGGCTTTGATCGGGCGCGAAGCACCGGTAATGTCGAGTTCGCCAGCGCAAAATTTGCTAAAACCGCCGCCGGTACCCGACACCCCTACGGTTATCTGAGTGCCACGGTTGGCGGCCATGAATTCTTCGGCCATGGCCTCAGAAATAGGGTAGACGGTGCTAGATCCATCGATTTCAATGATGGAATTTTGAGAAACCGCACTGGGAACGCCAACTCCTAGCGCAACGGCGGTAGTCATCGCCCCAGCTAAAACATAGCGATTAAATGTCTGTCTACTCGTCATATAACTCTCTCTGTAGCATCCTAAACATGGTCAAATCCGCCATGGTAAATGCTACAGGCTCAACCCTAAGAAAGCCTGATGGCAACAATAAGCTTGGGGAGAGATTGAATTAAAAAACCTTTAAGAAACTCATAAACTTGTTGTTTAAAGAACAGCCTGACTTCCCTGACTAGGAGGTGAAATTTACTTTTTTGTAGGTGTGCGATCGCCCTGAGTACCGACGGCAATGCCCAGAGAGTGAGGGAGTTGGCAGACATCCAAACCTTGGAAATTTCCTAGAGCAACCATCTAGCCTAAGCCCCTTAGTTGGGGAGAGGCTTGACAGAGTTAGACCGTGTGGTCATGGGTATGAATGGGAGCATGGGCGATCTTCTGAGCGACAGTTCCCATTGTGAGGTTGGCGACGGTGGGATAATCAGGGGGATGTCACCCGCTGGGGGTACGGGTTTACAATCCGTTGAGGAAAAGTTAATTAGTTTACAGTGCAGCCTATGCCACAGGTAGCGTTACGAGAACTGGTCGCGGCGGTGCAATCGGGAGAGCTGATCAGCTTTCCCACCGATACGGTGCCAGCCCTGGCGGCGCGGCCCGAGGCGGGCGATCGCATCTACACCGCCAAAGAGCGCAGCCCCGACAAGCCGCTGATTCTCATGGGGGCCAGCCTCGACGATCTGCGACCCTATATCGATGGCACTGAGGATGAGCTAGCCCAGTGGAGCACGATCGCCGCTCAGTACTGGCCCGGCGCGTTGACCCTGGTGCTGCCCGCCAGCGATCGCCTGCCCCCTGCCATCAACCCCCAGCAGACGGGCACCGTGGGGCTAAGAATTCCTAACCATCCCCTGGCGCGACACCTGCTGGGCCATACCGGGCCGCTGGCCACCACCAGCGCCAACCGTTCGGGAGAGCCGCCTTTAGAGACCATGACGGCGATCGAGGCCAGCTTTCCCCAGGTGTTTACCCTAGATCAGGCAACTCGGGCTGAAATCTACGCTTTTCTCCAAGTTGAGATTCCCCCCCATGAGCAACCCCAGGGGTCGGGGCTGCCTTCGACGGTAGTGTGTTGGCAGGGGGGCGGCTGGACGGTGCTGCGATCGGGCGCGGTAGCCCTGCCCAAGGTTGAAACCGTTTAGCTGAAACCGTTAAAAGCGGTTTTGCCCCGCCGCCTGGGGTTAGGCTAGCAGGGGCGAACTCATCTATCCCATGGACAGCTGTCGCAATGGACTATTCTCAGGGCCAAGACTTTACCGATCTTGAAACGCTACAGCTGGCCTACGATCGCCTGCGGCACCAGGCCCAGCACCAAGCTGCCTTTTTGGGTACGGCCTCCCATGAGCTCAGGTCACCCATCACCCAAATCATCAGCCTGCACCAGCTCATTCTCGAAGATCTGTGCGAAAGTCCCGCTGAAGAACGGGAGTTTATTGCCCAGGCCAACCAGGCCATTCAAACCGTGCTCAAGAACCTCGATCTGCTGATCACCCTCTCCAAGTTCGATATTGGTGCTCTGCACCCCCGGCTCACCCCAACCCGGCTCGACCCGCTGATTACCCGCGTCCAACGCATGATTGAGATGCAGTGCATCAATCGCCACTGCCGACTGATTGTGGGGACGGTGGCAGCCAATCTACAGGTGCAAACTGACTCGGCATGGCTAGAGCAAGCCCTAGTCATGCTGATCGAAGCCGCTCTGGCTCAGGGCAGCCCACAGATCAGCCTGACCGTGTCTGAAGACTCCACCACTGGCAACATTGCCCTGCATCTAGGGGCAACCCCTGGCGAGGCACCACCGTCCGCTATGGCCACCCTATCGCCTGAGTTTCGCTACCAGTTAGCTGCTCGTCTAGCGCCCCACCTGGGGGGGGGCTTAGAGTTTCTAGGTGCGGCAGAAAATCCCCAAAGTCTTGTCTGTCTACAGCTACCGCGCCTAACTAACTAACTCCTAATTACCGCCATTTCATTGAACATGTGAACAAACTGCTCCGTTTCAGGATCTTTCGATATAGTTTGGGCAAATTGCTTCCGGAATTAATTGCTGCTGCCCTGTAGCTAACCTAAACCCCACCCCGTAGACGTTGAAACGCAGCCTACCGGATCGGATCCCTGAAACTAAGTCACCAAAACAATTATGGAATTTGCCATTGTGCTCATTCTGGTTTTCATTGTGTGGACCAATGAGGCCTTATTGGGTAAACCATTAGTCAAAGAGATTAAGCCCAAAACCGCAGAAGACAAGTTTACCGCTGCCTTAAAAGAGTATTTGGATAGTGGTATTCCCGTCCGCATTGTCGAAAAAAAAGACGGGGGAAAAAAGTAAGATGCTCTTACAGACGTTACCTACCCCACCGATGATCCAAGACTCGAACCCAGCAGTCTCTACCCCTGAGGCTGCTGCTGAACCCGCCCCTGCCTTTGGTTGGAACCGCTACGCTGAACGCATCAATGGCCGATTTGCCATGGTGGGCTTTGTGGCGCTGCTGCTGCTAGAACTGGTCACTGGCCAGACGTTTTTTAGCTGGCTGGGTCTGCGCTAAACGCAGGTTTAGCCCCGGTATCCCTGCCGTCTGGCCCTTCGAAATGGTAGGCTTAGGGGTGATTTTTGGCATGGTGTGACCGTGGTTAACCCCAATGCAGAGATTAGTCGGCTGCGGGAGCTGATGCCCGCCACCGCCCGCATGAAAACTAAGCTGGTGCTCAGCGATCGCCAATTGAGCGTCATTAAAGCTGAATTTCCGCGCCCTTGGCAGTCGGCTCACACCGTCTCAATCAACCTCGATCTGTGGCATCAGCTGGCCGTGGCCGAGCGCGACCTGCTGTTTTTGCGCACCGTGAGCTGGGTGAGCCTGACTAACCTGCTCAAGCCCAACTGGTACCAGGCCATGGCCGGGGCTGGGCTAGTCGGCGGCGTGGTAGAGCTGCTCCAGGGCGACGCGGTGGGTGTGGTGGCCGCTGCTGGGGTCACGGCCCTAGCCAGCTGGCAAATTTGGCGCGGTATCAGCGGCCCTCAAATTGAGATGGCCGCTGACGATAAAGCAGTGCAGGTGGCGCAGCGGCGTGGCTATGATCAAGCCGACGCCGCTGCAGCTTTGATTCGCGCCATTGAGGCGGTGCCCCCCCTGGAGGGTCGCCAGGTGCTCACCGTCAACGAGCTGCTGCGCTGCCAAAACCTGCGGCGGCAAACCGGATATTCAGAATTTTCGGTGCCCGAGAGCTACCGGCGTTAGAAACCTATGGTGCAGTCATTGGCTCAGACCTCTGAGGCTCATTCAGGTTGGCGAGGGTTAGCCCGGCTCAGCTACGCCATGGAGTCGGGCCGGTGTGTGCCGACCCAGGCCTATACCCGCGCCCCCCTACGCGTGCAGCGCCCCCTATATCCCGAAGGGGAAGGGCTGTGTCATACCGTGCTGGTTCATACTGCCGGGGGGCTGGTGGGGGGCGATCGCCTAGTCATGGAGCTGGCAGCTGCCCCGCGTGCCCAGGTGCTTGTCACCACCGCCGCCGCCAGCAAGGTCTATGGCAGCGCCAGCACCGCCAGCAGCAGCCAGCGGGTAGACATCACCCTAGCTCCACAGAGCTGTCTGGAATGGTTTCCCCAGGAAACTATTGTGTTTAACCAGGCTCACTACAGTCAGGCGCTGCGGGTTGACCTGGCCCCAGGAGCCATCTGGGCCGGTTGGGAGATTACTCGCTTTGGTCGCAGCGCCCGAGGAGAGACTTTTGATCAGGGCCAGTGGCGATCGCGCCTCGAAGTCTGGCAAGCCGACCAGCCCCTGTGGCTCGATCGCCAGCACTTGACTGGGGGTAGTGCTGCCCTCCACAGCCTCAACGGCCTGGCAGGGCACCCGGTGGTGGGCAGCTTTGCCGTGGT
>JANPIO010000096.1:0-12670 GCA_031425055.1 Phormidium sp. VAR_61_metabat_6
GGGGCAAGAGCTGATCGCTGTGGATGTAGGCGATGGTATTTTGCTGAAGCCTAAAAAGCCGTTTGAGCCGACAACCTTGACGCAGGTAGCGGGCTGCCTCAACCATCAAGGCTCGCCCAAAAGCCTGGACGATTTTGACCAAGCTATTCGCCAAGGTGTGATGGAGCAGTGGCATGATCGCCGTTGATACAAACATTGTTGTCAGACTGCTGACCAGGGACGATGAACAGCAGTACAACGCTAGCCTCAAGCTATTTCAAGCGCCAGAGATTTTTATTCCCGACACAGTCATTTTAGAAACGGAGTGGGTGCTGCGGTTTGCCTACGGCTTTCAGCCTGGTGAAATTTGTGCGGCCTTTAGAAAACTGTTTGGCTTGCCCAACGTGCAGTTGACCAACGGCAATCTGATGGCCCAGGTGTTGCAATGGCACGAAAATAATCTCGACTTTGCCGATGCCCTGCACCTGGCCACCAGCCAAATGTGCGTTGAGATGTATACCTTCGATCGCAAGTTTGCCGCCCAGGCCCAGACCCTCACCGATTGCTCTGTTCAGTTGCCCTAGCTAAGCCCCAGCGAGGTGCCATACAGCACCTAGATAATGTCCCTTGGCCAGAGATAATAGACGCGGAACCCTCTACTGGCTGACCCCATGACTGCCGATATTCGTCTACTCGTGCTCGATATTGATGGCACCCTGGCTGGCGTGTCTAACCAGATCAGCGAGCCGGTGCTGGATGCGGTGCGCGAGGTGCAGCAGCGGGGGATTGCGGTGGCGATCGCCACTGGCCGCATGTATCAGTCGGCCCTGCGGTTCTATCAGGTGGTCGGCTCTACCCTGCCGCTGATGGCCTACCAGGGGGCATTTATCAAAGACCCCAACACGCAAAAACTGCATCGCCACACCCCGCTGCCCCGGCGGCTGGCCCTCGAAATTTTGGCCTACCTGGCCCCGATGGAGGCCAACAACGACCTGTCGATTCACCTGTATATTGATGACCAGCTGCACGTGCGGGCCATTATTGAAGACACCAAGGCCTACGCCGTGCGATCGGGCGTTCAGCCGATCGCAGCGGGGGATCTGACCGCGCTACTGTCGGGCAATGTCGCCATCGAAACCACCAAGCTGCTGACCCTGAGCGAAAACCTGGACTTGCTGAGCGACATTCTCAGCGATCTGGGGCAGCGCTACCCCCTCGACGACCTGTATCTGACGCGATCGGTGGAATATTTTGTCGAGGCTACCCACCCCAAGGCCAACAAGGGCGAAGCGGTGCGATTTTTGGCCGAAGACCTGCTGGGCCTCAAGCCCGACCAGGTGATGACCGTGGGCGACAACTACAACGACCTCGAAATGCTGCGCTACGCGGGCATTGGCGTGGCTATGGGCAATGCCCCGGAGCCGGTCAAGCAGGGGGCTGACTGGGTGGCACCGGGGGTTGAGGCAGATGGGGTGGCGGCGGCGCTGCGGGAGTTTCTGCTGTAGGTTGGGCCAGGCGATCGACCGGTAGGCTGTCGTACAGTTCCGAAAGGGTGACGACGCGGTAGCCCTGGCGATCGATCAGCGCCAGCAGGGTGGGCAAGGCATGGGCGGTCTGGACGCAGCGCTCCATCGAGCCGCCGTGCATGACAAAAATCGCCCCCGGAAAAATAAACTGCGCCAGGTACCAGGTGTTGAGGTTGGGGGTGCTCAACCGTTTCATCGTGTCGAAGGGCACCATCGAAGCTAGGGCCACCAGCGACTCATAGCCTGGGGTGAGGCGAATGTGCTCCACCATGGCCCGGTTATAGAGGCCGCGCCCCGGTCGATACCAGCGCAGGGGTAGCTGAATCAGGTCGGTGATGCGATCGTGGGCCTCTTGAAAGTGGCGGGCAAACTGGGCCGGCTGCAAGATAGCGGGGGTGGTGTCGGTGGTGCCGTGATTGGCGATTTCGTGGCCGCTGGCGAGAATGTCTTGCAGAATCGTGCTGCCGGGGTTGAGGTGGTCGGTAATGACAAAGAACGTGGCATGTACCGGCTGCTCGGCGGTGCGGTTGTAGGCATCCAACGCGTTGAGAATTAGCCGGGTGGAGCGATCGTCGCGATCGCCTGGTGTCGGCACATCGTCGATGGTTAGCGCCACCAGAGGAGCTTTGGTCGGTGCATAGAACAGCGCATCCGGAAACATCCGGGCGACCTGGGTCAGCAGTTGGTGGTGGGGAGGAGCCATAGCATTAGCGGCCCTAGCCTTAACGATGGGTAGGATCTAGACTATCGCGGAGGCGATCGCCCAGCGTGTTAATGCAAAGGACGGTGAGAAAAATTGCCAGACCGGGAGCCATCACCAGATAGGGAGCGCTCTCGATGTAGTTTTGGGCGTCGTAGAGCATGCGCCCCCAGGTGGGCACGTCAGGGGGAAACCCGACCCCAAGAAAGCTCAGGGTAGACTCGGCCAAGAGCGCGTTGCCCACGCCGAGGGTCGCTGCCACAATTACCGGCCCCAAAATGTTGGGCAGCAGGTGAGTTTTGACAATGCCCCAGGGCCGCGCCCCCAGGGCCACCGCCGCCTGCACAAAGGTGCGCTGCTTGAGGCTCAAAAACCCGGCCCGCACCAGCCGCGCCACCGACATCCAGCTCAGCCCGCCAATCAACAGCACAATCAGCAGAAAGATGCCCCGCTCTGGCCCCAGGGCGCGACGCACCGGATCGCCCAGCAAATACACCACCAGCAGCACCAGGGGTAGCTGCGGCAGCGCCAAAAACAGGTCGGTGACCCGCATCAAAACAACATCCACCCAGCCGCCGCAAAACCCAGCCAGAGCCCCGATGGCCACCCCCAGACTAATGCCCACTAGCGTCGCCGCCAGCCCCACCGCCAGCGAAATGCGGCCCCCGATCAGCAGCCGCGCCAGTTGATCCTGGCCCAGGTCGTTGGTGCCCAGGGGCTGCCCCACACCGGGCGGCAAGAAGGCGCGAGCAAAATCGATGGTGCTAGGAGAACCCGGGTAGAGGAGGGGGCCAAGGGCGATCGCCAGCATCAACATCCCCAGCACCACCAGGGCAAGTTGGGCGGTGCGATCGCCCCACAGCCGCCCCCAAACCCGATTTTTACTGCCCGCAGGAGCCACGACTCCCGGCGCAAGGTCGGTATTAATGGCCATAGCGCACCCGTGGGTCAATGATGCCGTAGAGCAGGTCGGCCACCAGGTTAAACGCCACCACCAGCACCGCGTAGATAAAGGCAATCCCCATCACCACGGGCGTATCGCTGCGGTAGATCGACTCAATCAGCAGCGCCCCAATCCCCGGCACCCGAAACACCTGCTCGGTCACCAGCGCCCCCGTAAAAATCGTTGGAATATCTAGCGCCACCAGCGTCACTACCGGAATCAGCGCGTTGCGCAGCATGTGCAACGTGACGATGCGCCAGCGGCCCAGCCCCTTGGCCCGCGCCGTCTTCACATAGTTCTGAGGAATTTCTTCGAGCATGGCGGCCCGCACAAACCGCAGCAGCACCGCCGTCTGAAACAGCACCAGGGTTGCGATCGGCATAATCGACTGTTTCAGCCACCGCCCCAAGCTATCCACATCGCTCACCACCAGCTGGTTGTCATAGATGAAAGGCAGCCACCCCAGCCGCACGCTCAGCACAATGATCAGCACCAGCCCCGAAAAAAAAGGCGGCGTCGAGAAACCCATAAACGCCAGCGTCGTAATCGCCCGATCGATCCAGGTGTTGTGCCGCAGCGCCGCCACCATCCCCAGGGGCAGCGCCAGGGCCACGCTCAACAGGTAGGCCACCCCAATTACCCACAGGGTGACCGGCAACCGCTGGGCAATCAGCTCAACCACCGGCAGTCGACTGGTGAAGGAATAGCCCAGGTTGCCGCTAAACAACGCTACCGTCCATTTCAAATAGCGAATCGGGATGGGCTGGTCTAGGCCGAGCGATCGCACAATATTCTCCCGCACCTCCGGCGTAACCGCTGGATTGGTCGCCAGATCCCCGAGGGGATTGCTAGGTGCCAGCGCCAAAATAAAGAAAATCACCGCGCTAATCGCCAGCAGCGTGGGAATAGCGATCAGCAGGCGTTTGAGCAGGTAGCCGAGCATGGGGGAGATGGGGAGGATAGGGGAGATCAAATTCAGACGTTTTAAAAAAGCGTTCCCCCTTCGCCACCACCTAACACCCTCACCTTTTCGACCTCCCCCACCTTCTTACCTACACCCCTACCCCGCCTTCGGTGCCAGCGCCGCCTTCGGGTAGGCAATCCGCTTGTGGTTATACTGCTGCCACACCTGCACAAAAATTTCGGCAATGAGAGTCATGTGGTCGCGGGTGAGGCCCGATTCTACCAGCTGGTTGTCTTTCCAGCGGGCGCGCAGAATACGGTTGACCATGGCCAGGGCCTCATCGGGGGTGGCATTGGTGAGCGATCGCAGCGCCGCCTCGCAAGAGTCGGCTAGCATGACAATGCCGGTCTCGGGCGACTGGGGGATGGGGCCATCGTAGCGGAAGTCAGATTCTTTCACTGCCAGGGCGGGTTCCTCCTTAGCCAGTTCCTGGGCCTGGTGGTAGAAGTAGCTGATCAACATCGTGCCCTGGTGCTCAGGAATGAACGATCGCACCGCCTTGGGTAGCCGACATTTGCGGGCCATCACAATGCCCTCGGTGACGTGCTTTTTGATGATGGTGGCGCTGAGCCAGGGGTCGTTGAGTTCGTCGTGCTTGTTGGGGCTGCCCATCTGGTTTTCGATAAAGCCCTGGGGGTCGTGCATTTTGCCGATGTCGTGGTAGAGCGTGCCCGCCCGGACCAGCTCGACGTTGCAGCCCAGGGCGCGGGCAGCGGCTTCTGCCAGGCTCGACACAAACACCGTGTGCTGAAAGGTGCCCGGCGCTTCGGAGGCCAGCCGCTTCAGCATGGGGCGGTTGGGGCTCGACAGCTCGGCTAGGCGAATTGGGGTGACTAGGTCAAACAGGTGCTCCAAGTAGGGGCTCAACCCCTGGGCGGCAATGCTAGACATCACGCCATAGATGCCCTGGAGCGCCGCCCCGGTGAGCATTCCCGACCAGGCAGAAATTAAAGACACCGGGCTTACCACCAGGGTCAGCAGCAGGTAGACCACGCCCTGGGTAAGGCCAACCCCGCCGCCCAGCAGGGCCAGCTCTTCACGCGATCGCATGCGGCTGGCCAGCAGGCTACACACCAGCGCCCCCGCTGCCCCCGCCATAAACGAAATGCCGCTCACTGCCGCCCCTACCGGTAGCAGCACCGCCACCAGCACCACCAGCGTGCCGCCCAGCACCGGGCCGTAGAAGCTGCCCGCCAAGAGGCCAATAGCCGGTAGCCCGTAGGCCGCTACCCCAAAAATTTGCATCACCCCAGTGCTGACCACCATCGCCGACAGCAGCAGATAGTCTTTTTGGCGCAGCCGCTGGGGCACCCAGTGCTCGACCAGCAAAAACAGACCCACCCCGCCTGCCACCAGCCCGCCAAACATGGCCAAGCCCCAGTAGTTAAAGCGGCGCTGGCTGAGGTTAAAGCTGTCGAGCAGCACAAACTGTCCCTGGCTAATGGGTTCCCCAGCCGCCACAATCAGCTCGTCCTGCTGCGCCTCGACAATTACGGGCTTCACGGCCTCTGCAGCCATGTCGGCCTGCTGTCGGGTGCGATCGCTATCTTCGACCAGGTTGGGCTCTAGGGTCGAGAGCAAAAGCTGGCGGGCCAGGGGCTCAATCGAGCGGGGCACATTGTCTTTGAGCTGAAGATAGGCCGCCCGATCAAGCATCTCGGGTGGCAGCCCAGCATGAATGCCCTGGGCCAACATGCGCTCGGCGGCTTGGCGAATCTCAGCCTGGGCGCTGACCCAGTCTTGCACGGGCAGATCGAACAGAGGAGGAGCCTCAGCAACGCCTTCGGACTGGGCGGCCAGCAGCGTTAAATTGGCCATCGCCTCTTGATAGCTCTGGCGAGACTTTTCTACCGCTGTCAGCAGTTTTGCCAGCTCTTGGCTACTAGATCGCTGGCCGTAGGCCCACAGTTCGCCCAAGGCCGTCTGCTGGTCGGGGGTAATGGTTTGGTTGCGCAGCAGTGCGGCCAAGGGCACCTGCTCGCCCCTGGCGCTGTCGTCGGCCAGGGGGTCGATCAGGCTGCGCAGCTTCAGCCAGGTGGCATCGTCGGAGCGGCGCAGATAGACTTGCACCTGAGTTGACAGTTTGCTAGTCGCTACAAAGGGCACCCCACCAGCCTGGCGGCGGATATCGCCTACTTGATCCATCAGGGCGTTAAGCGATCGCAGCACCGAGTCATCGACGGCAGGATCGACCCGGAGCACCCGAAGAGCACCGTTGCGGGCATCGCGACGCCGCTCTTCGGTAGTTTCTTTATCTTCTACACGCACCGTGCCCGGGGCCAGCACGGTATTGGGGGCAATGCTGCCCACCTGCAACCCCGGCTGATTGTAGAAACGCTGCCCCAGTATGGCCGTCAATCCTAAAGCGGTGATGGCAAAGGCGAGGCGAGGGTGGCGAATATTTTTTTGCCGTCGGAGGGGATGACAGGGCTGGGGCCCACCGCGGTGGCGACGCTGGGCTAAGGCGGCGATCGCATCGGTATCCACCGGCTTTAGATCGAGGGATAGCGATCGCGGCGATCGGGTAGACCGCAGGGTGATCGGCTTCCTCGCCTGCTGCTCTAAAGCCCACCAGCGCTCGACCGCAGCCACAATGTCTTGAATTGCCTTCATAAATTGAGACATTTAAAGGGGGCGGGCAGAGGCCGAGGAACTCCAGACTAAAGGTTTGAGCGCACCGCTTCCCCGAACCACCAGGGCTTTGAGCCCAACCAAGACCTCTCAAAAGCTATTATAGGCGGCGGCTATGATCAACACCTGTGCCCGCCGAGTCAAACCCTCAACCCCAGAGGAAAACTAGGCCCTATGTTGGGCGGCGCTACCCCTGCCCAACGGCAATGCAGTGCCGCTGCCAAGGCCGCCAGGGCACCGGCATCTAACCCTTGCCAGGGATCGGGCAGAGCAGGGCACTAGTCAAGCAGCCAGCGCTGGCGCAGCGCGGCACCTATCCCGGCACGACCGCCTGTCAGCCCTGTCAGCAGACCCACTAGGGCGATCGCCGCCGCCGACCATTCTCGATAGCGAGCCAGGCCCAAGGCCACCGCAAACTGCCCCTGGCTCTGAACCACTAAGCTGAGGGCCTGCACCACCGGGCCACTGTCATGCCAAGAACTCACTCCCCTGGGCAGGACGGGGGCTAGAGCACTCAGGCTATGAACCGAGCCCATCTGCCTACAGAGGATGGCAAACAACTGCTCGCAGGCCACAGCCGCCGCCGGGGACAGCCCCAGGTCTTCTATCCAGCGATGCACAGCGACTCGGTGGTGGCCATGGGCGTCAGCCATTGTCCATAGATAGGGTAAAGCGTTCAGCGCCACCGCCGGACTAGTCAGCGATTGAACGTGAGCTTGCCAGTGCAAGCCCGGCAGCCGCTCTCCCCTGGCGCAGGCGGCAGCTGTTTGCAGTAGACCCGCTTGCCACCCCAGGTCTGCAGTGACTTTAGGATGGCAAGCGCTGCGATCGCCAATCACAATCGCTTCTAGGGCCGCCACTAGGCGATCGTGCTGTGTACTGGCTTGAATCATGGCGTATTTCGCTTATCCACCGACCCCAATGAAGCCCCTGTTGAATTTTAAGGGGTGTAGTAGTCTATTTGCTGACAGCAATCCTATAATGCTTGCTGTCAAGCCCTTGGGGTTCTCTTGCGTTCTGTCACTCTGCCTGGAGCCAAGTCTATGTTCTGTGTCTCCCCTTTCATACAACGGCAGCCTCCCCAGAGGGGTAGCCGCGTCTGGGGAGCAGTCGCAGCGATGCCCCTCTGGGGAGGCTGCGCCATCGCTCTGGGCGTGACCCTAACTGCTTCCGGGAGCTGGGCTCAAACCCCAACCGAGGAAACGCCCCCTGCTGTCCAACCCGCTACGCCCACGGTAAGCAGCGGTCGCATTGTCCGACCCACCCTTCAGTTGGGCAGCCAGGGAGAGTCGGTACGAGAACTACAGTCGATGTTGATGCTGCTGGGCTACTACCCTGGCCCGGTCACCGGCATTTACCAAGAAGACACCGCCGCCGCCGCCCGCCGGTTTCAAACCGCTGCGGGCATTACCGCCGACGGCATTGTGGGCCCTGCCACCTGGAGCCGCCTATTTCCGACCCCGCCGGGGGAGGCCAACCCACCGACGGCCACGACCTCGGGCGGTACCACTCCATCGTCAACTACGGCCCCTGGCGCTACAACACCACCGTCAACCAATCCCCCAGCCACGACCAATCCTCCAGCTACGACGACTCCCCCGACCCCGACCCCGACCGCGAACCCTAGCGGCGGCACCCCAGCGGCTCTCCCCGTGCTGCGCCCCGGGATGGAGGGCGACGCTGTGCGACAACTTCAGCAGCGCCTGCGCACTAAGGGATTTTACAGCGGTACCGTCGATGGAATATTTGGCAGCCAAACCGAGGCCGCCGTGCGTGCTGCCCAGGCCGCCAATGACCTGACCGTAGACGGCATTGTTGGCCCTGCCACTTGGCGATCGCTCAATTAAAAGCCTGACTGATACCAAATCCAAGTCGTGTAATCCCGATTCTCAACAGGCGCAACCATAGGGGCTTAGGCATAGCCGAGCCAGATGCTCTATGGCATTTTCCCAGTAGAATTGGGGGTAACCAAGCAGAATTTAGTATGACTGCCGCAAACAGCTAAAACAAAGCCGCCGAAGACGTAAGCTTCTCGGCGGCTGAGACATATTCGTGTTGAGCGAAATCTTAGTCTGGCTCTACAAACCAGTCGTTCAACGCATTGGCCGACTCAGGCAGAGTGGCGCTGGCGTAGGTGAAGTAGGGGATATCTAGCGCTTCCATGGTAGACATCTGCTGGCCAGCATGATCCATATACAGCATGTAGTTGCCCATAAGGAAATAAACACCCATCAGGGCCGCAGCAGAGGATGCCACTAAAAAACCCGCCAGCATCAGGGAAAATTCCTGACCTTTAACGGCCTGCTCCATTAAGCGGAGCGCCCAAGCCACCAAGGCAATAACAATAGTCAGGATAAGCAGCAGCATGGAATAACTGTTGTAACGATATGAATAGTCAGATTAACGACTAAGTCTATATGTTACACATCGTAACAGGCATTCATAAAACTGGCATGGCTTCCACAGAATGTCTTCAGGTTTGTCTGGCAGTGGCACCTAGGTCAGGCGCACGGGCACCTGGCGATCGCGCAAATGCCCCTTCACCTGCTGCACCGTCAGCTGCCCGTAGTGCAGCAGTGAGGCCAGTAGAGCGGCCTCAGCCTTACCCTCGGTCAGGGCCTGGTGAATGTGGTCGCAGTTGCCCGCCCCACCGGAGGCAATCACTGGCACTGGTACGCGATCGGCAATGGCGCGGGTGAGGTCGAGGTCATAGCCCGACTGAGTTCCATCGGCGTCCATGCTGGTAACCAGCAGCTCTCCCGCCCCCTGGTTGACAACTTCCTCGGCCCAGGCGAGGGCATCAAGCCCCGTATTCTCGCGCCCGCCACGCACGTAGACATCCCAACCCGGATTGCCAGGATCGGGGCGACGGCGAGCGTCGATCGCCACCACAATGCACTGGGCACCAAAGCGATCGCTGGCCGCTTTGATCAGCTCAGGCCGCTTGACCGCCGCCGAATTGATGCTGACCTTGTCGGCCCCAGCTCGTAACAACTTTTTAATGGTCTCTAAGGATTGCACGCCCCCACCCACCGTAAGGGGAATGAACACCTGCTCCGCCGTGCGGTACACCACATCGTAGATAATATCGCGATCTTCATGGGTGGCGGTGATGTCGAGAAACACCAGCTCATCGGCTCCTGCCTGGTTGTAGGCCTGGGCTAGCTCCACCGGGTCGCCCGCGTCGCGCAGGTCGACAAAATTGACCCCTTTCACCACCCGACCAGCTTTCACATCTAGACAGGGCACAATCCGTTTGGCCAGCATTGCGTTCTCCTTGCCAATGGCAAATTAACCCATTCCCCGGTTCCACAATAGAGGATTATGACGATCATCAGAGGCCAAGACGCTGATACACTGTCTCTTGGTTTTATCGTTGGAAACGCAGTTGGAGCCCTTAGTAGACATGGCTTTAGAGATTGGCCAGAAGGTGAAAGTATCCCGTCTTCGCGATCGGGTTTCTAAGAATGTGGCGGCTTACCTCGGCAAGCGCGGCGTCGTTAGCCAGTTCAAAATGGTGGACGGCAGCGACGTTGGTGTCGTAGTCGAGTTTGAAGACCGCTACACCACCTGGTTCTTTGAAGATGAGCTGTCTGCCATTCAGTAGCGGGCGGCCTCGCTAAGGCAATCTTGACCGCTACTGGGTGCTTGGCATGATGTCGTCTGCCCCCTTGATTACCGGGGGCAGACGCGAGGCTTCTGAAGGCGAAATAGGGAGAATCTGAAGCCAATCTCCTCTTTTAGAGAGATTTCATAGCCATCAGGCTCCGAGACGATCGCTATGGATGCCCCTGGTTTGGGATGCAGAGCCGATTTGCTCTAGGCATCCTTGGCCATCATGGCAGTACGACCTGACCAACCCAAAGGCCCCGTTTTTCCTATGGCATTAATTCTCACCTATTTGGGTAAGGGCGGCAGCGGCAGCACGACTGTGGCGATCGCCGCCGCAAAACAGCGGGCGCGGGCCGGGCAGCGGGTGCTGCTGGCCATTCAAGACGTAACCCCGGCTCCGGCACTGCTGCTGGGTCAGGCCCTGAGCGTAGAGCCTCAAGAGCTAGAGCCCAACCTGTGGGCCATGCAGTTTCAAACCGCAGCGCTGCTGGAGCAAAGCTGGGACGAAGTCAAAGCGTTGGAATCGCAGTATCTGCGGACGCCCTTTCTCAAGGCGGTCTACGGTCAAGAGCTGGGAGTGATGCCGGGCATCGATAGCGCCTTGGCGCTAAACACCCTGCGGCAGCTCGATGCCAGCGATCGCTACGACGTGATTATCTACGACGGTAGCGAGGCTCTGGCCACCCTGCGCATGCTGGGCATGCCCGAAATTCTCGATTGGTACCTGCGGCGGTTTCGCGGCGTGTTTCAGCAGTCCGATGTGGGACGGGTGATCTCACCCTTTTTGCAGCCCATGGCCGCAGCGGTGCTTGCCGTTGACTGGTCAGGGGATGTGCTCGATCAGCCTACCGGGCAGGTGCGATCGCAGCTCGAAGAGGGCCGCCAGGCGGTCACCAACCCCAGCCGCATGGCCGCATTCTTAGTCACAACGCCCACAGCTGAAGCGGTGGCGACGGCCCGCTACCTGTGGGGCAGCGCCCAGCAGATTGGGCTGACGGTAGGTGGGGTTTTGGTCAACCATGGCGTGCTCGATGCCGAGCAGAGCCACGCCTTCGCGCCCCTACCCCAGGTAACGCTGCCCTCGGTCATCGATCAGGGGTGGGATGCAGCGGTGGAGGCTTTGCCCGACCCAGCCCAGTGGGCGGCAGCTGCCCCTCGCCCAGTGACCGTCGATGTCGCGGCCAAGACCGTGCGGCTCTTCCTACCCAGCTTCGACAAAACCCAGGTCAAGCTCACCCAGTACGGCCCCGAGGTCACTATCGAGGCGGGCGATCAGCGGCGCAACCTGCTATTGCCCCCCGCACTCCAGGGCAAAGCCGTGGCTGGAGCCAAGTTTCAAGACCAGCACCTGGTGATTTCCTTTAGCTAGGGCACTCGCGGCTCGGTGCTCAATGTCACAGGTTCGCAGGAAAATCTTCCCTTACCTTGATCAGGGTTTGATTCTGACCTAAGAAATGTGGCACCGTGGGTAGTGATCGCGATTCCCCTCGGGGAAGGCTGCGCCATCGCCCCAGTTTCGCCTAAGTTCTGATCGACGTTGTATCGACCCGTAGCATTCCATCACCATGGCTGAACCACCGTCCTCCACTCCGGTCAACGACGCTCTAGACCAAACTCCTGCTGCTGAGATCGCACCTGATGCCCAGGGCAACGCCGCCCGTCAGCTCTTGGGCATGAAGGGTGCCAAGTCGGGCGAAACCTCGATCTGGAAGATTCGCCTTCAGCTGATGAAGCCGATCACCTGGATTCCGCTAATCTGGGGCGTGGTGTGCGGGGCGGCCTCCTCTGGCAACTACCGTTGGAGTTTAGAGTACGTGCTGATCGCCGCCGCCTGCATGCTGTTTGCGGGGCCGCTGCTGACCGGTTATACCCAAACCCTCAACGATTTTTACGATCGCGAGATCGACGCCATCAATGAGCCCTACCGCCCCATCCCCTCGGGGGCGATCTCGATTCCCCAAGTGGCAACCCAAATTCTGGTGCTGCTGGTGGCCGGTATCGCCATTGCCTTTAGCCTCGATCGCTGGGCAGGCCACGAATTTCCGATCATCACTGCCCTAGCCCTGGGCGGCTCGTTCGTGTCGTATATCTACTCAGCCCCACCGCTAAAGCTCAAGCAAAATGGCTGGCTGGGCAACTACGCCCTCGGGGCTAGCTACATCGCGCTGCCCTGGTGGGCGGGCCATGCCCTATTTGGCACCCTGACCTGGAAGATCGTGGTGCTCACCCTGTTCTACAGCCTGGCGGGCTTAGGCATTGCGGTGGTCAACGACTTTAAGAGCGTAGAGGGCGATCGCCAGATGGGCCTCAAGTCA
>JANPIO010000097.1:0-13389 GCA_031425055.1 Phormidium sp. VAR_61_metabat_6
GTAGAAGACCCCGCCAATGCCAACGGCATTGATGTCAGGTTTTCTCAGCCAGAGACTGATACCTGGCGACCCGTAGAGATCCTGGCCGATTCTTTCAACATTCTGTCTGCCAACTTCCTCGACGGTGCCGTAGAAGACACCTTCATTAAGGCTAGACCCGGTGCTTCAGATTCAGCCAGCACCTCCTACATGAACCAGAGCCGCCCCAACGCCGCTCAAAACGTTGTACGAGACGTAGCGCCACCAGCCAGTGCGTCAACTGCGGCAAATTCTCCGGTTTGGATTAACCGCAACAACACCGCCTTTGTCGGCACTGCACCTACGGCCACAGCCCTCAATACGACCTTGACTAACAATGCCACCAACTGGACTGGGCTCACCGACAACGAGGAAAACAACCGCCGACCAAATGCTCGTCTCGTCGAGGCCGATACAACTGCTTACGTCAATGCTGTAGTCATTTCGGGCATTGTGCCTAGTCGCCCTCGGCAGTCCTATGGTGGGTTACACAACTTCCCACGTCTCAACGAGGTGTGGTCAGTGGGCAACACCAACCGTAACCTGCAAATTGCCGGTGCGTTCTTCCAGCTCAACTTTTCCACAGCAGCTACCGGCCCCTTTGAGCACGATGCTTGGGAACCTGGCGCAAGCCCCACCAGTGACGAGTTACTTGGCTATTACCGCCCACCAGCTCGGCGCTGGGGCTACGACCCAGGGTTGCTTTACTATCCTCCAGCAGCGGCAGCTCGACGCTTTGTCTCGGTCGATACCCCTCGCAGTGAGTACTTCCGCGAGCTGGCCTCCGACGACCCCTACATCGTCAACCTGCGCTGTGCTAGAGCCGGTGGAGCCTTTGTCTTCAATAATCCCACTGTCAGAGGCACCTGCCCTGCCTAGGTTCTGTGTCGCTCTTTTGAAAACAGCCAGGTCATCTCACCACCCAGGACACGCGCCATGATCGTCAAACACCTAAGGCACCGCATTACTCGGCTAGGCCCTCGGTTTATGCCCACCCAAAGGGCAAACCCTAGGGCGCCAGAGCAGGGCCTCACACTCATTGAGTGCTTAGTCGCCATCGTTGTTGTAGGGCTGGTTTCTAGCGCCATTGCTCCAGCCCTGGTTCTATCTGTGGCAACACGGGTGCATAGCCAAAAAGCTGAGCAGGCGCTGGCTCTAGCCCAAAGCCAAATCGATAGCACTCGCGTGTTAGTCGAGCGGGGTGAGTATACTGTTGCCGATTTACCCCCCCTTGACACTGGTCGAGCCGACAAAGATGTGGCAGGCGCTGCTGGCCCCAGTTTGGCAGTTACCGATCCCACCAACTTTGCCTACGCAAAGCCAGTGGATATTGACGGCAATGGTCAACCAGACTTTTTGGTGCAGCGGTTTCGGGCCGTGGGAGAGGTCGTAAACGGCACCCCAGTGGCATTTGCCATGGGGGTGCGGGTTTACGATCGCGATGCCTCAGCCGTAGGCAACCTCTCTACCACCCCAGCATCTTTGGTTATGACCAGCACCAACGGTAGACGCAACGAACGCCCCCTGGCAACCCTCTATACGACTATCGCCGCCAGCAACGAGGGAGAGTCGTTGTGCAACCTCATTACCTATGTCAATAGCGGCGTTGTTGCCGGAAGTAGAAAAACTGTGCCCACTATCTGCACGACGGCTCCGTAGCACAAGGTTTGCTGCTATCCCTACCTCGGCTTAAAAAGCTATCTGTAGCCTAACTATTTTGTTCTTATATGGGCGTGTACTCCCATGGCATCCAATATCGCTTCTACCGCTTTCACCCGCTGGCTCTTAGCTAAAAGCAAAGCCGCCTCTCGTGGTTTTACATTAATTGAGCTACTGGTAGCGATCGCAGTTGGCTCTGTAATCATCGGTAGTTTGCTCTACCTAGTTGTCGAGCTACTTGGCACTAATGCTCGAGAAGAGAGACTGACCCAATCGCAGCAAGATGTCAGACGAGCACTAGACTATATCAGCAGAGATGTACGCGAAGCAGTCTACGTGTATTCGACCCCAGCTACCGTAACTGGCCAGTTAACAGACGAGCCACCAGGTACTATACCTATACTGGCTTTCTGGCGGCTTAAACCCGTTGATGTTGGCGCTCTACCAGCCACTTGCGCGGGTGCTACAGCCCAGGAATGTAACACGCTAAAAATACGGCACAACGTCTACGACTTAGTAGTTTATTTATACCGAGACAATACAGACAGCAGCTTTTGGTCTGGCCCTGGGCGCATCATTCGCTACGAGTTGACCAACTACTCAAACCTCGCCAATTTAACACCAACATCGGGGTATAGTGACCCGTCTAAACCTGGCAATGACTTTGAAGATTGGGTAAAAGGAACTGGAAACACTGCGGGCAGGGCTGTTGTTTTAACCGATTTTATCGACGGCCATGACGCAAGCACAGCCGTCAACTGTCCAACGCCACTACTGCCATCACCAGCAAATGGCCCTAGTGCCTCCAACAACTTCTTTGCCTGCGTTAGAGATGGTGGTGATGCCGACGAGGCTCTAAACCAAAGCTTGTACGTTTTTTTAAGAGGTAGCACTGTTCAACCCAACTCTGGCGTAGCCTTAACGTTTGGCCCTAGTAGTCGGGCTAGTCGCCTGCCAACCATCAATACAGAAGTGCAGGTTCGCGGCATTATTGAAAAAAGTGAATAGGCAGTTGCTTGCTAATTTCTAGACAATCAATTCCTTGCAGGTGTTGTTCAAAATGAAAAGCTTAGTTTCCTCCAAAACAAACCAATCCGCAGGGTTCACACTGATAGAGGTCTTGGTCGTCGTTGTTATTGCGGCGGTGCTAGCTGCTATTGCTGCACCAAGTTGGCAAGGCTTCCTTAACCGCCAGCGGGTCAGTGCCGTTAAAAGCGATCTGCTTCAGACTCTAAAAAATGCCCAGCAGGATGCTATTCAGCGGCGTATCTCAGTGCCTGTTCGCATCGATACTGCTGCCGCTGCGCCCACGGTTACTGTTAATAATGGGGCTGCCTTGGTACTGAGTGAAGCCAGTAACCCTGGCAATGTGAAATTGTCGGCCTATCGGGTGGGGAGCGGGGGCACCGGCTTTGATACCGTGATTTTTGACTATCGTGGGGCACCTACGTTTAGAAAAGGTGCGGACAACACTACCATCAGCGATGTTCCGCCCTTTGTGATTAGCGTCAATATTCAGGGTTCCACCGCCAAGCAGTGCGTGATTGTCGCTAGCCTGTTAGGCGCTCTCAAGACTGCCAGCAATGCCCAGTGTGACAACCCAACCCTTTAAGTAGCTCGTTCGCTAGCAATTATCCAAGCCGCCTCAGCGGTATTTCAAGACTGAAAACCGTCAGGTGTATCGCTTCGCAGTGCACCCAATTTCGTGATAAAAACAATGGGCACGTTTTGCTAAGCGAGGTGACCCTATGAGCGCATCTTTCCCATCCCTTGAGGGCCAGGTAGCTGTTGTAACAGGGGCTTCGCGGGGAATTGGCCGGGCCGTAGCGATCGCCCTAGCCGCATCAGGGGCTCAAGTTGTCGTCAACTACGCCCGCTCTAGCACCGCCGCCGATGAGGTGGTCGCTCACATTACGGAGGCGGGCGGCAGCGCCGTAGCCATCCAGGCCGATGTCTCCCAGACAGATCAGGTAGACGCGCTGATCAGCGGTACCCTAGAGAAATTTGGCCGCGTCGATATCTTGGTCAACAACGCTGGCATTACCCGCGATACCCTGCTGCTGCGGATGAAGCTCGAAGACTGGCAGGCCGTCATTGATCTCAATCTGACCGGGGTGTTTTTGTGCACTCGGGCTGTGGCCAAGATCATGCTAAAGCAGCGATCGGGCCGTATTATCAATATCGCGTCGGTGGCAGGGCAGATGGGCAATCCAGGGCAAGCCAACTATAGCGCTGCCAAGGCCGGTGTGATTGGGTTTACTAAAACCGTAGCTAAAGAGCTAGCCAGCCGAGGCATCACCGTCAACGCCGTCGCTCCGGGCTTTATTGAAACCGACATGACCGACGAGTTATCGAACACAGACGAGATTCGCAAATTCATTCCTCTGGGGCGGTTTGGCCAGCCTGAAGACATTGCGGGTATGGTGCGATTCTTAGCAGCAGACCCGGCAGCATCTTATATCACCGGTCAAGTATTTAACGTAGACGGCGGCATGGTAATGGCATAGGCAGGAGAGGTTTAAGTTTTGAATGTTGAGTTTTGAATTTTGGCAGCAATTCAAAACTCAACACTGAAAACTCAAAATTTAACGACTTACGCTCGATTTACGGTTCTTAGTAGCCACAGGGTGGCAGATAGCGACACAAAGTGGGCTAGCAGCGTGTTGGTATTGGCCTGCACCACAAAAATATCGAAGGCTTCAACATACTGGTTGATGTTGCCCGGCGTAAACACAGTGCCGCCCTGGGGTTGAGAAAGCGCCTTACCCAACAGTGAACCAATTAGTGCCTGGCTGCCGAACAGGGTAATCAGCATACCAACCATGCTGACGATGGTGCCCAGCCGCAGAGCCTGGAGCGCGTCTTTGGGGCTGGGGCGCTTGGCGATGTCGCGGCTGCGCAATCGCCGCCCTAGCTGAGTGTAGCGAAAGGCCCAAAAGGCACTGAGGTAGACGGCTGCCAGCCCTAGGGCGGCAAGCAGCAGCCCTACACCCGTGCCGGGATTTGCCGTCCCTCCCGATCGCGCGCTCAGATTGACCAAGGCAAACATCAGCACCAAGCTGGAGATGGCCGCTAGCACGATCTGAACCCAAAAGCTGATCCAGCCCACCACGCGAAAGGAGCCTGAAATCCGCCGTACGGCGGGCGGTAGGGTGTAGTCAAAGTCTGTAGTCATACCTGTGATTTTAGCCTGTGATTTCAGCCTGGGGGCAAGGTCTTCTGAATGATACATTTGGGGAAAGGCTTGGGGGCATGGACATGGTGGAAGCGATTGACCAGGCAAAGACTTGGGTGCAGGAGTTGTGCGATCGCTGGGGTTCTCGCGTAGACTACCTAGCCATTCGCCTAGAACAGTCAGAGGGCACCGACATTTTTTTGCGGGGTGGCCAGGCAGAAACCCTCAGCGAGGCGATCGCGATCGGCGGACACGTGCGGGCTTGCTATCGGGGGGGCTGGGGCTTTGCTAGCTTCAATGACCTGGAGAGTTTGGCCCCCTGCGTAGAGTCTGCCGTCGCTGCCGCCCGCCTGGTCGGCCATGACGAAACCCTGCTGGCCCCCGTTGACCCCGTACAAATTACCCGCCGATTACCCCTGACCGGCACCGACCCTCGCCAAATCTCCCTAGCCCGCAAAAAGGCCCTGTGCTGTCACTACGCTGACCTGCTCCAAGGCATCGACCACCGGATCGCCACCACGTCTGTGCGCTACAACGATGTGGCTCAGCGGGTGCTGCTGGCCACCTCCGAAGGGACTCTGATCGATCAGGCCTGGTCAGACATGGAGATGCGGTTTGCCGCCACCGCCCGTGACGGCGACACCGTCCAGACCGGACGCGAAACCACCGGTTCGCGCAAGGCTTACGAAGATTTAGAGAACCTGGATGGCCAGGTGATGGGGGCGGCCCAGCGAGCGGTGGCGGCTCTAGACCTGCCTTCCGTGCGGGGGGGAGCCTATGACGTGGTGATCGACCCAATTTTGACCGGCCTGTTTGTCCATGAGGCTTTTGGCCATCTATCGGAGGCCGACATGGCCTACGAAAACCCCGACTTGCTAGAGTCAATGAGTTTGGGCCGCCGGTTTGGCCCTGACAGCCTGCAAATTTTTGACGGAGCCGCTCCCCAGGGCCACCGGGGCAGCTACTTTTACGACGACGAGGGTACCCCCGCCACCACCACTCAGCTGATTGAGAACGGCGTTTTGGTGGGGCGGCTGCATTCCCGCGAAACGGCGGGCAAGCTGGGGGAACAGCCCACGGGCAATGCCCGCTGCCTCAACTATCACTACTCGCCCCTGGTGCGCATGACCAACACCTGGATTGAGCGGGGCACCACCCCGGTTGACGACCTATTTGCCGACATCAAAGAAGGCGTCTATGCCCGCAACTGGCTGGAGGGCATGACCAATGGCGAAATGTTCACCTTTACCGCTGGGGAAGCCTGGATGATTCGCAACGGTAAGCTGGCAGAGCCCGTGCGCGATGTCACCCTGTCGGGCAATGTGTTTCGCACCCTGGCCGATATTGAAGCGATCGGCGATGACTTCTATTGGGATGAGTCGGGCGGCTGCGGCAAGGGCGGGCAGAACGGTCTGCCCGTAGGCTGTGGAGGCCCCAGCCTACGCATTCGCAATGTGGTGGTTGGGGGCGAGGCCGACGCTGAGTATGAGTGACCGCTCGGTGAACCAGGGGCGCATTTTACGCAATCTGATGCGCCTGATGGATGTCACCTGTGGTCAGAGCCTCTACGAGGTGCTGCCCTGCGGGGTGCAGGTGTGGCTGCCAGAGCAAGGCAAGGGAGTTACCCGTCTGCCCATGATGGATATCTATGAGCGGGTGGATTTTGGCCTGAGGGCTTAGGGGGCCTGCTGGCCTAGGGAGACAGCCGGGCGATCGCCCACCCATCATCCTGCCAGCTATACAAAAATCGGTCGTGGAGGCGGCTGGGTCGCCCCTGCCAAAACTCGAAGCTGGTGGGCTTGACCCGGTATCCCCCCCAAAAGTCGGGCAGGGGCACTTCTTGGTTGAGAAATTTTTCCTTCATTTTCTCAAACTGCATCTCTAGCAGTTGTCGCGAGGAAATCACGCTGCTTTGCTGCGATACCCATGCCCCTAACTGGCTGCCCCGAGGGCGTGACGAAAAGTAGCGCAGCGACTCTGCTGCCGAGATTTGGCTGGCGGTGCCTGCGATCGCCAGCTGCCGCTCCAGAGGGTACCAGGGAAACAACATCGAAACTTGAGCATTCTCAGCCATGTGCTGGGCCTTGCGGCTGCCGTAGTTGGTAAAGAAGACAAAACCGTCGCGATCAAAATACTTGAGCAGCACCGTGCGCTGGTACGGAGCCCCTTCTGATGACACCGTAGACAGCACCAGCGCGTTGGGCTCTAATAGCTCAGCCTCACGGGCCTGCTGAAACCACAGCTCAAATTGGGCAAAGGGGTCGGGGTTGAGATCAGCTAGATCTAACCCCCGCTGACTGTAGTCACGGCGCAGTTCACCGATATCCATGGCGTGTTTCGGCTCAATCTTTGAGGTTTAAGAACTCAGACTTAAACAATTTCATCTAGGGCGTCTTTGACCTGGGCGTAGCGGTAGGCAAACCCGCTGGCTTGGGTGCGCTTCGGCAAGACCTGCTGCCCCTCTAGCACCACCTGGGCCCCGTCGCCCAACATGGTTTCGAGCACAAAGTCGGGCACTGGCAGCCAAGACGGACGATTGAGAACTTTGCCCAGGGTGCTGCAAAACTCAGCCATGCGCACCGGGTTAGGGGCAGTGGCGTTATAGATGCCTTCCATCTGCGGGTCATTGAGCGCCTGCACAATCAGACTCACCAGGTCGTCGCGGTGAATCCACGAAAACCATTGGCGACCGCTGCCGATCGGCCCACCGGCAAACATGCGAAAGGGGGTGAGCATTTTGGCCACGGCTCCGCCCATACCCAACACAATGCCAAAGCGCAAAATCACCAGGCGAGGCCCGTAGTCTTTAACCGACTGGGCCGCTCCTTCCCAGTCCTGGCACACCTGGGAGAGAAAGTCGTCTTCAATCGGGGTGCTGGTTTCGTCAAAGGTAGCGCTTTCGCTGGTGCCGTAGTAACCAATGGCCGAAGCGTTTACCCATACGCTGGGTTTGGGATCGGCCTTAGCCAGGGCCTCGACTAGCTTTTCGGTGCCCACTTTGCGACTGTCTAAAATTGCCTGCTTGTGCTCGTCGCTCCAGCGCTCTGAGATGGGTGCCCCAGCTAGGTTGACCACCCCATCGCAGCCCGAGAGCACACCTGTTTGCCAAGCGCCCGACTCTAACGGGCTATAGCCCACCACCTCCACCTTGGGGAAGGCGGCTTGAGGGAATACCCGGCGGCCATGGTCGATGCTACGGGTGAGTACCACCACGGTGTGGCCATCGGCCTGGAGCCTTTCTACCAGACGGCTGCCGACGAAACCCGTGGCTCCAGTAATTGCAATTTTCATGGGCACCTGATTCTAGGTAAGGATAGGGTTGACCCACTAGATTGGGTCACCAGTAGGCGATTCGCAAGGCGATCCGTTCCGGAAGCGCTGCCCAAAATCGGGACAGCTAGCAGGCTCACAACCGCCTGCGGTTCAGACTGACAGCACCATCTCTGGGGCTGGCTGGCTGGATGACCCTGCCATAGAAGCGGGCTTGGTCTAGGATAAACCATCTACATGGGCCGATTCACCCTAGGCTACGCTGTTTGCCTCAGCGCAATGCCCATAAAGCGCATTAAAACCTGATCGGGATCGTCGCGATCGATGACTAGGCTGCATTCTAGGTGCAAATCGGCTCGGCCATGACAGCACCGGTCTAGCGGCGGCGGTTGATCAAAATGATGTAGTACAGCAGATTGAGAAATGCGGTAAACGCTGTGGCCACGTAGGTTAAAGCGGCGGCACCAAGCACGGCCCGTGCCCCCTTGTGCTCTTCACCCTGGAGAATGCCCAACTCATCGACCAACCGCAGCGCCCGACGCGAAGCGTCAAACTCCACCGGCAGAGTCACCACGTGAAACAGTAGCACCGTCGCAAAGAAAATCACCCCCAGCCAGGCCAGGTTAAGAAGGTTGAGAACCAGCCCCGCCATGATCAACAGCGGCCCCAGGCGAGAGCCCAGATTAACCACCGGCACGAGGGCCGCCCGCAGGTTCATAAACTTGTAGCCCTCCACGTCTTGCAGCACGTGGCCGCACTCGTGGGCCGCCACCGCCGCTGCCGCCAAAGAACCCGATCCATAGATGCCTGCGGAAAGGCGCACAGCCTTGGCTCGGGGGTCGTAGTGATCGGTGAGTTCCCCAGCTACAGGCTCAATTTTGATGTCGCGCACCCCCTTTTTGACCAAAATGGTTTGGGCCACTTGGGCACCGGTCATCCCCATGGTGGAATGCACTTGAGAATACTTGCGATAGGTGCCCTTGACCTTGCTCTGCGCCCAAAAGGTGAGGACAGCTGTGGGAATAGCAACCAGCAGGATGTAAATGGGGTCGAAAAACATAACCTGGCCGGGGGGTAGGGTGACTGACAAACTATATTTCGCGAATGATAGCAGCCGCGCTACAGGGATCCTTTCAGCTTTAAGGTGCTCCTAAGGATTGGGTGGATGGGTAAGGATGCATTCTCCACGCCTTATACCCTACTCCCCATGCCTTCACTTCCCTTGTTGGTAGGCAGAGTAGAGGGCTTCTAAGAAGGTGTCGGCAGTCATTTCGGTGGGTAGTGCTTCAAGGGCCAACTGGTCTTTAAAGCGGCGGGCTAGCTGGTCACTGACTAGGACTTTGGCCTTGGGGCTCATGGCCTGCCGCCGCTGCAAAAACTCACGCACGGTGGCACAGTCGTCGGGGGAGAGACGGGTGATATCGACTAGGGCCAGCAGGTCTTTGCCAATCGCCTGCGATCGCTCCGCCACCTGAATCTCACCGTGGGTTACCGGATCAATCTGCACCACCAGGGTGCCAGCCAGCCAGTCGCCCACCCGCTTCTCGGTTTTGCTCAGCAAGATGCAAAAGAAGCCAATGAAGAGAATGTCGTCGATGGGGCGCAGCAAGGAGCGCAGGGTAGCCTGGGGCAATCGCTCGGGCTGGCCGTCGTCACGAATGACGCGAATTTTGGCGTAGCGCTTGCCGGGGGTTTGGCCGTACCACCAGGTTTCAAACAGGGCAAAGTAGCCGATGTAGAGGGCAAAGGCGAGGAGGGCGGCGATCGCCGTGATCCACAGCTGCACCGTCTCGCTGGGAATTGACAGAACCGTATCCATCGCTAGCAGCCGCACCAGCAAAAAACTGTAGACCACGGCTAGCCCCGTCAGCCCCGCCCCTAAGCATAGGTAGTCAAGCGTGAGGGCCACCGCACGACTGCCCACCCCGGCTAGCACAAACTCTAGCTCGACGCTCTCGGGGGTGCGAATGGTGACGGTGTTGAAGAGGGGCATTGGGGGTGAGGAGTGGATGGGCTGAGGGGGTGGGGAAGGTGAGGAGGATGGGGAAGGTGAGGGGATGGGGAAGTGCAATCAAACACTCTTATCTCCTTCATCTCCCCTATCCCCTCATCTTCCTCACCTTAAAACTACAGGTCAGCACCAAGACCTGACCCGTCATCGTGGCGCAGGGAGAAATCTAAGCCCTCACGGCGACTGCGCAAGTCGTAGTAGAGGACGCCTTTGACCGCCTGCCACAGGGGCAGCACTACCAGGCTGCCCACCAGACTCAGCACCAGGCTGAGCACAGCGGCAATGCCAATGACTGTGTCATTGGCGGGTACTAGCTCTAGCAAAATGCTGGGAATGTAGTTAGTCACGGCCAAAATGGGCAGCTGAATCAAAAACGTGGCCAGAAACACCACCTGAATGCGCACAATTGAGTCCTTAGTAAGCTCCCAACTGCGGCTCATGCTGCCGCCAGCATCGGATTGAGGCTCGATGGCTAACACCACCTCAGAGATAAACAGCCGCGAGGCCACCCAAATCAGCGCTACGAGCAAAATTCCTAGGCCGATTAGCATCCCCAAGGAAATGCCTATCACACCGCCGACCGCTTCATTGATCAGCGCTGACAAAATGCCTGCCGTCAAAAATCCGATGCTACCTCCGGCAATCAGCGCCAGCATTGACCCTGCCATGTAGGCGGCCATGTAGGCCAGCAGCAGCAAGAAACCCAGAAATAAGAACTGTCCTAAACGAGGGGCCACCTGGCGTCGAGCATCTAAAGCGGTTTCGGGCTGACTAATCAATTCTCGAAACGATAGTCTGCCGATGACGCTGGAGAGCGCATAGTACTTGGCAGAGCCGTAGAGCAGTGGCAGAAAGCCCACCAGCGCTCCCACTAAGCCGCCAATCACCGCCCCTACCTCACCGCCAACCCCAGCACCGATGCCGGCCAGAATTGCAATTGCCAGACCCATGCCGAAAATTCCAGCCACCAGCCATAGGGTGGCCAGCGCTGCCAGCTGACAAAAGGTCTTGAACCGATCTTTGTAGAGCCGCAGCGCCGCGCTCACTACATCACCGGGGTTGAGGGGGCCGAGTTGGCTGCCCTGCTGTGCAGATGGGGTCATCGGCTCCGTCTCCTAGAGGCATTACAACGGTGTGCGTTCATTTCGAGGTTAGCCTACACTTCTCTGTAGAATGCCCGTTTTTCTGGCTTTGCTTCATGAATATTCAGCGTTGGATGGCCCGGCGAGAAGCGAGCTGGCGACAGCTCGAAACCCTGCTCACCCAGGCCGAGAAAAGCGGGCTCAGGTCGCTCTCTGCTATTCAGGTGCGGCAGATGGCCAGCCTCTACCGGTCGGTCTCGGCAGATTTGGCGCGGGCCAAGGGGCATGGCGTGGGTCAGGCCGTCATTAAAGATTTGCAGCGGCTCACCAGTCGCAGCTACAGCCAAATTTATCAGGGCTCTCGCCGCCAAGAGTGGCAGGCGCTTTGGGACTTTTGCCGCTACGGCTTTCCGGCGGTGGTGCAGCGGAGCTGGGCCTATATTGCGGTGGCTACGGGCCTGTTTGCGATCGGTGGACTGGTGGGCTGGTGGTTTGCCTGGCAAGACCCCGCCTTTCTCACCCTGGTGCTGGGCCAAGAGTTTGTCGAAGAGGTCAAAACCAGCCAGGAGTTGTGGACGGTTTCGATCATGGGCATTGAGCCTGTTGCCTCCAGCGGCATTATGATCAACAACATTGGGGTTTCCCTGCGGGCGCTGGTGGGGGGCGTCACGATGTTTATGCCTGAGGTGCCGCTAGTCACTCCACCAGGGGCGTTTACGGTGTTCTTGCTGCTGTTCAACGGGCTGATGATTGGCTGCGTTGGCGTGCTGGTGGCCCAGGCCAATTTGGCCTATGACCTCTGGGCCTTTGTGTTTCCCCACGGGGCGCTGGAGCTACCGGCTATTTTTATGGCCGGGGGGGGTGGGCTGCTGCTGGCCCGAGGCATTTTGCTGCCCGGCCCCTATCGCCGCATTGATGCGCTGAAATTGTACGGTCTACAGGCTGCCCAACTGCTCTACGGCATCATCCCCATGCTGGTGATTGCGGGGCTGATTGAAGGGTTTTTCTCCCCCCAGACTTGGATTCCCAATGAGTTCAAGTACCTTACAGGAACAGTAATCTTTATTACTCTAGTAAAGTACTGTCGCACCCAACGCCCGTCAAAGAGCTTGGCTTTGTGAATGGCAAACAATGCCCAATAAGTGGGTGGGCTAGTTCAAATGTAGGATGGGTTAGCGATAGCGTAACCCATGCGGGCGTTGGGTTTCGTGCCTCAACCCAACCTACATCGTCTTATATTTGATTACGCCTTCCTACTTACGTTGAGATGCAGTAATAGTTTGTGGAGTCCTCAGGGCAGAGCCGTCAATTTGAGTGGTCATCCCTAAAAGTGGTCTATCTGTCAGAGCGATCGCGAAGCTTATGACTACAATAGGGCAGTATTTCGGTTGGGCTTATTGCCACTTGCCATGTCGCCCTCACCCCCATCCCCGCCCCGTACCCTGCTCAAAACCGTTACCCAGGCCTTTCAGGCCGTGCAAGCCAAGGTTGACTTTGGCAAGCTGGCGGTCAAGCGTGGGGCTCGCGCTGCCGAGCTAGAGGTTACGGTCAACGGCAAGCCCACCACCTATCCGCTGCTGGGCGAGCACTACATCATGGGGCGCAGCACCTCCCAGTGCGACATTGTGGCCCCCAGCCCCATCGTTAGCCAGGTGCACGCCACCCTCACCCGCGACACCAACCGCCCCAGCCAGCCCTTCGTGATGAAGGATCGCAACTCCACCAACGGCATTTACCGGGGCAAAAAGCGGCTCACCCAGGTGGTGATGAACCACGGCGATGTCTATACCCTCGGCCCGCCAGAGCTAGAGGATGCTGTCAAGCTGCGGTTTAGCGAGCCGCCCCCCTGGTATGTCAAAACCGCCCGCTACACCCTCTACGGCTTCACCGGCCTCTCTTTGGCCGTGGGTGCCTGGATTGTCGGGGTAGAGTGGCCCAAGATACCCATGCGGCCTTTGCCCGACTCGGTGCAGGGGCCGGTCGTCGTCTACGGCGAAGAAAACGGTGCCGCCGTGCCTCTGCGCGAGCAGCACACCCAGACGCACCAAGAACTGCGCCGCATGGGCGACTTTTCGCCTTACCTGCCCCAGGCGCTGATCGCGTCTGAAGATACGCGCTACTACTGGCACCTGGGGGTAGACCCCCTCGGCATTGCGCGGGCCGTGCTGATTAAC
>JANPIO010000098.1:0-14731 GCA_031425055.1 Phormidium sp. VAR_61_metabat_6
GTTGGGTAATGCCTGGCGAGTGGAGTCTGAAACCCGCCTTGCAGCTTTGGCAATTACCAGTATGCGACGGATAACGGCATCTTGAAGCTGAATATTCTCAGCAAATTCGGCTTCAAAGCATTGCTCTGTATAGGTCACAATTAGCTCTGCCGATTGCAACATATCAAGCAGGAATTGAAGATCCCGTTGCATAGATCACCTGGGCAGAGGAAAGGATTTCGTGGCGGCGCAAGTAGTTAAAACTGGTTTCAACGCCTTGACGAGTAATTAGATCTACCTCTCGGCAAAACACAACCTTGAGTTCTGCTTCCATTTGATCAAGGGTGCGAAAAGTTGGATGGGCTGCCGAATGAAACTGCACCATCACATCCACATCGCTGCTGTCGTGGAAGTCATCGCGTAGGGCAGAACCAAACAGAGAAAATTCTGTGACTTGCCAGCGATCGCAAAATTCAGCAATCTGGTCTATTGGTATTTCGATCTGAGCAACAGCCACGCTAGCCTGACCTAAGAACGGTAATTCCATTGCTGTGTGGGAAGGAGATAGGAGAAGCATTCCCTGCTAATCTCCTATCTCCTAGTTTAGGACGTTAAGCCTTCAGCATGTTTTGCACAAAGGTGGGCAGGGCAAAGGCTGCCTGGTGCATGCCCACGTTGTAGTATTGCAGGCTGTGCTCAGCGGCAAAGGCCTCAGACTTCGCCGCATCCATGCCCTGGATGGGATGAGCCGCGCCCTTGGTGGCGTAGTTAAAGCTCCACATGCCCGTCGGGTAGGTGGGAATGAACGCCAGATAGCAGTACACGTTGTCGTCGCCAAAAATGCCCTCTAGACAGTGGTGAATGTCCACAAAGGCGTGCTGGTTAAATCGAGGCGACTCGCTTTGGGCCGTGATCGCCCCACCGGGCTTAAGGCAGCGATAAACCTGCTCGTAGAATGCGGTGCTAAACAGCCCCTCCGAAGGCCCTACGGGGTCAGAGGAGTCGATCACAATCAGGTCGTAGCTGGCATCGGGGGCGTTGGCCACAAAGGCAATACCGTCCTCAATGCGCAGGTCGAGTTTGGGGTCTTCGAGCGCTCCTGAGAGCGAGGGCAAAAATTCCTTCGAGGCCCGCACTACGGCTTCGTCAATCTCGACCATAGTGACTTTCTCGACCTGAGTGTGACGCAAAATTTCGCGCACGCTGCCGCCGTCGCCACCGCCGATGACCAGCACATTCTTAAAGGCTGGATTTAGCAGCATCGGCACGTGGATGATCATCTCGTGGTAGGCATTTTCATCCTTTTCGCTGCACATCACCATGTTGTCGATGGTGAGCATTTTGCCGTAGGCAAAGGTGTCGAAAATTTCGACGGTTTGGTAGGGCGATTTTTCGCGGAAAATGCGATCGCCCTTGTGACGAATCGACAGCGCGATGTCATCATTTTTGTCGGTGAACCAGACGCTGCGACTCTGTTTTGGGGTCACCAGCTTGTTGGTGGCCTCGTCGCGCAGTTCGCCCAAGTCAACGTCGATGCGCTCCAGCAGTTCGAGCTGGCCGCGGTTCATCTCCAGGGCTGAGCCGTAGTCGGCCTTGAAAGCAACCTTGAGCTTGTCGAAGGAAATCCAAGGGTTGACGGTGTCACCGCAGGTAAACAGATCGACCGCCGCGTAGCGGTACTCAGGCCAGGTGTGGATGGCCAGGTGGCTCTCTTGAATCACCACCACCCCCGACACCCCAAAGGGCGAGAAATGGTGAAACACCGAGCTAATCACCGTGGCTCCGGCGTCTGCGGCAGCCCCTACCATGCTGCTCTCAATCAGCGGTACATCGTTGAGAATGTCTGACGAGCAGCCAAAGAACTCAACCAAAATATGTCGTCCGAGCGAATTCATGCGCCCTTTTCCCCCTTAGAGTTGGCCCAAAACAAAGATCGACTACTGTATCACTGTTTCAGAGTCTATTTCCCCAGGGCAGTGCGAGGCGCTGCCTTAGGGATCTTGTAATGGTGTAGACCCCCAGGGGCGTTTTTGCCTGTAGGGCAGATCACACTGGGCGAGAAAAGAAGGGTCGGGGAGTGGGGGCGATCGCCTAGGACTTGGCCTGCAACTCATCTAGCGCCGCCAGCACCTCCCGACTGTGGATCACCGGCTGCACCCCCAAAAAGCGGGCCTGCATCGTGCCATCGGGGCCAATGATGTAGGTGTGCCGCATTGACATCGCCCCCAGCCACGAGCCGTAGGCCTTGCTCACCGCCCCTCTCGGGTCAGACAGCAGCGGAAACTCCAGCCCCTCAGAGTCGCAAAACTCGGCGTGAGACTCAACACTGTCAGCGCTAATGCCAACGATTTGAGCATTGCGGGCCTTGTACTCGGCAATATCGCGCTCAAAGCGCTGGGCCTCAATGGTGCAGCCCGAGGTGAAGTCCCGGGGGTAAAAATACAGCACCACCCACTGGTCGTGAAAGTCAGCCAGAGACATTTCTCCATCGCCAGCGTTGGTCGGCAGGGTAAAGGCTGGGGCAGGCTCCCCGAAGGGAATCTGGGTGCCCCCCAGAGCTAGGGCAGGGGCGGGAGACATTACCCAGCTCAGCCAGGCTAGGCAAAGACCCAACACAGCCCGAAGCAAGCGACGGCGATTCATAGAAATTCAGTCCTGCAAAATAAGAAACAATGGAAAAAAGCGGGGCAAATCAAGCTTCAAATCCTCCGATCGCTAGAGATTTCTGAAAGCTTTTTAACCAAAGTTTACAATATTGCTGTCTTCCCCTAGGCCAGTCGCCGATCCCTTCAAGGAACCTTTACCATGTCTTCAATTACTGACTTACAGACCATTACCCTTGGCCCCGATGGCCCCACTGTACCGGCGTTGGGGGTGGGCACATGGGCTTGGGGCGACTCCCTATTTTGGGACTACGGTAAAGCCTATAGCGACAGCGACCTGCACGCCGCCTTTGAGGCCTGTCTTGACGCCGGTATAACGCTGTTTGACACCGCTGAGATCTATGGTTTTGGCCAATCGGAGCGGCTACTGGGCCGGTTTATGCAGCAGCGGCCTCAGCAGGCCGCCCAGGCCGCAATAGTGGCTACCAAGTACTTCCCGCTACCCTGGCGATTTTCTCGGCAGTTAGTCACGGATGCGCTGGCTGCTAGCCTCGATCGCCTCCAAGTACCCTCGGTAGCGCTTTACCAGGTGCACCAACCGCTGAGTTTTTTGCTGAGCCAAAAAGACCTCATGCAGGCCCTAGCGGTAGAGGTGAAGCGGGGCCGCATCGGTGCCGTTGGGGTGAGCAACTATTCGGCCAGCCAGATGCGTGAGGCCCACGGCTATTTAGCTGAGCAGGGCATTCCCCTCGCCGTCAACCAGGTGCCATATTCTCTACTCAACCGCAAAATCGAAACCAGTGGCGTGATGGCAACGGCGCGGCAGCTGGGCATCACCATTTTGGCCTATAGCCCGCTTGCCCAGGGGTTGCTCACGGGCAAATACACGCCCGAGGCCGACCTCAAACCCGCTGGTGCCAGGCGAATCAGCCCTAGCTTTAGCCAGGATAATCTAACCAAGCTCAAGCCGATTATTCAGGCGCTTAAAGACATTGGGGAGCGCCATGAACGCACCCCCGCCCAAGTAGCCCTCAATTGGCTAGTGGCCCAGGGCGATGTGATGCCCATTCCTGGGGCTAAAAATGCTCGCCAGGCTGCTCAAAACGCTGGTGCCTTGGGTTGGCAACTGGCAGCAGACGAACTCGACCGGCTGGGCCAGTTGACCCAGAGCTACCGCTAGGCTGGAGGGGAGGATAGGCGGCGATCGCAGTCTATCCTCTACCGCTTCAAAGTTAAAGAATCTTTCTGACGGAAGATGTCTAACTAGAAAGAAATGGTTTTCTTAAGAATATTTTGTATCTTGATTCGCGCTTTATTTTAAGTCAGTAAATTCACCCAAAAAATAAAAAACTCTTGTTTTATTATCTGGGTGTATCGCGAGATACAAATAGTCACATAACGTAAGGATTTCGTTGACGGTTTTCATTTTTCCCTCCTACAATTTAGAAGTCGAACAAGTCAGCCTAATCTAGTCGCCCCAACGGCTAGAGCGGGGGAACCAGTAAAGGGGCGTGTTTCCGAGTTCTCAAACCCCCATGAAGGGTAATCGGAGAAGGGTATCTCTCAACCCTAGCCCGTCAGCTAACCTCGTCGGCATTGAGGGAGACTGAACTATCACCATTTACGCTAATGCGTTGATTGTTTCAGTGTCCTAAGTCGTGTTACCACGGCTTGTTCGCTGTTCATGACTAGGCTCCAGGAGGGTCTCATGCAGCTCAAATTGCGCACTACTGCCCCACTAAGGCAGCCATTTTTAAACGCCCCTCAGGTTTCTCCCGAGGCGGCCATTAAGCCCATGATTATGCGCTTAGAGGCGGCTCTTGGTCGCCGCGATCTCGCTAAAAATATTGTGCTGCTGCTGCGGCCAAAGCCGCCTGTTACAGGCCCCAATGTAGAGGAGCAAACGATCAATTTTGTCGTTGGCTATAGCGGCTCCGCCCACAGTCAGGCAGCCCTCGATTTGGCCCTGTGTGTGGCGCACCAAACCCGTTTGGCTAAGCCTAATCCGGTGATGGTCCATGTGGTTTATGTGGTTGATAAAACTCGCCCTAAAACCATTGCCAATGCCGATCGCATTTTGTGGCAGGCGCGCTGCTTGGCCAGCGAATGGCGCGGCTCGCTCAACGCCCACCTGCGGGTCGGCCAGGTGTCAACCGAGCTTAGCCAGGTAGCTAAGGAGATCGGGGCTGAAGTGCTGCTAGTGGGTTGTCACACGGCTAAGCACCAGCTGGTGCGGCAATTAGATTCCCAGACCCCGTGTTCTGTGCTGGGGCTACCCAAGTAAGTCGATCGCCTCAACCAGCGTGGCACCACTAGGGGTCAGCCCATACAAAGGGTAGATCGTCAGGTTTGGTAGGGTTCGTCGCGGCTCTACCAAACCCACGCTGCTATCGAGGTGTTGTAACAACAGGTTGTGGTTGAGGGACGGTGGGCGATCGCGCTGACTGACCCCTTTAAGCAATTCCACTAAACGTGCTAGGAAACCTTGTCAGCTCTATCCTTGGGGAAGAAACCATGAGCTATCAAAAAATTCTGGTGGCCCTCGATCGCACAGCGGCCTCCAATCGCGTCTTTGACTATGCTTTAGACCTAGCCCAATCTTCTCAAGGGCAGTTGAAATTGGTTCACAACCCCGCCCTTAAACCCTACGACAACTTAGGGAAGCTGATTGATGCTGGAGTAGGCCTGCAAAACTCTGCCAAGGTGCAGCATGAAACGGAAGCTGCTCAACTACACCAGATTCAGGAGATTCGACAATGGCTGGAACAACTGCGTGCTGAGGCCCTAAAACGCCATATCTCGACCGATCTTGTCTGTGAAATGGCTGCTGCTGGCCCCTTCATCTGCCAACTCGCTGAAACCTGGGCCGCCGACGTGGTTGTGATGGGCAACAGCGGCAAAAAGGGGCTAAAAAAGCTCATTTTGGGCAGCGTGAGCGAGTATGTAGCCAAGCATGCCCCTTGCCCCACCCTAGTGGTACCCAACGATAGCGGCTTAGAGGTTGAACTGCTGTCTAAGGCCAGTTGACTCTGCTGGGGCGGCTATAACACTAATGGGTTGCCCCGGTTGGTGAAGACAACGGCCTCAATTTTCCAGTCGGGTTGGTTGATTAGGGTTTCACGCAGGCTGCCTAGCAGCACCTTTTGCTCGCACACCGACAGCGAATTTAGCACCCGGCGAGAGCTGCGGGCCACCCGCAGGTCGATGGTGACGGTGTTGGTCTCGGGGTCAAAGCTGGTGCGATAGCCCGAAAGGGTGAGTTCTGGAATGGCCTGCTCCGCCATGATGAGGGCAACGGTGTTCTCCATGCTTTGGGGGCGGGGCACCTGAATGGCCTCGGCTTGGTAGCTCTCGCAGCGATCGTCGAGGGTGTAGAGATCGACGGCTACCGGGTCGGCGGGCACCACCAGCCGCCGTGCCTTGGCCTGCATGAGCCGACTGGCACCGATTAAGGCATCGGTAAGGCTAGGAGCTAGCTCTAGGGATTGAAAGAGAGGCGCGATCGCAGAATCGGTAGGTGCCGCTGAGTCCGTCGCGTTGGGTATTGGCTTTACCTCTGTCCCAGGCCCAGAACAACTCCCCAACAGCCCCAAAAGAGCCAGGGAAATCGCTCCAGAAATTATCCCTAGAGCCCCTGGACAGGTATGGTAGGGACGGTATTGAACAGGGTTGAGACAACGGGCCATGGCAAGTGCTTCCTGGAATCGACGACACGTGCTGTCGCTGGCTGATTTTACGGCGGCGGAGTTTGAAACGGTGATGGAGACAGCAGTGAGCTTTTGGCAGGTGCTCTCACGCCGCACCCGTAAGGTGCCCGCCCTGCAGGGGTTGGTGGTCACCAACATGTTTTTTGAACCCTCAACCCGCACCCGCAGCAGCTTTGAGCTGGCCGCCAAGCGCCTGTCGGCGGATGTGCTCAACTTTGCTCCCGGTACCTCGTCGCTCACCAAGGGTGAAACCATTCTAGACACCGCCAAGACCTACCTGGCTATGGGCACCAACCTGATGGTGATTCGCCACCAGGAGGCGGGGGTGCCAGGGGCGATCGCCGCCGAAATGGATCGGCTCAACACCGGAGTCGGCGTGCTCAACGGCGGCGACGGACTTCACGCCCACCCATCCCAGGCCCTGCTCGATCTATTCACGCTGGGGCTGACCCTTGATCCGGAAAAACCGACGGCCTCGCTGGTAGCAGGCAAGAAAATTGCCTTAGTCGGCGATATTCTCCACTCTCGCGTCGCCCGCTCAAACCTCTGGTGCCTGACGGCCTGCGGGGCTGAGGTTCACCTGGCGGCCCCGCCGACTCTGCTGCCCCCCGGTTTTGCCGATGCTTTCATCACCCAGTCGCCGATCGCCATTCCCCGCGCCATTGTGCAGCACAGCACCCTCGCCCCAGCTCTAGAGGGAGCCGACTTTGTCATGACCCTGCGCCTGCAAAAAGAGCGCATGGCCCAGCACCTGCTGCCCAGTCTGCGGGAATATCATCAGGGGTTTGGGGTGACGCGCGATCGCATCCAATCCTGCCAGCCCACGGTCAAAGTGCTGCACCCCGGCCCGGTGAATCGCGGCGTCGAAATTAGCTCTGATCTGATGGACGACCCTGCCCTAAGCCTGATCAGTGACCAAGTCACCAGCGGCGTCGCCGTGCGGATGGCGCTGCTGTACCTGATGGGAGTGGGTAAGGATAAGGGGAGCTAAAGAGAAAGTTTTAAGTTTTAAGTTTTGAATTTGCTGCTTTAACTCAACACTCAAAACTAAACACTTAAAACTCTCCCACCTTCCTACGCCCCAAACCCCGGCTCCCCGGTTTCTCTCGCAAAATAGCGGCCCATCATGCCATAGCCGATCAGGCCAGCCCATTCTCGCAGCACCAGAAACTGGCGTTTGCGGGTGTCTAGATTTTGCGGGATGGGGCTGGGGTGGGGGGTGACCTCAAACCCCAGGCTGCGGAAAGTAAGGAGCGATCGCGCCATGTGGGGCGGGTCGGTGACCAAAATCAGCCGTCGAATGCCCTGGGGTTGCAGCAGGGCTGCTGTAAATAGGGCATTTTCGTTGGTGGTGGCTGAGCAGGGTTCGCCGTCAATCGCCGTTGTTGGTACCCCAGAAGCCTCTAGCAGTTGGCCAATTTCGGTGGCGTCGCTGCGACCGCTGGCAAAGATCAGGGGGGCCCGCTGCTGTTGCCACAGTTCGGCGGCCACCTGCACCCGGCTGGGGCGAAAATCTCCCCCGCGACCCAACACCACAATGGCATCGGCGGGCTGGCCGCCATCCTGGGGAATGAGCAGCGCCAGTCCTTTCCCACCCAGATGAGTGCCCAAAGGAGACAGGCCCAGACTATAGAGCAGCACTAGCAGCACTCCAGCCAGACTAATCCGGCGCTTCCACCGGCGGGGGCGCACAATCCAGGGGGCGGCAATCATCACGGCCAGGGTTGGCAAAATGAAGGTTGGCTGTAGGAGCAGGTTGAGCAGTCGCCAGAGCGATCGCGTCAGATCCCCCGCCGCTGTAATTTGACAAGCCGATAGATCAACCACGGTATACCTCCGGCTGAGACTTCAGAAGCAAGGATGCCCACCCTATAATGCAAGGCATTGGCCGCAGGGGATGTTGGCTCCAATACGAGATGGCCTACCTCGATCGGCTGCTCTGCTTAGGGCTGGCTGCACGGCGTAACCAACCGCTACGATAGACGAATTTTTGTGAAGCCGGTGCCACCTCTGTCGTTTCTATGGGATTTTTATGCCGCTTGCTATGCCGAAATCTGTGGTAGCACCCGCCGACAGCCTGCGGGTGACCTTTGCCCCGCTGTCGCTCGATGAGGTCTATGGCCTGGCCGATGACTCCGCCAACGGAGCCGTAGTGGTGATGAGCGGCATGGTGCGCAACAACAGTGAGGGCAAAGCCGTCGTCGCGCTGGAGTACCAGGCCTACGAACCCATGGCCCTGGAAGTGTTTAAGCAGATCGCCACCCAAATTCGTGCCACCTGGGCGGAGGCCACCCGTGTGGTAATTCACCACCGCACCGGCAAACTGGCCGTGGGCGACATTAGCGTGCTGGTGGCCGTGGGCTGCCCCCACCGGGCTGAGGCGTTTGCGGCCTGTCAGTATGCGATCGACACCCTCAAGCACAACGCCCCGATCTGGAAGAAAGAGCACTGGGAAGACGGCTCGACGAGCTGGGTGAGCATTGGTTTGTGTGAGGTGGAGTAGATCGTTGACTTTTGATCACTGTCGTACCAGTGATTGCCAATAAAGCACCCATTGCGTTTGAATCCAGATAGGCGTTTTGAAGTGGAATGTGTAGGTTGCTTGCCTTTCTGCGGCTCCTTCTGCTCTGGTGATACCATGATCGCCAAGAGTGCTTGCCCAAGAATCTAGCCAGGAGCACTGACGGTTTTATTGAGAGAGAATGTAAAAGATTTTGGGCAGGGTTTGGTGCCGAGTTTGTAACCATTCGCACCCATAGGCAGCGGCATTTTTGAGCGATCGCAAGGGATTCTTCAACAGTTTTGCAGGATATTGCCGGCTACACCCTCCAACGGGCCATTTATGAGGGCGCGCACACCCGAGTCTATGCTGGGGTGACCCAGTCGGGTGAGCAGCTGGTGGTGGTCAAGCTGCTAAAAGCGGACTATCCCTCCCTAGAAGAACTCACGCGTCTTAAGCACGAATTTAGCATTCTAGATGGCTTAGACAGCCCAGAGATTATCAAGGCGCTGGCGATCGAGCCCTACCAAAACGGGCTGGCGCTGGTGCTCGAAGACTTTGGCGGCATTACTTTAAGCGACTACCTGAGGCAACGTCCGCTGAGCAGCGATGAATTTCTCGCCATTGCCCTTCAGCTCACCGCTGCGCTAGCGGTACTGCACCAGAGCCAGATTGTTCACAAAGACATCAACCCCCGCAACATTCTGATTCACCCCACCAGTGGGCAGGTGAAACTGATCGACTTTGGCATTGCCTCGCGCCTGTCGCGAGAAAATCTGACTGCCAGTCATCCCACGCTGCTTGAAGGCACGCTGGCCTACCTCTCGCCCGAGCAAACCGGGCGCATGAACCGGACGATCGACTATCGCGCCGATTTTTACTCCCTGGGGGTGACCTGCTACGAAATGCTGACCGGGCAGCTGCCCTTTCTGGCCACTGACCCGCTGGAGCTGGTGCACTGCCACATCGCCAAAACCCCTGCGGCCCCCGATCAGCTCCGCCCCGATTTGCCCGCGCCCCTGGCCGACCTGGTGATGAAACTGCTGGAGAAAACAGCGGAAGATCGCTACCAGAGTGCGCTGGGGCTAAAGGCCGACCTGGATCGCTGTCAGCAACAGCTGCGGGAGACGGGCACCATTGCTCCGTTTGCGATCGGTCAGCTCGACTGCTTTAGCCAATTTCTGATTCCTCAAACCCTCTACGGTCGGGAAAATGAAGTGGCCACCCTGCTGGCTGCGTTTGAGCAGGTCAATGCTGGAGCGGCGGAACTGATGCTGGTGAGTGGGTATTCAGGCATTGGCAAAACTTCCCTGGTGCAAGAAGTCCATAAGCCCATTGCTCGGCAGCGGGGGTATTTTATTGCCGGTAAGTTTGACCAGTTCAAGCGCAATCGCCCCTACGCGTCGCTGACCCAGGCCTTTCAAGAGCTGATCCGGCAGCTGCTGACCGAAAGTGACGACCGGGTGGCCCAGTGGAAAGCTAAGCTGCTGGCGGCGCTGGGCACGAATGGTCAGATCGTGGTGGAGGTGATTCCAGAGGTTGAGCGGATCATCGGGCCTCAGCCAGCGGTGCCCCAGCTAGGGGCCTCGGAAGGGCAGAATCGGTTTAATCGGGTGTTTCAGCAGTTCATTGGCGTGTTCAGCCAGCCGGAGCATCCCTTAGTGATTTTTTTGGATGACTTGCAGTGGGCCGATCTGCCTTCTCTGAAGCTGATAAAGCTGCTGGTGACGAATTCCGAGAGCCAGTATTTGCTGCTGCTGGGTGCCTACCGCGACAACGAGGTTAGCCTGGCCCATCCCCTCATGCACACCCTAGAGCAGATCCAGACCGCTGGGGCAACGGTGCGCAATTTGGTGCTGCAACCGCTGGGGCTGCCCCAGGTGACTCAGCTGGTGGCCGATACGCTCCACAATGAGGCCGCTCAGGCCCAGCCTCTGGCCCAGCTAATCTTTAAGAAAACCCAGGGCAACCCCTTCTTTGTCACCCAGATTTTGAAATCGCTGCACCAGGACGGGCTGCTCTGGTTCGATTTTGACCAGGGCCAGTGGTGCTGGAATGAAGCGGTGTTACAAAACATTGAAATCACGGAGAACGTGGTGGAACTGATGGTGAATCAGATCCAAAAGCTCTCTGCTAAGACCCAGCAGGTTCTAAAGCTGGCGGCCTGTATTGGCGATAAATTTTCCCTGGATGTGCTGGCGATCGTGAGCGAAGCGTCGCCCACAGCAACGGCCACCGATCTGTGGGAAGCCCTGCAAGCCGAATTTGTAGTGCCCCTCACCCAGGCCTACAAAATTCCCCTGGTGCTGAATTTAGACCAAGCCTCTGGCGAAGGGGCAGCTGAGCCAGCGGCAGAAAAAACCACCGCTGAGATTGTCTACCGGTTTTTGCACGACCGGGTGCAGCAGGCGGCTTACTCGTTAATTCCAGAGGCGCAACGGCAGCAAACCCATCTCAAAATTGGTCAACTGCTGCTGCAAAACATTCCGGCGGTAGAGCGCAGTGACCACATTTTTGCGATCGCCAACCAGCTCAACTACGGCGTCGGTTTACTGACCTCAGAGTCCGAAGCCTACCAAATCGCCGAGATCAACTGGGTGGCGGGCCAAAAGGCCAAAGCCGCTGCCGCCTACGACTCGGCTCTGCGCTACCTAGCGGTTGGCCTGGCGCTGTTGCCCGACACCAGCTGGCAGCAGCAGTACGACCTCACCCTGGCCCTGCACAACGCCGCCGTTGAGACGGCCTACCTAAACGGTGATTTTGACCAGATGGAGGCCTGGGCGGCGATGGTTTTGCGTCAGGGGCGATCGCCCTTGGACACCATGACCGTCTACGAGGTCAAAATTCAGGCCTGTATGGCCCAGGTCAAACAGCTCGAAGCGGTACACCTGGGGTTGCAGGCGCTAGAACGGCTGGGGGTGAGCCTGCCGTCGTCGCCCACCCTGGCCGACATTCAGCAGGTGCTGGTTCAAACCGCTGGCTATCTGGAGGGCAAAAGTTCCGCTGACCTGCTTAACCTCCCCCCCATTAGCGACGCGGAGAAACTCGCCACCATTCGCATGCTCACGAGTCTCGGATCGCCCTGCTACCAGGCCGCACCGATGCTGTTTCCGCTGGTGATCTGCGAGCAGATCAATCTTTCTCTCCGCTACGGCAATTCGCCCTTCGCCGCCTACAGCTACGTGTGCTACGGGGTGATTCTCAACGGCATTTTGCAGGACAGTGAGGCGGCCTATCGGTTTGGTCAGCTCGCCCTCCAAGTGGTCGAAAAGTTTAACGCGGTGGATCTAAAGGCCAGCGTTAGCTTTATCGCCGGGGCCTGCACGCTGCACGGCAAAATTCACGTGCGCGAAACCTTGCCCCTGCTGTGGGAGGGCTACCAGAGCGGGCTGGAAAACGGCCAGCTAGAATACGGCGGCTACGCGGCGATTCAGCGCTGCCACCATGCCTACCTAATGGGGCAAGAACTGCCCAAACTCGCCGCTGAGATGGCGACGATTGGCACCACCCTGGCCCAGCTCAAGCAGGACAACGCCCTGGGCTGGAATGAAATTGTGCGCCAAGCGGTGCTGAACTTGATCGGCTCGCCAGAGCAGCCAAATCGCCTGCAAGGAGCCGCCTACCAGGAAGTAGCGGCCCTGCCTCTGCTCAAAGCCGGTAACGATCGCACCGGCCTGCACTACTTCTACCTCAACAAACTGATGCTGGGCTACCTGTTTGGCCAGTACGACCAGGCCTTGGAGGATGCCGGGCTAGCTGAACAGTACCTGGATGGGGTGAAGAGTTTTTTAGTGGTGCCGGTGTTCCAGTTCTACGATGTGCTGACTCGTCTGGCCCTGGGCATAGCAGGAGCCATGCCCTCCGACGTGGTGCTCAGCCAGATTGAGCCGCACCAGGCGGCCCTGGGGCGATCGGCCCAGTATGCACCGATGAATTTTCAGCACAAGCTGGATCTGGTGGCGGCGGAGCAGGCCCGGCTGCGGGGGCAGCCCTGGCTGGCCATGGAGCACTACGATCGCGCCATTGCCGGAGCCCGAGAGCAGGGCTATGGGCAGGAGGAGGCGATCGCCAACGAGCGGGCCGCTGAGTTTTATCAGGCGCAGGGCCGCGACCGAGTGGCCCAGGTCTACCGAGCCGAGGCCTACTACGGCTATCTGCGCTGGGGCGCGATCGCCAAGGCCCAGGCCCTAGCGGCCCAGCATCCCGCCCTAGGCCAGGCTCCCCGGCGCGAGCCCGCCCCGGTGGCAGCCACCAACAGCTCGGTATCCACGGACGGGCTCAAGGGCTTTGATCTGGCCACCGTGATCAAGGCTTCCCAGGCCCTGTCTGGGGAAATTGTGCTGAGCGATCTGCTCACCAAGCTGATGCAGATCGTGCTGGAAAATGCCGGGGCAGAGCAAGGGGCGCTGCTGCTAGACACCGATGGACAGCTGGCGATCGCCGCCTCGGGCGAAGTCTCAGGAACAGGGGGCGATGAGCGAGTGGCCGTGCAGCATGGCGTTTCCAGCGCAGGGATAGACCGAGGCGACGGCGCGTTGTCTGCCTTACCCCTGTCGGTGGTCAACTACGTCACCAGAACCCAGACCGCCCTGGTGCTCAGCGATGCCGCCGCCGAAGACCTGTTTGCCACCGATCCCTACATCCTCGCTCAGCAACCCAAATCCGTCCTCTGTGCCCCGCTTCTGCACCAGGGGAAACTGACCGGGCTGCTGTACTTAGAGAACAACCTTACCCCTGGGGCCTTTACCCCGGATCGACTGGACATCTTGCAGCTGCTGGCGGCCCAAGCCGCCATTTCGATTGAAAATGCTCGCCTCTACGCCGATTTGGAGGAGGCCAACCGCACCCTGGAAGCCAAAGTGGGAGATCGCACCCTAGAACTGCGGGAAAAGAACGTCCTGCTGCAGCAGGAGATTCAGGAACGCCAGCGGGCCGAGGAAACGGCCATGGTCGCCAACCGCGCCAAAAGTGAGTTTTTGGCCAACATGAGCCATGAGCTGCGCACGCCCCTAAACGGCATTTTGGGCTATAGCCAGGTGCTCAAAAAGCACCAGACCCTCACTGAGCAGCAGCGGCAGGGTGTCAATATCATTCATCGCTGCGGCGAGTACCTGCTGACGCTGATCAACGATGTGCTCGATCTGTCGAAGATCGAAGCGCGTAAAATGGAGCTGCACCCGGAGGCTTTTCACCTGCCCCGGTTTCTCGAAAATCTGGTGGAGATCTGCCGCATTCGGGCCAGCCAGAAACAGATTGCGTTGACCTACGAGGCGATCGCGCCCCTGCCCGAGTACGTCTATGCCGATGAAAAGCGGCTTCAGCAGGTGCTGCTGAACTTGCTGGGCAACGCCGTCAAGTTTACCGAGGTGGGTCAGGTCTCGCTCAAAGTCGGCCCTGCCCAGGCTTGGCCCTCCAGGGGCAATACGGGGGGCGATCGTCAGGCAGCAGCCCCTGTATCGCCTGCTGCCCCTAACCTGATTCGCTTTGAAGTGGTCGATACGGGCGTGGGCATTGCCCCTGAGCAACTGGCGCAGATCTTTGACCCATTTCACCGCACGCCAGAATCGGGACGACACACCGACGGCACAGGGTTGGGGCTAGCGATCAGTCGCCAATTGGTGCAGCTGATGGACAGCGATATTTGCGTCAGCAGCGACCTAGGCCAGGGCAGCCGATTCTGGTTCGATCTCGACCTGGCCGCATCTCAGCCGGGCAAGGCAACCAGCCTAACCACCGGGCAGGTGATCGTCGGCTACAGGGGCGATCGCCGCACCGTCTTGGTCGTAGACGACAAGGAATACAATCGGGCCATCATCATCGACTTTTTAGCCCCCCTCGGCTTTGAGCTGCTGGAGGCGACCAATGGCCAGGAGGGGTTGGCCCAGGCGGTGGAGCATCAGCCCGATGTCGTATTGGTAGACCTGGTGATGCCGCTGATGGAT
>JANPIO010000099.1:0-9670 GCA_031425055.1 Phormidium sp. VAR_61_metabat_6
TCACCGTCGGTGAACCACTGAATGTAAGAGCAAGCTTGTGCCCACTGCCAGGCCTGTTGAGTTCCCCGCTGAAACAGCCGTTCATCCTTATGACCCGCCTGGGCCGAGACCCAGTAGCGACTGCTGCGTTCATAAAGTGGATCGTCCAGCCTTCTGAGCTAGCAGGGGGAAAGGTTCTCGCCAACGCGAGTGTGCACTTCATCCCCTACCTCAGCATGAGCGGTATCTGTATCCTCTACGCAGACAACGGCGCTATTCTTAAGGGCACTTCCCCCACAAGCGGCAGCTATGGAACGCAATCAGTTTCGCATCGGCACCTTTAACCTCAACAACCTGATGCTGCCCGAGCGCGAGTTTTACCCTGGCGAGGTGCATTCCCAGGTGAACTATCTCAAAAAGCTCACCTGGATTGGGGCCCAGCTCGATCGCATGAAGGTCGATATCTGCGGCTTTCAGGAAGTGTTTCATCGGGGGGCGCTGAAAGAAGCGTTGCACCGCAGCGAATACCACCAGCAGCACGAGATTGTCATGGCTGAAGGGTTTGGGCGGGGGCCTGGGGTGGCCCTGGCGACCCGGTTTCAGGTTTTGGGGCAGCGGGTCTACGACGAGTTTCCACCGGAGAGCGTACTGGATTTGGAGGGGGCCGAGATCCCAATTCGACGGTTTTCGCACCCGGTATTAGCGGTCGATCTGGCGCTGACCGAGACGATTCACTGCACAGTGTTTGTGGTGCACCTGAAGTCAAAGCGGCCCATGATGACCAACGGTGTCGATCGCAGCGACCCGGTCGAGATTGCCAAGGGCCACGCCCGATCGCTGATTCGTCGCACCGCCGAGGCCGCCGCCCTGCGATTTTTGCTGATGGAAGGGCTGCGTGATCGCCGCTACCCGGTGATTGTCATGGGCGATGTCAACGACAACCACACCGCCGTCACCACCCAGATTGTCGCCGGTCAGCCCCCCTGGGAACGCTGGCCCTACCGCAAAAAAGCCCCCGTGTGGGACGTGCTGCTCTACCAGGTCAAAGACATTCAGGCTCGGCTGGGCTACGGTGACCACTACTACACCCACATTCACAACGGCCACTATGACAGCCTCGACCACATCATGGTGAGCGAAGAATTTTCGGCCCAAAACCGCGATCGCATTGGCCGCGTCACCTACGTATCGGTGTTTAACGACCACCTGTTTGATCAAACCCTGCTCGAAGACAACATTGAACCCTGGCAGTCTGACCACGGTCAGGTAGTGGCCACCATTGAGCTAGAACCGCCCCCGTCGGCTCGCCCCCAGCTGGTGGTTTAGCACACAGTCAGCAGGGGAATCGCCAAGGCGGGCTGGTCGCGCTGGGCATTCAGCCTATTTCGGCCAGCTCTAACCACGAAATGTAAACCGCCCTAGTATAAGTGCTCCGCCCAGTGTCACACTAAATAGTGACCATAGGTTTGTCCATCGCTGCTGGGTAAATCGTTTCTACGAGGTGTCTATGACCGGTGCTGTGCTCTCCCCAATAGACTGGCCCGCCCTCGAAGATGGGCTGCCCCCGTTGTCGGGTCGAGAGGCCGATATCGCGGCGGTGATGGCCAGCGATGAGCCGGTGTTTTTGCCGCGCACCAACCTGGTGCTGGCCGATATCTCGGCGGGCTTTGCGATCGCCCTGCACATGCATCAGCCCACCATTCCCGCTGGAGCCAAGGGCGAGCTAATCAACCACCTCCAGTACATGTTTGAGCACCCCTACGACGGGGACAACCACAACGCGGGCACCTTCGCTTACTGCTACGCCCGCCTGGGCGACTTCATTCCAGAGCTGGTGAACCAGGGCTGTAACCCTAGGGTCATGCTCGACTACTCGGGCACCCTGCTGTGGGGCCTCCAGCAGATGGATCGGCAAGATATTTTGGCTAAGCTGCGTCGGCTGGCCTGCGACCCCACCTACCAGCCCTACGTCGAATGGCTGGGCACCTGCTGGGGCCACGCAGTGGTGCCATCCACCCCGGTGCCCGACCTCAAGCTGCACATTCGCGCCTGGCAGCACCACTTTGCCGCCCTGTTTGGGGCCGAGGCGCTAGCGCGGGTGCGGGGTTTCTCGCCGCCGGAGATGCACCTGCCCAACCATCCCGACGTGCTCTACGCCTTTGTCAAAACCCTCAAAGACTGTGGCTACCGCTGGATGCTGGTGCAAGAGCACACGGTAGAAGCCGTCGAAGGCCACGGTTTATCGCAGCCCCACCTGCCCCACCGTCTGGTGGCGCGCAACGCCCAGGGCGAAGTCGAAGAAATTGTGGTGCTGATCAAAACCCAGGGGTCTGACACCAAGCTGGTGGGTCAGATGCAGCCTTACTGGGAGGCCAAGACCTTGGGCCAAGTTGCCCTCGGCAACGCCACAGTGCCGCAGCTAGTCAGCCAGATCAGCGACGGCGAAAACGGCGGCGTGATGATGAATGAGTTCCCCAGCGCCTTTATGCGCTCTTGGTACGAAATGCGCGATCAGGGGGGCGGTCGCCAGGGCGTGGTGGGCTTTAACGGCAGCGAATATCTGGAGCTGTTGACAGCGGCGGGCTGTGGCCCGGAAACGTTTCCAACTTGTCAGGCGGTGGGGCAAGCTCGTCTATGGCGAGCGATGGGGGATGCCAGCGGCCCTGAGGCCGTAGCGGGGGCGATCGCCGCCCTCCGCGCCGAAGACAGCAATTTTTCGATGGAAGGCGGCTCTTGGACGGGCGATCGCAGCTGGGTTGTGGGCTACGACAACGTGCTCGACCCCATGCAGCGCCTGTCGGCCCAGTTTCACCAAACCATGGCTCGCCAGAGCGAGCGGGGCGATGCCCTAGAGTGCCAGCACCGCTACCGCAACGCCCTGATCCACAGCCTGCTGCTGCAAACCAGCTGCTTTCGCTACTGGGGACAGGGCACCTGGACGGGCTATGCCGAAGAACTCTACCGTCGCGGCCAAGCGATTTTGGCTCACGACTTTGCCTAGGGTGCGATCTACCACCGTGCTAGCCATCGGGTAGTGATTCAGACATCTTGCGATCGCCACTTATCCCTATGATGAGACCTAGCATTGAGGGATATCAGGGTATGGACTATAAGCAAGAGCTAATTACCACGATCCACGACCTGGGGTACGATGCCGAGCGTCTAGAGCAGCGGCTCACCGAGCTTAGCCAAACCCACCCTACCGCCGTGCTGATTCCGTCGCTCTACGAAGAGCTAGAGCGCCCGGCCCTAGCCACCATTCGCGACCACCTCAGCCACTCCCCGTTTGTCAACAACGTCATTGTCTGCCTCTATGCCGATACCTTTGAGCAATATCGCCATGCGGTGCAGTTTTTTGAGCCGCTGCCCCAGCCCACCTTTGTCCTGTGGGAAAATGGGCCGCGCATTACCGACATTCTGCAAACCCTCAAAGACAAAGGGCTAGACCTGCTGCGGTTTAAGGGCAAGGGGCGGGCCGTATGGCTCGGGCTGGGGGTAGCTTCTCTGCATGCGGCAGCGATCGCTCTCCACGATGCCGACATTGTCACCTACGATCGCGCCTACCCCCTCAAGCTGCTCTACCCCCTGCTGGAGCAAGACTTTGGCATCGCCTTCAGCAAAGCCTATTACGCTCGCGTCGGTGGCGACCCTCGCAGCATGCATGGTCGGGTCACCCGGCTTTTTGTTACCCCTCTCATCACCTCGTTGATGGAGCTATTTGGCTACCGCGACTACTTGCGCTACCTCGACGCCTACCGCTACCCCCTCTCGGGCGAGTTTGCCCTCTCCGCCGACCTGGCGCTGACCACCCGCATCCCCGGCAACTGGGGGTTAGAAGTGGGCCTGCTGGCCGAGGTCTACCGCAACGTGGCCCTCAAGCGCATTGCCCAGATCGACCTGGGCATTTTTGAGCACAAGCACCAGGCCCTAGGCAACTCAACCAGCTCGGGGCTGCAAAAAATGTGCCGCGACATTTTGCAGTCGGTGTTTAGAACCCTAACGGAAACCGAGCAGGTGGTGATCGGCCAAGACCACATTCGCGCCCTGCGGATTAAGTACCGCCGCGAGGCCCAAAACCTCGCCCGTCAGTATTTTGTCGATGCCCGCTTCAACGGCCTAGAGTACGATCGCCACCAAGAAGAAATCACCATCGAAACCTTTGAGCAGGTAATTCTGGAAGCGGGCAACCAGTACCTCGACGACCCCACCGGCACTCAAATTCCCGACTGGACTCGTGCCCTGGCAGTCATCCCCGATCTGCGCGAGCAGCTGCTCGATGCCATTCTCTCAGACATGGCCCAGGCGCGATCGGCCCCAGCACCGGTGGCGGATACCACTGCCATGGCATCCGCCGTCTACTAATAAATTGCCGGTGATCAACTATTCGTAACCCACTGGGCGCTGCGAGCTTAGGCCAGTTTCTTTTTGGGCGTCCTGCTGGTGCTGCTCATGCTGGCCGGTAGCTCATTGCGGCTGCGCAATGTTACGTTAGCCCCTTCGCTTGACTGTTCAATCACCAGCAGGGGAGTAGGCTTGGCTTTTTGATCCCAGTGCATATTGGCAATGCGGCCCTGGATGGTGGGCTGCCAGTGGGTTTCTTCAGCATCGGGGCTCATAAAGTTTTCGATGCATTCCACCAGCTGACCGATGGTCGAAGATGTGGCCTGGGTCGGCAGCTTAGCCAGCCGAATTTGAATGCGAAACAACACCCGTTTTTTGGCCAGGGGGTTATCTTGGGGAGCGTATTCGACATCAAAGATCTCATCCACCACGCGGGGCTTGCTGGCAACACCGATCAGCCCTTCTTCAGCCTGGCGGGGCCGCAGAGCAATACTAATTTTTTGCTTAACTTTGACCTTGAGCTGGTTCACAATCGCGGCATGAAAATGATCTTCATCCATGCGCATGCGCAGGTAGTCGAGGTTGAATTCGCGAGAGTGAATTAGATCAGGGTTTTGCTCCATCTTGCTGATGGTTTTGAGGGCCAGCTTGACCTTTTTTTGCAGCTCTTGATTTTTGTAGGATTCAAATTTGAGCTGTTTTACCAGGCGGCGAGTTTGCAGGTGAGAATAAACACCCAACCCTAGCAATAGCACCAGCAACCCCCCAGACGAGAGCATCCAAGGGTTATCAAGCTGGGGCCGACTGGCGGCGGGCGCTTGGGCAAGGGTTGAATGCACCAGAACTGTGGAAGTTTTCATGGCTTGTGCATTAGGCGATTAACGGTTACACCTATAGTTCCCTCAACATAACCTGGTTTAATCTGAGTCTGTGAAGAATTGCCAAGATTTCTTATAAGCTTGAAATAAGCTTACGTGATTTTACAGAGCTCTTTCGGGTTTAAAGAAAAGCGACTATGGCGGTGGCAATAGGCAGGGGTTAGCCCTTTTTGAGGCGAGCTTTCCAGGTGCCGCCATAGCGATAGTTAGGGTTTTGCTCGCGCTGAGTGTTTTGGCAGCGGGGGCAGGCCAACACCCAGGCTGCCCCAGGGACGCATTGAATGCGGTACCGCACTGTTGCTAGGGCCTGGCACAGGTCGCAGGGCTTGGCCCGCAGCTGAGATGCCACGCCCCTATTTTTGGTTTGTCGACTTAAACCGGCCTAGGGCAAAGTCTCGCTTGAACTGATGCTTGGTATTGCGTCCCGTCACCCGCTTGCGCCACAGGCGAAAGCTCGAGGGTTGCATCGAGCGACGCATGATAGCAATCACCTGTTTCTCGACTAGCCCAAACTGAGTCTCAATAGCCTCAAAGGGTGTGCGATCTTCCCAGGCCATTTCGATGACGCGGTCAAGGGTGTGGGGGTCAAGCTCAAGGCGGGCCATAGGCGATCAAGAGGTGATATCGAGCAAAGTCAGCTTTGCTACCGTAACGAATCTATAGATGCCAGTGCAACAGAGGGCATGTTTGGCGCAGGGACAGCACCTACGATGTGACCGTAAATAGCGATCGCTCTCCCCTTCAAGACCCTCAAGTTAAAGGGATGCGGTAAATCGTCCAAGTCAGAAATTCTCACGGTCTTGGCAGCTTGCGGTCATTAAGTCAGGTTTTTGCGTCATTATTAGAGAGTCATATGGTTTACCGCTGAGACTGAGTCGCGATCGCGCCTACCTATGAAACCCGGCAGCAAATATTACCCGTTGTTTAATCATCTGAAGACCTCTGGCAAGGCGGAAGTTTTGCTAACCTTTACCAACATTGAGACTTTGCTCGGGAACCCACTACCCCACTCAGCGGTTGAGCGCAAAAATTGGTGGAGCAACCGCGATACCCCAGCCGCTCTCCAGGCTGGAGCCTGGGTAGGAGCGGGCTACCATGTCTACGACATTGATGTAGACAGCAAAACTGTTACCTTTCGCAAGTTTGAGTCTCAATACAACATTGAGCACAAAGACGGCAAAATCGTTTGGCAGCAAGATGCCATTCGCGCCCTGCGCAAGCACATGAGCCTGACCCAGATGGAGTTTGCTGAGCAGATGGGGGTGCGCCGCCAAACCGTCAGCGAGTGGGAAAATGGTGTCTACGACCCCGATCGCAGCACCGCTAAGTTTCTAGAGTTGATTGCTAAACAAGCTAACTTCACCGCACCCCTACCGGCAGATCCTCAAAGCCTCTGACCGCTATCCGCCTAGCGATCGCACCAATTATCAGGTGCAGTTAGCAACCGACAATTGGTGATGAGTTGCGGTGTTTTTGTTGGCTCGATGCAACCTACGTCTAAGGCTGAACTCTCTCCCCATGCTCTAGCAACTGCTCGATCGCAGTTAACCGATGCTGCCACGATCGCAGCCTGTAGCCACTGTTCGCCGTATCCACCGACATCCCCTGGTTCACCGAGGCGCGTACCCTAGCGAGTTCGGCTTTCACCGTTTCTAGGTTGCGCCGCGATGGCTCTTGGGCCAGGGTGTCAAACTCACTGCCTAGGCTGTTGACCTGGCTAATCCAAGGTTCCAATGCGTTGCGATCCATCCAGAGGCGCTGGTGGGTGAGCAGCCAGCTCCACTCGCGCTGGAGGGCGGCGTAGCGGCTAGCAGCCATAGCGTAGGGGGTAGTGGGGCCAGGCGGGCTGCCGCTCTGGGTTTGGGCCAGCACGGTGTTTAATTCAGTATTTAGATCGGCGGCGGCAAACAGGGCATAGCCGGGGGCAGGCAGGTCGCGGCTGGCCTGCATTTGGTCGATGGTGGCAGCATTTGACAAGTTCAGCAGCCGAATCGCCGGGATCACCAAGGCTGAGCCAAAGGATTCATTCACCAACCAGGGGGAGACAATGCGCTCGAAACGGCTGGTATCGCCCGCGTAGCTCATCAGCACCACCCAGTCGAGGTAGTCGGCTCTGGCCCAGGCTCCCCAGTCTTGCTGAATGCGCTGTAGTCGCTCGTGCTCGGGGTTGGCAAACACCGCCGCCGACATCACCAGGCCGGGGTGCTGCCGCCGCAGGGTGCTGGAGATGGTTTGCACAAACGAGGTCACCTGCTGCACTCGAAACTCAGTCCAGCGCTCCCACAGCACCCGCTGCTGAATTTGCTGATTGCGATCGAGGCCACTGGCGCGGGGGTTGAGGGTCATGGGGTCAACACCAGCCACGCTCTGGAACCGCCAGCGGGCAACCTCGCCGTAGCCGTAGGTGCGGTTGGCCCCTGGGTCTTGAAAGGGGTAGCGAATGTAGTCGAGGTGCAGGCCATCGACCTCGTAGTTGGTGACGATTTCGGTCATCAGCCGGGTGAGGTAGCTGCGCACCTCGGGGTTAGCGGGGTCTAAGAAAGGCTTGTCTTGCCCCCGGGGGATGAGGCTGCCGCTGTTGTCATAGGCGGCCCAGCTGGGGTGCCGCGAGATCAACGGGCCGGGGTAGTCGGCGGGCTGGTTGAGCAGGCGGTTGTGGCGCTGGTTGCCCGCCGCAAACACCCACACCCAGGCGTGTAGGGTCATGCCCCGCTGGTGGGCCAAATCCACGGCGGCGGCGAGGGGATCCCAGCCTTGGGTAAGGGGGTTTTGCTCGGGGGCCACCTGGCTGGGGTAGATAGTATAGCCAGCATTCACGGTTTCAAAGAAGACGGTGTTGATGCCGGCGGCGGCCAGTTTGTCGAAGATTTCGCTCAGCCCCTGGGGCGACCTGGCTCGCACAATGGTGCCGCGATCGAGCCACATGGCGCGAATCTCCCCCTGGTTAATGGGGCGATCGGTAGGAAAGTTTTCCCACAGGGCGGTGCGGGCGGCGAGCCAGCGATCGCGCACCTCGCTGTGCTTACCCGCCGCCAGCAGCCCATCCCAATCGTTTAAAAGCTGCTGGGCCTCGCCCAGGGTAGGGTGCAGATAGGTTCCACGCCCCCCGGCCACATTCACTGGGTCGGCGGCAGCAGTGAGCACAGGTGAGCGATCGGGCAGGGTGAGTGCCGTGGGCGCATCCAGCGAGTTCGCCATGATCAGGGCGCTCTCAAAGCGACCAATCAGATTCTCGAGTTCCTGCTGCATGGCCAGAAACACTACCGGGCTGGGGGGTCGCCCCGTAGGCGACAGCTCAATCACAGCTGGGGCAATCTGCTCAGCGGGGTCACCCGAGGTGGGACTGGGCGAGTCTACTGTGGCATTGTCTGAATTGGCGGGCTGCACCACCCTGGGACGCTGGGAGGGGGGCAGCGGCGGCGACGGCGGCACATAGGCGGGTCGCCGTCCGGGGCGTAGGGCTGGTGACGGCTCGGCAATAGGAACTAGGGGAAAGCTCTCTGCCTCAGCATCGTTGGAGAGGTCGAAGTAAAGCTCTAGATTCTCCGCGAGGGCAACACTGGTGGGCTGTTGTAGCTCAGAATCCCGCGCTTCGGCCTGGGCGTAGACCGGCAGCGTTGGGATGCCCCAGCCTCCGGCTAACCCTGCGATGGTCAAAGACCGGCCCCAAAAGGCCATCGCGACCAGTAAAAGGCCCCTGCCCGACTGCTGATTCACAATGTCATCTCTCCATCACACGGCGCTAATTGTGGCATAGGCCAGCCGATTCGGCGCTGCCTTGGGGGCGTTATTCGCCAGCCGCTAGCTGCCGCTGTCCTAGAGCTGCGAATTAACTGAGAACGAGTGTTCGTGCCAAGATTGTCCATCGGAGGATTCCATGAATGGATCCGTGGGCGATCGCCCTGCCGCCGGTTCTGTACCACCTCTTCAGTAAGCCCACTACGCTGGCAGGCTAACTGTGAATGTAGTTCCCACTCCCACCCGGCTAGTGACCCTAATCGTGCCCTGTTGGAGCTGCACAAACTGCTTCACAATGCTCAGGCCCAGCCCGGTGCCGGGAATGTTGCTGACGTTTTGGCCCCGGTGAAAGGGCTCAAACAGCTGGCGGCGATCGCCCGCAGGAATGCCAATGCCCTCATCCTGCACCTTAATGATCGCCTGACCCCGCTGCTTGGCCAGCTTCAGCCAAATGGGGCGATCGCCTGGGGTGTAGCGAATCGCGTTCGACAGCAGGTTGCTGAGGATCGATCGCAGCAGTCGCTCGTCTAAACAGGCCAGCACCTGGCGACTGCGGCAGCCAAACTGAATCGGGGCCTGGGGCCGCCGGTAGTCGCCCTCAGCCAACAGAGCCTGGCAAAAAGCCACCAGATCTAACGGTCTGGGGTTGACTTCTAGCACCTTGGCCTCGATCTTGCCGATCACCAAAATGTCGTCGATCATCTGGGTCATGCGCTCGACGTTGGCGTTGATGG
>JANPIO010000100.1:0-15901 GCA_031425055.1 Phormidium sp. VAR_61_metabat_6
ATCAGCGTCACATCTAGCGCGGCTCCAGTGCTGTGGGGCGGCGGCGTGGCTGGGTCATCGCTAGGCATGGCCCAAAACTGCACCACCTCTGCCATCAGCTCATCGCGCTGGGCAACGCTGAGCGCTGCGGCAACCCAGCCCCGCGCCCGCGCCTGTTCGGCAAGAGTGTGCTCCACCATAAATCGCTGCACCGCCACAGGGCGAAAGGCATCAAAAATTTGCATGCGCCAGCCCGGACGCTGCTGCTGAAGCTGAGCCTGAGCTTCGGTGAGGGCGGCGAGCACGCCTGCTCTGAGGCAGTAAGGCGATTGGTTACCGTAGGGCGCTCCTAGCAACTGGTAGGGATGAGGCTGCACCAGGGCAAAGCGATCGCGGGGGATGGGCACCAGCGGTTCATTGCGATCGTAGATTGGAATGGCCTGGTAGGGCTTCATGGTACTTTTCCCAGCTTGAAGAGTAAGTGAATCGTTAGTCCAATGCCATCATTAGGCTAGTGCTCAACCCCAAAACATCGATAGGCAAAATTTAATAGGCCGTTGGGGCTGTGACCACAAATGGTTGTGCTGAAGGCAGTCTATCGAATGAATGTCGGCGCAGTTTTGTCCTTAGCCGGACAAATCGGAATGCTCATCCTTGGGGTAGGTCTGTGGGGATGGTGGCTTGCCGCCTTGACTACCCCACAGTCTTTTGTTCTCATAGCTGGGCTACTGCTGGCCTACGGACTAGGGGCTGGCTGGGGCAGCGTGGTGCCCGCCAGCGCGGTCGTCTCTATGGCGATCGCCCTAGTGGTCGCCTTTGACATTTTCCCGCCCTTTTGGCCCGACAACAGCCACTACAAATATTGGGCCTACACCGTACTGCTGCTGTGGGCCGCCAGCATAGCCCTCATATGTCTTCTGGCAGCGGTAGGTCAACGCCTACGCCAAGCAAAATCAACCTATCGCTGGGGCGGGCGGTTAGCCCTGTTAGCCAGTTTGCTGGGCATGCTGTGGGGCGGAGCCCACCTTTACCAGTCCCATTGGCCTAGGTGGATACCCTGGCCCTAGCCATCTCCTACCAACCGGCCTCGAGAAAACTCTAGCAGCGGGTCTCAGCCATCGATGAAAGCCTACTTCCAAAATTTGCGGCGGCTGAATGGGCTGGGCACCACAGCCCATCGCCCCTTACCCACCCCTGCCACCTACTTAGCCCAGCTTGCTCCTCAGGTGCGGGCCAGCCTAACCCCCGAGCAGTGGGGAGAACTAGAACGCATTGTTGAGCTAGCCATTCCCAAACCGGCCCCTAAGCTGGTTGATCTCAGGTTCGAAGTTGATCTGTTGATCAGCCGCTACTTTATCGTACTGATGGTGGGCAAAGACCGCCGCCGCGTCTCTCGCAATACTCCGGTCTCTAGACTTACCCAGTTCGGCAACTGGGTCGCGGCGGTGCTGCTGCTGCTGGGGTTTAACCTGGCTCTTAGCACCAGCGTGTTAATGGCGGCCTATCTGATTAAGTCGGCCTTGGGCATCGACCTGCTGCCGGGTCACTTTCGCGGGTTTAGCAATTAGAGCTGATGATGTTATCCCCCCTACGCCCCTGCTCGCTTGCCGGTGTCAACAGCTCAGACCAATGTAGTACCTGATATAGGGCTTCATGATCGAAGTTCGATACAGTGGCTTCAGAGTTCTTATTTTGCCCCATGAGCCAGCCGCCAGAATTGGATGCCCCAGTTGTAGAACCAGTTCAGGAAAGTTTATCGGCTCGGTTAAACGAGCTAGCCCGCCTCTTTCTCAAACTAGGAGCCATTGGCTTTGGTGGCCCCCAGGCCCACATTGCGATGATTCACGATGAAGCAGTGGTGCGGCGCGGCTGGCTCAAAGAAGAGCAGTTTCTTGAAGGGGTGGCAATCTGTGAAATGCTGCCCGGCCCTGCCTCCACCCAAACCGGCATTTACACCGGCTACCTGCGGGCCGGGTACCTAGGGGCGCTGGTGGCGGGCATTTGCTTTATTTTGCCTGCGTTTTTGATTGTGCTGGCGCTGTCGTGGGTCTACTTCAAGTTCCAGGGGGTGCCTCAAATTGAGGACTTGTTTTTGGGCATTGCGCCCGTGGTGATTGCCATTATTTTTGGCTTCTGCTGGAAGCTGGGCAAAAAGGCGATTAAAGACTGGCAGGGGGTGGCGATCGCCCTCACCGTCCTCCTACTCTCCCTCATCTTCCGCGTCAATATCCTGCTGCTCTTTCTGCTGGCAGGTCTGGCCGGGCTCGTCATCTATCGCCCCACCACGCCGCCCCCCACCGGGCCATCCCCTAGCGCCAGTGCCTGGTTCGCCCCCCTGCTGCCCATTACCCAGGGTATGCCCAATCTGCTAGCGAATCTCCCCGCCGACCCTGTCGCGGTTTCTAGCTTTTGGGGGTTCGATCGCATCCAAGATTACTTTGTGCCCCTCTCAACCTTCTTTCTCAAGACTGGGGCCTTTATCTTTGGCGGTGGCCTGGTGATTATTCCTCTGCTAGAGACAGCCGTGGTCGATGACTTTGGCTGGATGACGCGCAACCAGTTCATCGACGGTGTTGCCCTGGGCGAACTCACCCCCGGCCCGGTGGTAATCACCGCCGCCTTTGTGGGTTATAAAGTCGCTGGGGCGCTGGGGGCGCTGGTCGCCACGATCGCCATCTTTACCCCGTCCTTTCTATTCATCATGTTTGCCTCACCGTTTTTGGTGCGGCTGCGGCAAAACCCCTGGGTCAAAAGCTTTTTGAAAGGGGTGATGCCGGCGGTGTTGGGGGCGATCGCCGCTGCTGCCATCCCCCTCGCTGTTGCGGCCCTGGGACAAGACACTATGCCCCGCACGGTGGTTGCGATCGCTGTGGGCCTCGCTGCGCTGATAGCCCTGGTACAATTTCGCCGCCCGACCTGGCAACTGGTGTCCGCTGGGGCGTTGATCGGCTTAATTGCAGGGACTCTATTTTAGGAAAGCACCGACTTGCTTGTGTCCCTAGGTTGTCACCATGCCGTGCTCTAGGGCAAAGCGCACCAGTTCTGTGCGGCTGTTGGTGCCGGTTTTGCTAAATAGGCGGCTGACGTACTTTTCCACGTTGCGCACGCTGGTTTCTAGGCGGCTGGCGATTTCTTTGTTCATCAGCCCCTCGGCTACTAGGTCGAGCACGCTTTGTTCGCGGGGGGTGAGGTCGATACGAATGTCGGAGGTCACCTTGGCGATACCGCCCTTTTGGGTCAGCATGGCCTTGATCTCTTCGATCTGGCGAGCCATGACGGCAATGTCGGGCACGTCGCCCGCGTCGATGATTTGAGCGGCGCGACGGCCCATTAGATTGCTGACGACCGCCACCAGTTCTTCAGGGTCGAAGGGTTTAGAGAGGTAGGCATCGCAGCCCGCGTTGTAGCCTTGAATGCGATCGGTAGTCATGCCCCGCGCCGTCAAAAACAGCACGGGCAGCCCCTTAAAGCGAATGTCGTCGCGTACCTGGGCCAAAAAGGCGTAGCCATCGACCTGGGGCATCATAATGTCCGAAATTAGGACATCCGGCGTCTCCTGTTGCAGCAGATCCCAGCCTTCCTTGGCGTTGCTGGCCGATCGCACCGTAAAGCCGCTGTCTTCTAAATAGGCTTGTACCGCCTCGCGCAGACCTGGCTCATCGTCTACCAGTAAGATATTCCCGGTTTGCTCAGACATAACATCGCCCCAGATGACCTATCACTGCTCACTCTAACTCGGAATTGTCAGGCCGGAATCAGTTCACGCCCCAGAAGACAACGAGATGCTAACCTAACGGTGCCGCAAAATGGAAAACCTGCTGTTTTACCTGGGCTTTGCCACCCTCATGGCCCACGAACTCGATGCCATGACCCAGGCCGAGTGGCGAATCCTGTTTATTCTCAGTCGCCTGCCCGAGGCGATCGCCGAGGTGACCTTTGTGCTGGTTCATATTCCCTTGGTGGCGGGGCTGCTGTGGCTAACCAATAATGAAGCTCCTGCTGTTCGCCGCTGGTCGCGCCTTGCCGTGGCGCTTTTTCTTGCCATCCATGCCGGGCTGCACAAACGGCTTGAGCACAGTGCTCTCTACACCTTTGACTCTGCCCTCTCCCGAGGATTGATCTATGGTGGCGGCGCGTTGGGGCTGCTGTACCTGCTGACCGTTTTCATGACTTCTCGACAAATCCTAAAGACAGTCCCCCAAGAGACAAAGTAGTAGGTACCCGACCACTTCCAACCTCCTGGGGAGTTTTCAACCTCAAATTTTGATCGACTACCATTGAGTAAAGATCCCATGCCGGTCAAAGACGCGTTTGAGCTTGGGCTAGCGACATAGGAGTGCTGATTATGGACGGGTCATTTTCCCAGAGCATGCTGAAGAGCGAGTTGCTCAACCGCCTAGCCATTAACCTCGACACCGCCGAAGAGTTTGGCCCCATCACCGAGATTTGGGTCAACGGGCGCACTCACCAAGTCAAGGGCATTGGCTGTAGCGGTGGCGGCCTGTTAAACCGCCAAAGCCGTCGGTTTCTATGGCCCCAGATTGGCTCCATTGGGCGCGATGGGGTGGTGGTCAAAGCTGGAGCGAGAATCGAGGCAATTGACGAACCTCTGCAAGATTGCCTACCCCTGGGAGAGATCGAGCTGTGGTCAGACCACGGCGATCGCATTGGCCAGCTCACCGACTACCGATTCGAACCCGCTACCGGCAACATCCTGCAATACCTGTTTGTCCCGGACGAAACTAGCCCATTGCCTGCTGGCCTCTACGCTCTGGCCCCAGTGGCCGTGATCAGCACCGGTCGCCGCCGCATGATGGCGGAGGACACCGCCCTGAGCGCTCCGGCCCTAGTTCAGGCTGGCGTACAGCCGCCTCAGCCGCCCGCCCCCGCCCAGTCGCCCTTTGATCGCATTCCCCTAGACAAAATGCCCGACCCGCGTCGCAGCTGGGACGCTGCCGTCAAGGGCACCCAAACCATGCGCGATCAAGTGAATGAACAATTTCAGGAAGGTCGCCACAAGCTGGGGGCCGAAGCCCACGATCGCCGCCAAAAACTTCAGGCCGAGGCCCAAGATAAGCTGGGTGGCCTGCTGGGCAGCGTTAAGAAGCGCACGCGTGGCCTGCGCAATCAGCTGCGCGAGGCCGTCACTGACGCCACCGCCGGGCTGCCCTCCGGCCCCAACCTGCGCGACGACAAAGTACCCACCATCGACGTGGATGCCATGGAGCTGTGGCCCGAGGATGATTTTCCGCCAGAGTACCCTAGCCATCGGCCCGACAGGCGCTAACTAGAGGTCGCGCTGGTACTCTGCGATCGCCTCTAGCAGATCGGCTTTGCCCGCCGCCGGGATCAAATCGGCCAGAGTAACGGTTTTTTGCCCACCGCCAATGGCCACCGACGTGCTGGTCAAAATATCTGTTACAGCGGATTCAGTCACCTTATCGCCAGCGACCAAGGGATAGAGCTTTTCGGCCAGGGGCGTATGCAGTTTGGCATCGCCCAGATACAGGTGCCACTTGGCCACATCGAGATACACTTTGTCGCCAATGGTGGCGGCTAGGGATTCTATGGCGCGGGCAGTAGAGGCATCAGACATAGTTTGGGTTCTCCATTTAAGGCTCTGGGTTGGGGTCAGGGTCAGCAGTGGCGGCTATGGGCGCAGGGGAGTAGTCTGCGATCGCAAAAATATAGACAGCATTCGCTACCAAAACCGGTAACCAAGTCAGAGTTACTTTATTTGCCCAAGGCACCCACTCAGGGTTAAGGGTATTAAAAAACCACAGCCCAGAGTTGACGGCAGTAAACGCCGCCACATGCACCGCAAAATTGATGCGGCCTTCTAACTTGCGGTAGGCGGGGTCTTCTCGGGTGGGTTTACGGGGCCAACGGGGTGGCATAGGCTAAACATCACAATTACGCTACACCTTTCATTCTAAAGGTGTGGGTGCTAAAGGCGGGGGAGGCATTCCCATTGGCCAGTGTCAGCGTAGATTGCCAAGGCCGCTGCTGTCTGCACATTCTCGGCACTTTTCAGGTTTCACTTTTTCGTTTTCATCTTTTTGCCACAGATGACGATGCGATCGCGCCAAGATAAACAAAAAACCCGTCCTGACTAAACAGGACGGATGAGGTGCCATCGTCAACTAGATGGGCGCAACCCTTAGGCTGCGATCAGAGCAATGTTAGAAAACACAAATTCCTGCTTATCAGTATCGTCGTCAACACCGGTTTCGATAGTGCGGCGAGAGAGAATATGGTAGCCGCCAACTTCGGTGTATTCATCTTCAAAATCGCTGAGACCGCCCTTTTGATCGCCAGTTTTGGGATCGTGGTAGACCGAGTCATAGCGATGCGACAGGTAGCCTGACCCAGTGTCATGGCTGCTATAGGTGTGAATGGTCACCACGACGCCATGAATGTGGCGGTGCACCATCGACACTTCGTTGTCTTTGAGCTGGTAGCGATCGCCCTCAGCCTTACCACCCATCAAAATCTCGACCGAGCCGTCGGCTAGGGTATCGCCATAGCGAAAGGTGTTGTTGCCGTGGCTGTCTTCAAACTCGCGCCGCACCCGGTGAATCGAAACCTCAAACAGCTGACCGTGCACCATTTTTTGGGCAGCCTCATCGGCAATGCCGCTCACTTCAAGCTTGAGGTCAGCGCTAACCTTGACCTGACCGCTGTAGGCCTGACCGTTGTGGGTAAACGTCACATCGGCAGTGTAACCAGGGAAAGCTGCATCCCAGGTGTAGCGATTTTCGTAGGCAGCGCGAAATAAGTCCCGTGCTGCAAGCTGAGTTCCAACCATTAAAAAATCTCCCGGTTCATATTTGGTGCACAAACAGCGCTCTGCCGCTGTGCTCGAGCCTCTCTAGCATAGCTATTCTAGACTCCCCTGGGCTTGGCCTGGGCTGAAAGTGGTGGGCAAGATCAGCCGTCAATTGCAAAGAAATGTATTGTGATTTACAGTAATAGCAGAGTCACCTTTTATAATAAAAAGCCAATTAATTCACTTAGGTCTTTAGTTGCCACAATTTTGCTGGGCAGATCGGCTTCTAAAAGCTCAATTTAGCTACAGTTTTCCACAGGCTGCTTGTGAGTCTTAAAATTTAAAGCATCTGCTAAAAAGCCTACACCGTTAGGGCTTTTAGGGTTGGGCGTTATTATAAAACTGCAAAAGCTTTAGGTTATCCACAGTTTTTTAGCTGGCTGTGGATAACTTGCTTTGGGCGAATAATGGCGATCGCACCCCTCAACCGGCAGCGCAACCAGCGTACTGATCAATCGCCTCAAATAGCTGGCTTACCTCAGCCGCCGTAGTAAACGGGTTGAGCAGCACCGCCTTCAACCATCGCTGCCCCCGAAAGTTAGGCACCGACAAAAAGATTTGGTGCTGCTTCAGAAGGTAATCTTGCAAGCTAGCGTTCCAGGTATCCCACTGGGATGGCGGCAGCGCGGGGGGGCAGCCGCGAAAGCAGATTAGATTCATCTCAGGCTCGCTGGCCAGTTCTAGGTAGGGCCGCTGGCGTACCTGGGTAACAAAGTGCTCGCTTAGGGCATAGCTAGCCTCGATCAGTTCGGCGCAACCCGCCTGGCCTAGATGCTGGAGCGTGAGCCACAGCTTGAGCACATCGGCATGGCGAGTTCCCTGCACCGTCAGTTCCCCTAGATTTACCCAGTCGGGCTCAGTGTTCATGTAGGGTGCTGACACTCGAAAGTGACTGTGCAGCACCCCCAGATCGCGAAACAGCACCGAGGCACAGGTCTTAGTGACATACAGCCATTTTTGGGGGTTGAACGTCACCGAATCGGCCTGTTCAATGCCCGTCAGCCGATGCCGGTGCTGGGGCGAGAAGGCGATCGCTCCACCATAGGCCGCATCCACGTGGAACCAGAGCCCATAGGTTTGGGCAATGCGGGCGATCGCGGGCAGGGGGTCAATGTTGCCGGTGACAGTGGTGCCCGCCGTGCCCACCACCGCAAAGGGCCGCTGCCCTCGAGCGATCGCTCCCTGAACTTTCTCTTCTAGGGCATTGGTGTCCATTTGGGCATTGGCGTTTACGGGTACCAGCACCACCCCCTCCAGCCCCAGCCCCAGCACCATCGCTGCCTTTTGAATCGAGGTGTGAGCCATCTCCGAAGCCAAAATTACCGGGGGCAGCCCCCCAGCTAAGCCCTGCCGTAAACAGTCCAGCTTGACGTTGCGAGCTACAGTAAGCGCCTGCAAATTGGCCAGGCTGCCGCCGCTGGCCAGCACCCCCCCCGCCCGTTCTCCCAACCCAAACATTTGGGCCAGTTCGGCCAGCAGCAGCGGCTCTAGACGCGACAGAGCGGGCGACATCTCCACACTCAGCATGTTGTTGTTTAGAACTGCCGCCGCCCAGTCGCCCACGATCGAAGCAGTGCTGGGTAAGGGGTCCATGTGGCCCATATAGCCGGGATGGGCCGGGTTCATCGACTGGGCCATCAGGTCGCCCAGGGATGATAGCAGGGGGGCGATCGCCGTAGGCTGAGCCGGAATACCGCTAAACTCAATATCCTTGACCGAGGGCAGCGGGTCGTGGCTACCCGCCCCTGTGGAGTAGTCAAGAATTTGCTCGACCACCTGCTGCAAAACCGCTGCGATGGCCGCTCGGTTGTGGCCTTGGGGATCGATAAACGCGGTAGCAGGCAAAACCGATGGAGCCAACATACACCTCTCGCGGGAACTATGGCTCAATTATCTCGCCAATGCTCTACCCTATGCCAGAGAAACCCAGGGTTTCTACAAGGGCTGAATTAGCAAAGGGGGCGATAGGTGGGCCTGAGGCGCAGCGGCGCTCTCCTTAGTAATGGCCACAGCCCGCACGAGATTGCGATCGCGGCGGTACACGGGCGGCAGATCAATGGGTTGCGACACCTGACCCTGCTCATCCACAGTGAACACGGTGGTGAGAATAGCGTTTTTTTGATCCACGGTGACGGTGGCATTGGGATCTACCACCGTCCACAGCACGTAAACAGCGCCGGGCTCCAGGGGAGGCAGATTCTCCACTGTAAGGGAGCCCGCCAGGGTATTGGGGTTGATCACCACCTGAGCCTGTCCCGACGACGCACCACCCTCAGGAGCACCCAGGGCAATAGTCAAGGTTTCGTCCGGCTGGTCGGCACGCTCAAGCTGTAGCGTGCGCCAAAGCATTAGGTTGCTCAAACTGAGGCCAGCCATCAGCGCTGCTGCTGTTGCCCCCCAAATTCGTCCCCAGCGCCGAGGCCGCCGCCCCAGAGCCGCAACCGGGGCACTCACCGCTTCAGCCCCGTCAACCGACTGGGCAGCAGTCTGTAGCAGAGCCATTCTCAAATGGGTAGGTGGGCTGACAGAATCAGCGTCGTAGGCTATTTCCAGCACCTGCTGAAGCTGGTCGATATCCTGCTGTAGAGCGGGGTTGGCCACCAGCAGTTCTGACAGGGTAGCTGACTCTTCGGGGCTGAGGTCGTAGAGGACATAGCCCGCCAGCAGCAGCTGCAATTGTTCTGATGAGATCGACCCAGTCATAGTGCTAGTTACCCCAATGCTCTTGGAGAATGTGTCGCAGCCTCAGCAGGCCTCGACGAGAATGAGTTTTGACGGTGCCCAGGGGAGTATCGAGCCTTTCGGCAATGGTGGCCTGGGATAGCCCTTCGTAGTAGGCCAGGCGCAAAATCTTTTGCTGACTCTCAGAGAGTTTGGACAGAGCAGTCTGGATATCTTGGCTGCATTCGGCGGCTAGAGCCTGATCGGGGGGTGGGGCGGGGGGCGCTATTTGGATAGACTGAAGCCGCTCTACCGCAGCCCGAGCCACTTGACGCGATCGCAGACGGTCAATGGCGCGCGATCGCGTCAGTATGGCCAAGAACGTGCGCAACGAGCCCCGCCTGGGGTCATAGGCCGCCGACGGTAGCTTGACAAAAATGTCTTGGGTCAGGTCCTCGGCTTCCTGGGTGTGACCCAACACTTTAAGAGCAATGCCGTAGACCAATCCACCGTGGCGATCGTACAGAGGGCCCAGGGCGCTAGTGTGCCCCGACTTTAAAGCCAACCAAAGGGCTGTATCCGTGAGCGCTCCAGCTTCAGCCGAGGTCAGTCGATCAAAATCCATATCCACCGAATACTCAGAACTAGACCCGACATCGCGGCTGGAGGGCGCATCATGCCGCGGTCATTGTTCTATACAATCCCATGATTTAGGTCTGCTGCCATCCTGTCGGATCGTAGCCGGGCATCAGAAACCACCCGACAGAAGTAGAGTGCCTAGTATTTGCCTAAGCAGGCATCAAAATGCCCCGCAGTTCGCCAGCCCGATAACGACTGGTGTGGAAGTCGATATACAACATGCCGTTTTGCAGCGCCTGAAGCTGTTCAGGGGTGAGGGTGTAGTCGCCCATGGCGCTGCCTCCGCGACCGTTGGCATTCATGGTTATATCTAGGGCGTACTGAAATGGCCCATTTTCCTTAGCGCTCCCCCGGTGGACGTGAAACGCCGAGGTAATGCTGGGGTTGGGCGGATCGAGCGGGTCGGTGGCATAGTCGCGCGGAGCACTGCTCAACTCTCGAAAGCTACCGCGCACCACCAAGCGATTGCCGGATAGAGCAGCCCCAACCACTCCACGGGCATTGGTCATGACCCCTTTGGGTACAATATTCTGACCGCTGAGCATGGCTATATAGGTCACGATGGGCTCATTTAGGCCTTGAGCCAGCAAAGGAGCCGTCGCCGCCGCTAAGTTTGCATCAATCTGTTCTCCTACGGCAAAGGTGTCACTGGAGGCACCAGACCAGGGAGTCGCTGCCACAGCCGCAGGGGTTACCAGTGGTGCCTGAGCCATCACCCGGCCCAGCATCGGGGAGTATAGTACTGTTACAAACAGACAGGTAGCTAAGGCAATTAAACTATTGCACAGATGCTTTCGTTCTCTCAACATAATGCTTCATTCCATTCAACAAACGGCTAAAAGTCTTTTCGTTGAAGACTCCATACCCGGTACGCAGCTCTCTACAAACTGGATGCAGTAGCATTGCATAAAACTCAGCCCGCCCAACCATCAGGAACACAACCACTGGACTGCGGGCCACTCCGTTAAGCACATGGCCCTGCTCCAGCGTTGACCTACGGCGCTAGTACTGCCCCCAAGCCAGCTAACCCCCTGCATGGACATCACTTTTCAGCCGTTTACCATTCACAAACGCGTACCGCTCACCATCAGTCGTGGCACAACGGCCCAATCTACTAACCTTTGGCTGAGGCTTAGCGCTGAGGGCATAGAAGGCTGGGGGGAAGCGGCTCCTTTCTCCATCGGCACTCATCGGCAGACGTTGGCCACGTTGCAGGCCGATATAATGCGCTTACAGACGGCAACAGCCACTCACCATCCGTTAGAGCGCCAGGCGATTGAGGCCGCTATTGCCTCATTATCTCTCCACTCTGCTGTTCGTGCCGCGCTCGACGTAGCGCTGTGGGACTGGTGCGGCAAATTCGTCGGGCAGCCCATTTGGCGGCTGCTGGGGCTAGATTTAGAGTGCATTCAGCCGACGTCAGTTACCGTTGGCATTTCATCACCCGAGGCCGCCCAGCAGCGATCGCAGGATTGGCTACAGCAAACTTCCGCCCGTGCCCTTAAGGTGAAGCTCGGTAGTCTCGACGGCATTGAAGCTGATCAAGCCATGTTTCAGGCCGTATACAACCAGATCCCCACAACTGTCAGCCTCAGCGTCGATGCCAACGGCGGCTGGAGCCTAGAGGGGGCCAAATACATGGCAGATTGGCTGGGCGACCGCCGCGTTACCCATCTAGAGCAGCCTCTACCCGTCAGCCAGGATGCCGATCTAGCCGAGCTCAAACGGGACTCACCGCTGCCAATTTTCGTCGATGAGAGCTGCTTCGACAGTTTAGATATTCCTCGCCTAATGAATTTAGTCGATGGCATTAACATTAAGTTGATGAAAGCCGGGGGGCTGACCGAAGCCCTGCGGATGATTCACACGGCGCGGGCCTGCGGCCTTCAGGTAATGTTTGGCTGCTATTCAGACAGCAGCCTGGCGAATGGGGCCATGGCTCAGCTCTCACCCTTAGCCGACTACCTCGACCTCGACAGTCACCTCAACCTACGGGACGATCCCTTCAGTGGCCTTACCCTAGCTGACGGACGCCTACTTCCCTCTGCTCAACCAGGACTTGGACTTAGCTATGCACCTCAAGCCCGATAGCCGCATTGCCCTGCTCATGCACGAGGGCACTCAAAGCACCATGGGTAAGACGGGCCTGGCCCTGTTGCGCTTTAGCCAATCGCCGATTGTGGCAGTGATTGATTACCAGGGGGCGGGGCGATCGCTCTATAACCTCACTGGCATCGACAAGCCTATCCCCGTAGTTGTATCGCTCGCCGAGGCCCTGGTTTACACCCCAGATGTGCTGGCTATTGGCATTGCCCCCTCCGGTGGCAAGCTGCCCGAAGCCTGGTTTCAAGACATTGAGCAAGCGGTCAAAGCAGGGCTGAATATTGTTAACGGTCTCCATACACCCATGGCCACCCACCCAGCACTCCAGCCCTGGCTGAGAGACCACCAGTGGATTTGGGACGTACGCAAGGAACCGGAAGGCCTAACTGTGGGGAGCGGGCAAGCCAGTCAGCTAGCCTGCAAGCGCATCTTGACCGTGGGTACCGATATGTCCGTGGGCAAAATGTCGGCAACCCTAGAGTTGCACCGTGCCTGTCTTCAGCGCGGGTTGCGATCTAAAGTAATCGCCACGGGCCAAACCAATCTCATGCTGGGGGATGACGGCGTCCCATTAGATGCCATCCGGGTCGATTACGCCTCAGGAGCCGTTGAGCAACAGCTCATGCGCTACGGCCCTAATTACGACTTCATTTTTGTGGAAGGCCAGGGATCGCTACTCAACCCGGCTTCAACCGCCACACTGCCGCTGCTGCGGGGCACGCAGCCCACCCACCTAGTGCTGGTACATCGAGCTGGGCAGAGCCATATTCACAACTTCCCCCACGTGAAAATTCCGGATTTACCCAGCGTAATTTCTCTCTATGAACAAGTGACGACAGCGGCAGGGGCATTCTATCCGGCTAAGGTGGTCGGGATCGCCCTTAACACGGGTCACCTCACCGCAGCAGCTGCCGAGGAGGCCATTCAGTTTGTCGAAGCCCAAACGAGACTTCCCTGTGCAGACATCTTCCGCACAGGGGCCGACAAACTATTAGCACCTATATTGGCCTAAGTCAGGCTACTTCTTGCGAAGACGATAGGTAATGCGCCCCTTGGTGAGATCGTAGGGGGTAAGCTCTACCTTGACGCGATCGCCTGGCAAAATTTTGATGTAATTACGACGAATTTTCCCAGAAATGTGGGCTAATACGTTGAACCCATTATCCAAATCGACCCGAAACATTGCGTTCGGCAACGATTCAGTAATGGTACCCTCCATTTCAATTAGGTCTTGCTTAGACAAGCTGAACTCTCCCTCATTACACAATCAACAGGCTGAACTCTAGCATAATCCCAGTAACTACTCGATTACTAGGCGCTTTAGGTCAGCATGAACTACGTCCATGGTTTGATTACCATCCACAGACACCAACTGCTGGCGGCTGCGATAAAAATCAATTAGCGGCTCCGTCTGCTGACGGTATACCTGAAGCCGGTTGAGAATCACTGACTCCTCATCGTCGTCACGCCCCCGCTGCAGCAGGCGTGCAACAATTACATCGTCCTCAACATCTAGGTTAACCACAAAGTCAACGGGCTGCTCAATCTGATCAAGCAGCTTCTGCAAAAACTCAGCCTGGGGCACATTGCGAGGGAAACCATCCAACAGCCAGCCTGCTTTGGTATCATCCTGACCCAACCGCTCTTGAATTAAATCAACTATCAGCTCATCAGGCACCAGTTCCCCGGCGCTCATGTACTGCTCTGCTTTTTGGCCCAGTTCGCTACCCACCGCCACCGCAGATCTCAGAATATCCCCAGTAGAAATATGAGGAACCTCGCAATCCTTAGCCAGCAGCAGGGCTTGGGTACCCTTGCCCGCTCCCGGCGGACCTAGAAAAATGAGTCGAGTCACTACTGCTTCACCATCCCTTCGTAGCGTTGGGAAATTACGTAGGTCTGAATCTGCTTAGCAGTGTCAATGGCAACACCCACCAGAATCAGTAGAGAAGTAGCTCCAAAACCCCTAAAAGTTTGCACTCGAGTCAAACTCTCCACGGCACTGGGGACAACAGCTACCATGCCCAGAAAAACAGCGCCCAAAAAAGTTAGCCGGTTAAGAATACGGCTGATGTACTCAGTGGTCGCCTTACCGGGGCGAATACCAGGGATACTAGCCCCCATCTTCTTCAGATTGCGCGATACATCATCTGGGTTCATCACCAGAGATGAATAGAAGTAGCTGAAAAAGAGGATCAGAACAAGGTATAGCGAAACATAGAAGAGAGAAGTTGGGTTCAGGTAGTTATTAACAAAGTGACTGAATCCAGGATTGGTGATGTACTGGGTTAAAGAAATTGGCAACACCAGCACCGCAGAGGCGAAAATAATTGGCATAACGCCGCCCTGATTCAGCCGCAGGGGCAGATAGTTGCTCTGCTCTAAATAGAGCTTGCGACCCACCTGGCGACGAGCAGAAATAATTGGGATGCGGCGGGTGCCTTCCTGCACGAAGACAATCCCTACAATCATTGCTAGGAAAGCAAGCATCAGAATGATAATGCCGCCTACCAGGCCGCGATCGCCGCTCTGCGCCAGCTCAATGGTCTGCCCTAAGGATCGGGGGAGAGTAGACACAATGTTCAGGAAAATCAACAGCGAAGCACCGTTGCCAATGCCACGCTCGGTGATTAACTCACCCACCCACATCACAAACATCGAGCCAGCTGTTAAGGCAATTACCGTCTGGACTACAAACGCAGGGCCAGGAACTTCTGCAAACTGATACAACAAGAATGACGACAGCAACGTGCTTTGCAAAATTGCCCAGCCCAAAGCCACATAGCGCGTGATCTGAGAGATTTTGCGACGCCCAGCTTCCCCTTCATTCTTTTGCAGGTCTTCTAGCTGGGGCAGAGCTGCCGTCAGCAACTGCATGATGATCGAAGCATTGATAAAGGGCAAGATCCCTAGGGCAAAGATACCCAGGGCAGACAGACCGCCCCCCACAAAGATATCTAAGAAGCCCACAAAGCCAGCTAGACTACCCGATTGAATAGAAGCAGCAAAAGCTTGGCGATCAATACCCGGTACCGGAATAAAAATCCCTAATCTAACGAGTACCAGCAGCCCTAGGGTCACCAGCAAACGACTGCGCAGGCCAGCGGCCTGGGCCATTTGCATAAATGTTTCCTGCGCGCTTGGATTTTTACCCCGACTTACGACCATGCAACAGTACCTCAGGCCTACGTTTAGCAATATATTGATGGCAGCAAGTAACCATGAAGTCTATGGTTACAGTCCCCAGATCTAGTCTAAGGGATGAGCGAATCATCTGCTATGCGACGACTTCCCATGTACCGCCAGCCTGCTCAATTTTCTCCTTAGCAGACTGAGTAAACGCTGCCGCTTTGACATTCAGGGCTACACTGACTTCACCATGACCCAGCACCTTTAAAGGGCCATCATTGGTGGTCAATATACCTGCTTCGAGCAGCGACTCAAGCGATACGTCAGTCCCAGCTGCCAGATCAGACAGCCCCTTAACGTTGATGATGGTGTACTCCTTCTGATTGACCAGAGGGAAATGCTTGAGCTTGGGGATGCGTCGATACAGGGGCATTTGGCCACCCTCAAAGCCCGGTCGAGTACCGCTACCCGAACGAGACTTTTGCCCTCGCATGCCAAAGCCACAGCTCGCGCCCTGGCCAGCAGAAATACCGCGACCGACGCGGCGACGGCGGCGCTTAG
>JANPIO010000101.1:0-4856 GCA_031425055.1 Phormidium sp. VAR_61_metabat_6
CGACGATACTGTGCTGGTGTCGGTGATGGTGGCCAACAACGAGATCGGGGTGCTGCAACCCCTGGCCGAGATTGGGGTGCGGTGCCGCGATCGCAAAATTTTCTTCCACAGCGACGGTGCCCAGGCGATCGCCAAAATTCCCCTTGACGTCGAGGCCATGAACTTAGATCTGCTGTCCCTGACAGCCCACAAGGTCTACGGTCCCAAAGGCATCGGTGCCCTCTACGTGCGGCGGCGGCCAAGGGTGCCCCTAGCTCCACAGCTCCACGGCGGCGGCCACGAGCGAGGGCTCAGATCTGGCACCCTATATCCGCCTCAGATCGTGGGGTTTGCTAAGGCGGTGGAGTTGGGATTGGCTGAACTGGACACAGAATCGGCTCGGCTGGTCGCCCTGCGCCAGTGCCTATGGGATAGCCTGCAACCCCTGGGGGGCCTGTATCTCAACGGCCACCCCACCCAGCGGCTGCCCGGCAACCTCAACGTCAGCTTTGAGGGAGTTGATGGCCAGGCGCTGCTGCTGGGGCTGCGGGGAATTGTGGCGCTGTCGTCGGGGGCGGCCTGTAGCACTGCCAGCACTGCTCCTTCCCCCGTGCTCAAGGCCCTGGGGCGAGAGGATGGGCTGGCCTACGCCTCGCTGCGTTTTGGCCTGGGGCGGTTTACCACCGCCGCTGAGATCGATCAGGTGGCAGCTGGGGTGGTGACCACCGTGCAAGCGCTGCGTCAGGCGGCGATTTAAGTACCCCCACGGTTGACGCAATGGGGCATAATGAAAATTAGCTTTGGGGTTCAGGGGCATCGGCAAGAGCATTGCCCAGATTCGATTTACACGGTGTAGTGTTAAATTCCCCGGCAGGCCTATGACAACCCAAGCCCGTCAGCTGAGCGACCTTCTCAAAGCCGGTATTGAGCAAGCCCGGCTGGGCTATTTTGAGGCGGCGATCGCCCAGTTTTCCCAAGCCGTTGCCCTCGATCAAACCTGTGCCAAAGGCTTCTATAATCGGGGCTGTGCCCACCGTGACCTAAATCGCCACGGGGCTGCGATCGACGACTTTTCGGCTGCTCTGCGCCTAGAGCCCACCTTTACCAATGCCTACATCAACCGGGGCAGCGTCTATCGGCTGGTGGGCCAATTGGGCGAGGCCTTGGGCGATCTAGACCAGGCCATTGAGTTGCAGCCGGCTTCGGTGAAAGCTTACGGCAATCGGGGCCGCATCAGGCTCGATTTAGAAGATTACGGCGGGGCGATCGCCGACTTTTCGGTAGTGCTGGCAGAGCAGCCTAAGTTCGCCAAAATTTTGCTGTGGCGAGGGTTGGCCTACCTGAAGCAGGGGGCGATCGCCGCCCTAGCCGAACACCGCCGCGAGGCCTACCAGTTTGCTGTTGCCGACTTTTCTCGGCTGTTGCAGAGCCAGCCCCACCACGCCGAAGCCTACAACTACCGGGCGGTAGCCTATTTTCAGCTGCGCAACACCTACCAGGCCACCCTCGACATCAACTGCGCCCTTGACTGCCAGGTTGACTATGCCGAGGCCTACATCAACCGGGGCATGCTGCGCCACGAGTTGGGCGATTTTCAGGGGGCAATCGACGACTACACCACGGTGCTAGAGCTCAACCCCGAGCTGCAAGACCGCTCCTACAACCAGACCCTGGTGGGCCTGGCCCTCGACAGCCCCGACGCCACCCTGAGCGAAGACACTCCGCTGAACTTGCGCTTTCGCCTGGCTGACCTATACGACAGCCGGGGGCTGCTGCGGGCCCAGGTGGGCGACATGGAGGGGGCGATCGCCGACTACACCCTGGCCCTGCGCTTTAACCCCGACAGCGGCCGCATCTTGGCTAATCGGGGCCGCGTGTTTAGCCGCCAAGAAGACTACCCGGCAGCGATCGCCGACTTTGACTGCGCCCTAGAGCTAAACGAGGGCGACGCCATGGCCTACTGCGATCGCGGCTACGCCCTCTACTTTCTCGACGAGTGGGAGCTAGCCCTCGACGACTTCAACTGCGCCATTGAGATCAGCCCTTCCCTAGCCGAGGCCTATATCGGGCGCGGCCACACCAATATTCGTCTGGGCCATGGGGCCGCCCTGGCTATGGATGACTTTCGCAAAGCCCTAGAGCTATCTTGGGATAGCCGCAAGTCAGAGCGATCGCGCCCGCTTTAGCCGACACTTACTTATTTAAGCTGACCATTATGGGCAAACAGGTTTCAGCAAGCCGCAAACGTCCCTGGTTGGGCAGCGTGATTGGGGCCTTAGTGGGTGGCGTTGGCCAATATCTGATTGCGGTGCTCTTTTTTTACTACGTGTTTAACTGGGGCGGGCCGTTTTTTCAGAATCACGTGGGTGTTAGTTTGCCTGCCCTGGTGTCGTCCTACCCAGCCTGGATATTTTTTGTGCTATCCGCCGGGCTAGGAGGGCTGGGGGGTGCCTTAGGCGGCACGACGCGCCGATTGGCCAGAGGAGCAGCCCTGGGCGGCGGCACGGTTGGGTTGATTTACCTGGCGCTGGTCGTGGTGCCGCTTAACCGCATGATTGGGCTGAGCGGCGGCGGCGTTACCGACTACTCGACCGACAAGCGGGCCGTTGCCCTTAGCTTGGTGGCGACCATTGTTTGGGGGGCGATCGCAGGCACCAGTGCCGCCGCCATCAAGAAAAACTCCCTGACTCGGCCTTAACCCCTCACATTTGAGAACGGCCTAGCCTGACGGCATAAACGTTAGAGGTTACCGCCGTCTGCGGCCAGAGCTACGGCGTGGGGCCGAGCGGCGTTGTGAACTGCCAAAACTACCGCCTGAAGGCCGAGCCCGTTCATTTCGTCGGTTGTTGCGTCGCAGATTACTGTTGCCGACGCCATTACCTGAAGGTCTATTGGTGTTAACGCGGGGGGCCGTGCTACCAGGCGAGCGGAGCCTGCCACTGGCTCGATACTGACGGTTCCGATATTCAGCAGGAGGTGCTTGGTGGCGCGACTGATAGTGCGAGACGGCTTCGCTGTAGCTTCGTCCATAGCCGCCATGGCCAACCAGGGCTACACCCGGTCGATAAATTGGCGGCATGTAGTACTGCGGACGGAAGAGTAAGCTGCCGACCGCCTGACCTGCTAGCGCGCCTGCAAATGGTGTCCAAAAGCTGGGCTCGCGTCGAACAATGACGACTTCTTCCTGGCCAGTCTGCGGATCAGTTTGAGTTTCAGTCACGTTGTGAACATATTCAATGCGAAAGTCGGGTGCCAAGTACAGCGCCGGTTGCCCGTTTTCAACGCGCAGCTCGCTCATTTTGCCCCCGGAGACTTCGTCGTCGGTTAGACGGGCTAGCGGCAAATTGGCGCTGCGAAACATCGACTGTCCAGGTGCAGTGTTCAGCAACATTAGGCTATATTCACCCAAGCTGTCATCGTAAGTGGCTTGCTGCACGGGGTAAGCTCCGTCTGTAATTGAGCTGGCAGCAGCCGGAACAGTTGTTTCTTGCGGAGGTTGCGGTGCTGGTTGCGAAGTGGAGTAATCGTCTAAGCTAGTGCAACCAACCGATGACCACACTAGGGTTAATGCCAATAAAGAAGCAGAAAGTTTACGCATCATTGTAGTTGAGGGGGAAGCGTTGTGAATTAGAAAGACTAGAGCGGAATGAGTTCAGGAAAACTTTCGATCAGTTGGTCTGATGTGAGTTCGTCTCCCAGCTGAGCAGGAGAAAAATGTATCTGAATTGCTCGTAAAGTCCCCCGATAATTCAGGTTGACTAGAGCTTTTAAGCCTGCTTTCAAAGCAGTGACGTCGGCCAGGTTTGCTTCTAATTCAGGCACTTCGCCTTCAGAGGCAACTGTGATCATGACAACCACATTTTGGGTCACGGGGATAGCGAAATCCTCACGCTTACTGGAGTCTGAGCCTGTTGCGCTACCATAACGTCCAGCCGAGTCGGTAAATAGCTCATTAACGTAATCTCCGGCATCGCCCTCATCCCAAAGCACATCGCCTTCATTGGCTGCCGATTGCCAAAAGGTTTCATACTCCAGCAGGCTTTCACAAACCCGCACGAGCTGATCGCCCAACACTTCCATGTCACCTTCTGAATTGATTGCCTCACGCGCTGCTTGATTAAGCACACCTAGGAGTGGTGCTACTTCTCGGCCTGAGAGATGCACAAAAATGCGACACACGACAAAGCGGGTCTGTCCGCTAATTTGACTGAAGCGATCGCGCAAACTCATAACAATTTAATCAGAAAGGCATACAAGCTCTATTCTAGATAGCCAACTTCACGATGGTCTTGATCTAAAGGCTGATTGATGGGGTGGTTTCTACCATGGTTGAGGCGGATAACTCGGTAGGAAGTAAGGCGGGTTCGTTACGCAAGACTAATACTCTGTAAGCTGCGTCCTTAGAATGGCTTTTTTCTATCCCGCAAGTTCCTGATCGCCGCTTTTAGCGTTGCGGTGTTATCTCGGCGCGGCTAGAAGTGACTACGGCGATCGCCTCCCTGCTCGCAATCATCTCCATCAATGCTGTAGTGAGCACTGCGATCGCATCTACAACTTCGCCAGCTGGCGAAGTCACTCATTAAGCTTCATTGGCGGCGATTGCCGAGCGGGTTGCTCCGTAGCCCCTGCAATATGGTGTACGTTCCAGAGATAAATGACACTTTACAGAATTAGTGTCGCTGGAGTATTATTGGTTCAATTGTACCAAATTTAACGGCAGATCAAGGGTTTGAGGCGACGGACAGACTTACTTAGATTTCTGCAGAGCCGAAATTTCTGATCCAGCCTATTCCGGAAATAAGTGTCGTTTTCCAGCAAATTCCAGATTTAGGTGTCGGTTTATGGATGCTTTGTCTGAAGAGACCCCAAACCCTGAT
>JANPIO010000102.1:0-5756 GCA_031425055.1 Phormidium sp. VAR_61_metabat_6
ATCACCGCGACTTTTTTGCCCGTGCGCTGCTGGGGTGGCGTGGGGGTAATCCAGCCCGATTCCCAGCCCTTTTCAGCAATGGAATACTCGATGTTTTTGATCGTCACTGGAGGGCTAGTGATGCCCAGCACGCAGGAGCCCTCGCAGGGGGCGGGGCAAACGCGCCCAGTGAACTCGGGAAAGTTGTTGGTCTTGTGCAGCCGCTCCAGGGCTTCTTCCCACAGGCCCCGGTAAACCAGGTCGTTCCATTCAGGAATCAGGTTGTTGACGGGGCAACCGCTGGCCATGCCGCTGATGGTCATGCCGGTGTGGCAGAAGGGGGTGCCGCAATCCATGCAGCGCGCCCCCTGGGTGCGGAGGTTGTCCTCCGGCATGTGGAGGTGAAACTCATCCCAGTTGCGAATGCGATCGGCGGGGGCAACTTCTTGCGCCACTTCCCGCAGATATTCCATAAAGCCAGTCGGTTTTCCCATGGTGTTTGTCCTAAAAATAGGTTGATTGGGGAGGCAGGTAGGATGAGCAAAGCTTGCTTGCCTACCAAAAGAGTTTCTTTGGAGTGATTGGGCACGGTCTATCGACCTTTGGCTATCCTACGAATTGCGTAGGTTGGGTGAAGCGTCAGCGGAACCCAACATTGCCGAGGTTTGCGTTGGGTTTCACTCTGTTTCACCCCACCTACGCTTTATGTAGGTTTTGGGTATGGGGTGGTTAACTCCCCCCAATCCGGGCGACGTCGCGGGCGTTTTCTTCGAAAGCAGCGGTGAGGGCATCGTCGCCGGTTAGCCCATCGGCGAGGGCTTTTTGGATGTGTTGCAGCACCCGCTTGTAGTCGCGGGGCATCACCTTCACAAACCTAGTGACGGAGTTCTCCCAATTTGCCAGCAGCGTGATCCCCCGCTTGCTCTGGGTGTAATCGACATGGCGCTGGATTAGCTCTTGCAGATCGTGAATTTCTTCGGGGTCTACCAGCGTCTCCAGATCCACCATTTCGGTGTTGCAGCGGGTGGCAAAGTCGCCCGCCTCGTCGAGCACATAGGCGACGCCACCGCTCATGCCAGCGGCAAAGTTGCGCCCAGTGAGGCCCAATATGATCGCCTTACCGCCGGTCATATATTCGCAGGCGTGGTCGCCGACGCCTTCGACCACTGCGGTCACGCCCGAGTTGCGCACACAGAAGCGCTCACCGGCTAGCCCGCGAATGTAGGCTTCGCCACTGGTCGCACCATAGAAGGCAACGTTGCCGGTGATGATGTTCTCAGCGGGCACAAAGGTCGACTGCTTGGGCGGGTAGACAATCAGCTTGCCGCCGCTGAGCCCTTTGCCCAGGTAGTCGTTGGCTTCCCCTTCCAGCTCTAAAGTGACGCCCTTGGGCACAAAGGCCCCAAAGCTTTGCCCAGCGCTGCCCTGGAAGTGCAGGTGAACGGTGTCGTCGGGGAGCCCTTCCCAGTGGCGCTTGGTGATTTCGTTGCCGAGAATGGTGCCGACGACGCGGTTGACGTTGTGAATGGGCAGGGTGGCTCTGACCTGTTCGCCGCGCTCGATCGCAGGTTTGCACAGCTCCAGCAGGGTAGTCATATCCAGAGATTTCTCTAGACCGTGATCCTGGGCCATCTGGCAGTAGCGACCGACTTCGGGGCCAACCTCGGGCTGGTGAAGCATGGGGGAAAGGTCGAGACCCTTAGCCTTCCAATGGGCGATCGCCGCCTTTGGCTCTAGCACATCGGTGCGGCCCACCATCTCATCAATGGTGCGGAAGCCCAGTGCAGCCATCAGCTCGCGCATATCTTGGGCGATGAACTGCATGAAATTGACCACGTGGTCGGGGTCGCCCATGAAGTGCTTACGCAGCTCAGGATCTTGGGTGGCAACGCCCACGGGGCAGGTGTTTAAGTGGCAGACCCGCATCATGATGCAGCCCAGGGAGACCAGGGGCGCGGTGGCAAAGCCAAATTCTTCGGCCCCCAGCAGAGCCGCGACGACAACATCGCGACCGGTTTTCATTTGGCCGTCGGTTTCGACCACAACCCGGCTGCGCAGGTTGTTCATCACCAGGGTTTGGTGGGTTTCAGCTAACCCCAGCTCCCACGGTAGACCCGCGTGCTTGATCGAGGTTTGGGGAGAGGCCCCGGTGCCGCCGTCAAACCCGGCAATGAGGATGACATCGGCGTGGGCTTTGGCTACCCCGGCGGCGATGGTGCCGACGCCGACCTCAGACACCAGCTTGACGTTGACGCGGGCGTCGCGGTTAGCGTTTTTGAGGTCGTGGATCAGCTCAGCCAGGTCTTCAATGGAGTAGATGTCGTGGTGGGGTGGGGGCGAAATCAGGCCCACGCCGGGGGTTGAGTGGCGCACCTTGGCAATCCAGGGATAAACCTTGCGACCCGGTAATTGCCCGCCTTCGCCCGGTTTCGCGCCCTGGGCCATTTTGATCTGGATCTCTTGGGCTTGAGAGAGGTATAGGCTAGTGACGCCGAAGCGGCCCGAGGCCACCTGCTTGATGGCGCTGTTTTTGGAGTCGCCCTTTTCATTCGTCCAGGTGTAGCGATCGGGGTCTTCGCCGCCTTCGCCGGTGTTGGACTTGCCGCCGATGCGGTTCATGGCGATCGCCAGCGCCTCGTGGGCCTCCTTAGAGATCGACCCGTAGCTCATGGCCCCGGTCTTAAACCGCCGGGTGATCGCCTCTACAGATTCCACCTCGTCGAGGGGAATTGGCTCGCGCTGCTTAAATTGCAGCAGATCGCGCAGGCGGAACATCTGCTTGTCTTGCTCGTTGACTAGGGCGGCGTAGCGTTTGTAGGCCGCGTAATCCCCAGTTCTCACCGCTTTTTGCAGGGTGTGGATCACCTCGGGGCTGAGCAGGTGGGCTTCGCCCTCTTTGCGCCACTGGTAGTCGCCGCCGACATCGAGGGTGATGTGGTCGGTGGGGCGATCGGGGAAGGCGTGGCGGTGCCGCTTGAGGGCTTCTTCGGCCAGCATGTCCAGCCCAATGCCCTGAATGCGCGAAGCCGTCCAGGTGAAGTACTGGTCGATGACGGTGTGGTTGAGGCCCAGGGCCTCGAAGATCTGCGCGCCGCGATAGCTCTGAATGGTGGAGATGCCAATCTTAGAGGCGATTTTGATCACCCCCTTGGTGACGGCCTTGATAAAGTTCTGGCAGGCTTTTTCCAGATCCATAGGGGGAAGCAGCTGGTCGGCAATCATGCCCTCAATGGTGTCGAACACCAGGTAGGGGTTGATCGCGCCACAGCCGTAGCCGATCAGGGTGGCGAAGTGGTGAACTTCGCGGGGTTCGCCCGACTCCAGCACCAGACCGACGCGGGTGCGGCTGCCGTTGCGAATCAGGTGGTGGTGCAGGCCAGCGACGGCCAGCAGGGCGGGAATGGGGGCATGGTCAGCGTCGATGGTGCGATCGCTCAAAATGATCAGACTGGTGCCGTTGGCGATCGCCTCATCCGCCGCCGCAAAAATTCCGTTCAGCGCCGCTTTTAGCCCCGCTTCACCGTCTGCCGCCGTAAACACAATCGGCAGCGTCACCGAGGGGAACCCGCTGTCGCCAGCGTTCTTGAGCTTGGCCAGTTCTGTGTTGGTGATGATCGGCGTTTTCAGGTTAATCAGCCGACAGCTCTCAGGCTCGGGCTTGAGCAAATTGCGCTCGCTGCCGATGGTGGTGTCGGCGGAGGTGATAATCGCCTCGCGAATCGAGTCGATGGGCGGGTTAGTCACCTGGGCAAACAGCTGGTGGAAATAGTCGTACAGCAGCCGAGGCTTGTTGGAAAGCACGGGCAGGGGCGTGTCGGTACCCATGGCACCCACGGCTTCGACACCGCTCTCGGCCATCGGTTTCAGCAGCAGGCGGAGTTCCTCGAAGCTGTAGCCAAAGGCGGTTTGGAGGATCGGCAGGGGCGCGGGGTTGGGTAGGGGCACAGCATGCTGCGCCCCTACGGGGTTTGCGCCATTGCCGTTTAACCCTGCGGGGCCTGTGGCCTCCGGCAGATCCCCCAGTTTCACCAGGTGCTGGTCGAGCCATTCTCGGTAGGGTTGCTCGGCAGCGATCTGCTGTTTGATCTCTTCATCGGAGACAATCCGGCCCTCGTCCATATTTACCAGGAACATGCGACCCGGCTCCAGGCGGCCCTTGTAAGCCACATTTTCGGGCTCAATGGGGAGAACACCCGCCTCCGAGGCCATGATCACCAGATCATCCTTGGTGACGGTGTAGCGGGAGGGGCGCAGGCCGTTGCGATCGAGCACCGCACCCATCATGGTGCCGTCGGTAAAGGCGATCGCAGCCGGGCCATCCCAGGGCTCCATCAGGCAGGCGTGGTATTCGTAAAAGGCTTTTTTCTCGGCGCTCATCGACTCGTGGGCGGTCCAGGGTTCGGGCACCATCATCATCATGGCGTGGGGCAGAGAACGGCCCGCTAGGGTCATAAGTTCCAGGGTGTTGTCGAAGATGCCGGAGTCGCTACCTTCTTTGTTGATCAGCGGCTTGGCCCGATCAAGATCGCCGCCAAATAGCTCAGAGCCAAACATCGACTGGCGAGCATACATCCAGTTGATGTTGCCGCGCAGGGTGTTGATTTCGCCGTTGTGGGCCACGTAGCGGTAGGGGTGCGCCCGCTCCCAACTGGGGAAGGTGTTGGTGCTAAAGCGCGAGTGGACTAGGGCCAGGGCGCTCTCCATCGCCTCATCGGCCAGGTCGGGGAAATACAGCCCCACCTGCTCTGGCGTCAGCATCCCCTTGTAGACCACCGTGCGGCAGGACAGGCTAGTGGCGTACAAGTAGGGGTCAATGCCGGTGGAGTGAATGGCGGAGTGAGCCCGCTTGCGAATGATGTAGAGTTTGCGCTCAAAGGCTTGGTCGTCGGCGAGATCGAGCGATCGCCCAATAAACACCTGCTGCATGAAAGGCTCGCTGGCCTTAGCCGTCTCTCCCAGCGAGGCGTTGTCGGTGGGCACATCGCGCCAGCCCAGCACCTGTTGACCTTCGTCTGCGGCAATTTGCTCAAAGACGCGCCGACCTTGTTCGCGGTCTGCCAAATTGGGGGACGAAAAGAAAAAGCCGACCCCGTAGTGCCCCGGCCCCGGCAGGGTAACACCCTCTGCCACCGCCACCTTAGCCATAAACTTGTGGGGCATTTGCAGCAAAATGCCCGCCCCGTCGCCAGTGTTGGCCTCGGCCCCCACCGCGCCCCGGTGGGCCAGATTGACCAAAATTGTCAGCCCCTGCTGCACGATGGTGTGCGACTGAGCGCCCTTCATGTGGACGATGAAGCCAACGCCACAGGCATCGTGTTCGTATTGTGGGTGGTAAAGACCTTGAGCTTGGGGCGGTTGAGATAGGGTCATTGATTTATCGAGCAACAGGAAGGAACTCAAACAGGGACAGGTATAGACCGTGCCTAGCTATTCTGCGATGAAGCTTGGGCATTGACCAGTCTTTTAAGAAAATAATCAGATCAAGACTCTAGTAAGTTTGCGAAATATCACGAAGGCTAGGATTTTTTGATGCCAAGAATTTCTGCTAAATCAAGCACATCTACAAAAAAAGATACACTAAGGCTAAACTATGTCTCAGCCTCTCAGGTAAGCTCGGGGTAGCCGAGCATCGAGAAGATAGGCCGAAATCTTAGATTTAAGATGATTTCTTGCGATCTTCAGGCTAAATAGCCTGTACTGTCCACTATCTAGCTGTCAGTATAATAGAGGCAAAGGTAGCTCCTACCTTTATCAAGCGAAACAGCTACCTAAAATCA
>JANPIO010000103.1:0-15711 GCA_031425055.1 Phormidium sp. VAR_61_metabat_6
AGCAAATTTGCCCGAGGTATGCCTCTGCGGCAGGCCTTGGTTAACGGCTCTATGGAACGCCTGAATGCGATTCTCATGACGGCCTTCACCTCAGCCCTGGGATTACTCCCCTTAGTGATTGCGGGAGGCCCCGGCAAAGAAATTCTGCAACCGCTGTCCGTGGTAGTTCTAGGCGGTTTGTTCACATCCACAGCCCTTACCCTGTTGGTGCTGCCTGCCCTCTATGCCCGGTTTGGTCGCTACCTACTGCCGTTATCCCGAGATGGGGCGCTTCAGGATACCCCTGAAACCAAAACTTCTATCCCAGAAAGCCAGCCCGTTAGCCCGGTCTAATCCTAGGATAGTTACCGCCCACTATTCTTCTTTCAACTGTTTACCTGCTCGGAGATTTACCCCATGCGTTCTCAATTTGTTCAAGCCCTGTTGATTACTGGCGTGCTGGCGCTATCCGCCTGCGGTGGCTCCGAAACTGCAACGGCTCCCGACACTACTGCCGCTGAAACTCCCGTAACCGAGAGCCCTGCTGCCCAGACAGAAAGTGCCGCCGCTGCTAGCAAGGGCGGGCAGGTGGTTGAAAGCGGCCCCTACCATCTAGAACTGGTGCCTGCACCCGAAGCCGATGGCATTCACCTCGACCTGTACCTGCAAACGGGCGATACCCATGAGGCCATTGCCGATGCGACGGCGATCGCCCAGGTGCAACTCCCCGACGGCACCCAGCAAGCGCTACCGATGGAGTACGATGCCGAGGGTGAGCACTTCTTTGCGTTTTTACCCAGCCAGGCGGCGGGGGATTACAAGACTGTGATTCAGACCGATATCAAGGGCGAAAAGGTCAACGCCCGGTTTAACTTTTCCAAGTAATCCCTCACAAGCGCTCTAATGGTAAGCGTCGCGGTGCTTCTGCGACGGGCGAGGCTGGCCTAGGAATGTGTGTGCCTGAACTGGTAAGGGGGAGCTTAATGGTAAAGGTGCTGCCCTTTGAGACGGCGCTCTTAACGTGAATGCTGCCGCCGTGGGTCTGGGCGATCGCCAGCGCGATCGACAGACCCAGCCCCGCTCCACCGCTCTGGCGAGAACGATCTTTTTCAATGCGGTAAAAGCGATCAAAAATTCGAGGCTGATCGTCGGGGTGAATGCCCACCCCCGTATCTTCTACGACAATCAGGGCGTGCTTATCCACGGCTCTGAGGCGGATGGTGACTTTGCCGTTGGCAGGGGTGTGCTGGAGGGCATTGCTGACCACATTCAGCACCAGGCGGTAAAGCTGCTCTTCGTGACCAATCACTGTCAGAGGCGGGGCCGCAGGCTGATCGAGCCAGAGGTAAATGCCCTTAGCGATCGATAGCGCCGCCATTTCCTCCTCAATATCGCTCAGCACGTCTTGCAGGCAGCAGGCCAAGCCAGGCGCTGTGGTTTGAATATCGAGCCGGGAGAGCAGCAGCAGATCGCTGACTAAGCGGGTGAGGCGATGGTTTTGGCGGGCAATCACCTGGAGCGTATCGCGGGCCTCGGCATCGGAGATGTCTGGCAGCCGAATCACCGACTCGGTAGTGGCCTGAACCGCAGAGAGGGGGGTTCTCAACTCGTGGGCGGCATCGGCAGTGAACTGCTGGATGTTGCGGTATGACATTTGCACTGGTTCTAGGGCTACCCCTGCCAGCCACCACCCAGCGACCGCAGTGAGCGCTAGAACAATCGGTAGACCTAACGCCATATTCCAACGAACCGTGTCAAGGTAGGCGGCAAAGTCATTGAGCGAACGACCCACTACCACACGACCCACCAGTTGCTGATCATCAAGGGCATACAGGGGCAGAATAATCTGGCGGTAGGGCTGCCCCGACCCATCGCGCAGGCTTTGCCAAAGGGAAGCCCCATCGGGGCTGGGCAGTCCTAGGGGATAGTCGCCAGCGGTCGCAACTAATGTTCCATCGGTGCCTAGCACCCGGATATAGTAATTGCCGGAGTATAGGTCGTCGGGATGATAGTGGTTCTGGTTGTGCTCAAAGGGGGCCAAGCAGGGGTCCCCAGTTAGGCAAAGGCTAGGCAGCAGCTCAGAGGAACCGCTCTCGATCTGACCTTTGGCCGTGAGCGATTTCTCTAGGTTGTCGTGAACGGCTTCGGCGACTGATTTTAGCTCGCGATCGGCGGCTACCCGATGGGCATGGGCGATCGCCTCGTACATGCCCAGGGCACTGATCGCCAGCACGACGGCCATGACACCGGTATACCAACCGGTGAGCTGCCAGCGGCTGCGGCGAAACAGTCTATTCAGCTTTGAACCGGTATCCCATGCCATAGACAGTTTCGATCATGGAGTCATAGCCATATTGCCCCAGCTTACGGCGCAGCAGCCGCACCTGGGCCGCCACCACATTGCTGATGGGTTCGGAGCCAAATTCCCACAGTTGGTTGAGCACCTGCTCTTGGGTGAGAATTTGATCGGGGTGCTCCATCAAATATTGCAGAAGCTGAAACTCTTTTTGGGTCAGTTCGATCGCCTGCTCAGAGGTGGTGCCGTCGTGCAGCAGGGCAATTCTGCGATCGCAGTCCAGCGTCAGGGCTCCGACTTGAATTTGGGCTGGCTTGAAGTCAGCGGGGCGTCGTCTCAAGGCCCGCAATCGGGCCAGTAACTCATCCATGCTGAAAGGTTTGACCAGATAGTCGTCGGCCCCGGCATCGAGCCCCGCGATGCGATCTTCGATGCGATCGTTCGCAGTCAGCATGAGAATTGGGAGAGCATTCTGCCGCGCCCGTAGCCAGCGACAAATCTCCAGCCCCGTTAGCCCTGGCAGCATCCAGTCAAGTACTCCCAACACGTAAGTGACAGTGCTGCTCTCCAGATAGGTCAGCGCTTCATCCCCGGACTGTACCCAGTCCACCACGTAGGCTTCTTGAGTCAGCGTGCGCTTAATCGCCCGCCCCAGGTCTGGCTCGTCTTCAACCAGCAAAATACGCATTGTATAGTTGCTCTAGGCTACCGGCAGACGTGCTAGCAGCAAGTAGCTGCACCACATCGCTACAAGAAAATACCACTCGATAATGAAACCACAATGAAATCGATCACGGCATAATCGCTACTCCGCTAAGTGAAGGGACACTTAAAAAAGAAACCCGGCTCTCTAACAATCTCCTTAGATTAGGCAGCAGCATGGACAGGAATTTTGCCATTGAGAGAGCCTGCCCCAGGGCGCACCTCAATGGTGCCGAAGTTCATCTTCATGCCGCACATAAACTCGTACTCGCCGGGTTGCATGGGTGTGAACTCCACCGGGATGGTTTTGCCCTCGGGCAAGTCCACCGCGATCGCAAATTCGGGAATCAGCAGTTGGGCGTAGCAGCCGCTGGGATTATCACGCCGGAAGTCGAGCCGCACGGGCCGACCCGCTTCGACAACAATGCGGTTGGGTTGATAGCCCTTTGCCGCCGTTACCGTGGCCGTTTGAATGCCCTCAGGGGTGAGAGTCGCCTCAGTTGCCTCTGACGATGGAACAGGGACTGCCGTGGGTGCAACTGAAGAATGGTGCTGATGGTCGGTAGGTTCGGCTGTGGCTGTGGCTACAGGGGGAGCTACGCCTTCGTCCTCGGCCACCACCTCCACAGTGCCGCGAAACATATTCATGCCGCAGGCAAACTCGTAGCGACCGGGCTGGGTAGGGGTAAACTCGATCGCTGTGGTTTGGTTCACAGGCAGCGCCTGGGCAATGCGAAAGTCAGGAAAGCGCACTTCTTCAAGGCAGCTGCTGGGGTCTTTGCGGTAGAAGTTGAGCCGCACCGGCTGCCCTGCCTGCACCACGATGTGGCTGGGGTCGTAGCCGCCATCAACAGTGACGTTGACCTCTTGCACGCCGCCGGTAGTGGTGGCTTTGCGAGACTTGGGCTTGCTGAGCAAGAACCACCACAGCTCTAGCCCGATCAAGCTCAGGCCCGCCCCGGTAACGGCGGCTCTAGACCACAGCGGTTGCTCAATGCGCTGGAACTGCCCGGCTGGCTCGGCAGCGTGATCGGTCATGGCGTTGTCATGGTTGACCTGGGCGGAGGTGCCGCTGGCGAGAGTGAGGGCCAGGGTCAGACTGGCAAAAGTGGTGAGGGGAAGGTGTATGAATTTCATGGGAAAGCTCCTGGAGATGGGGAAGGTGGGGAGTAATGGGGTAGGGGAGTGGGAGAGTGATGGAGTTTTGAGCTATCGATTACTCCATCACTCCGTGACTCCATCACCCTTGAAATTTCGGGCGAAAGTTTCGTAGCCGTAGGGCATTGGTCACCACTGATACCGAGCTAAAGGCCATCGCTGCCCCGGCGATAATGGGGCTGAGCAGCCAGCCAAAGATGGGGTAGAGAATGCCCGCTGCGATCGGGATGCCCGCAACGTTGTAGATGAAGGCGAAGAACAGGTTTTGGCGAATGTTGGCCATGGTGGCGCGGGAGAGCTGAATGGCGGTGACAATGCCGTGCAGGTCGCCGGAGATCAGAGTGATGTCGCTGGCGGCGATCGCCACATCGGTGCCCGTACCAATGGCCATACCCACATCAGCTTGAGCGAGAGCAGGGGCATCGTTGATGCCGTCGCCCACCATCGCCACGACTTTGCCTTCCCGCTGCAGGCGTTCGACCTGGGCGGCCTTTTGGTCGGGGCGCACTTCAGCAAACACGCGGGCAATGCCGACTTCGCGAGCGATCGCCTCGGCGGTGCGGCGGTTGTCGCCGGTCAGCATCACCACCTCTAGACCCATGCGTTGCAGAGTGGCGATGGCGACGGCAGAGGATGGCTTGACCGCATCGGCAATACCGAGAATGGCTTCGACTTGGCCATCGACCGCCAGCCAGACCACCGTGCGACCCAGGGATTCGGTGTGTTCTCCCTGTTGCTGCAGGTGATCGGTGGCGATGCCGAGTTCGTTCATCCAGCGGTGGGTGCCAATCTGCACCCTTTGGCCTGCTACAGAACCTTGGACACCGCTGCCCGCCACCGCTTCAAAGTCTTGAGGATCTTCTAGGGTCACCCCTTGGGCTTGGGCGTAGTTGACTACCGCTTCGGCCAGGGGGTGCTCAGAGTTGCGTTCTAGCGTTCCCGCCAATTTCAACAGGTGCAGTTCAGTCGCGGTGCCGTTTACGGTCAGGTAATCAGTCACCGTGGGTTTGCCCTGGGTAATGGTGCCGGTCTTGTCGAGCACGATCGCCTGAATGTTGTGGGCTACCTCCAGACTGTCGGCCCCTTTGATCAAAATACCGTTCTCAGCGCCTTTGCCGGTGCCCACCATAATTGAGGTGGGCGTCGCCAGGCCTAGGGCGCAGGGGCAGGCAATAATCAGCACGCCCACAGTGGTAATCAGGGCCATCGTCACGTTGCCCATGACGTTGTACCAGACGATGAAGGTGAGAATGGCGATCGCAATTACTGCGGGCACAAACCAGGAGGTAACTTGGTCAGCCAATTTCTGAATCGGGGCTTTCGACCCCTGGGCCTGCTGCACCAGCTTGACGATCTGGGCCAAAAACGTGTCTTTGCCCACGCGGGTGGCGCGAAATTTGAAGCTGCCGGTTTTATTCAGCGTCGCCCCAATCACCTCGTCGCCAACGGTTTTCTGCACGGGCACGCTTTCGCCCGTCACCATCGCCTCATCGAGGGTAGACGCGCCATCGACGATTTGGCCATCGACCGGAATTTTTTCCCCAGGCCGCACCAAAATCACGTCGCCCAGCACCACCTCGGCAATGGGAATATCGTATTCTAGTCCCTCGCGGATGACCCGCGCGGTTTTGGCCTGTAAGCCCATCAGCTTGCGAATCGCTTCCGAAGTTTGCCCCTTGGCCCTGTTCTCTAGCAATCGCCCCAGCAAAATCAGCGCGACAATCACCGCTGCCGCTTCAAAGTACACGTCGGGGTTGAGACCCTGGTTAGTGAACCACTCGGGATAAACCGTGGGCAACAGCGAATAGAGAAAGGCGGTGCCGGTGCCCACCGCCACCAGCGTATCCATGCTGGCGGAGTGGCGTTTGAGGGCTTTCCAGGCGTTGATATAAAAGGAATTGCCCGCCCAGAACAGCACTGGGATCGTCAGCACCAGCTGGAACCAGGGGTTGTGCAGCCACATAGGAATGAAGGGAATGGGCAAACCTGTCATCATCGGTAGCGAGCCAATCACCAAAATGCCGCCAACCACCAGGCTAAAAACGGCTTTGCGAGTGAGTTTGCGGTTTTCGGCCTCTCGCTCTCTTCGCTCGACATCGTCTTCGGCGGTCAGCGGGTCGTCGCTGATTGGCTGTGCCCCGTAGCCCGCCTCATCCACCGCCGCCTGAATATGGGTGAGGTTGGTTTGGTGGGGGTCGTAGGTAACGGCGGCTTGCTCGGCTCCAAAGTTGACGCTGCATGCCGTCACGCCGGGTACGGAGCGAATGGCCTCTTCGATGCTGCTGGCGCAGGCGGCACAGCTCATACCCCGTAGTTTAAGAATTTGGTTTTCCATCGGTGTTGTCCTCAAGGGTGAATCGCTGTGGAGTCAAGAAACGCTGTAGCCAGCATCGACAATGGCCTGCTTGATGGCAGCCTCGGAGGTGTTAGTCGTGACCTCGACCTGTTTTGTGGCGGGGTCAGCCTTGACCTGGGCTGTGGTGTCGATCGCCTGGATGGCTTTGGTCACGGTGTCTACACAGGCAGAACAGGCTAGATTTGGAACGGTAAATTCGAGTGTCATGGCAAACCTCATAAACTCTGTATGGGTCTATCTTGGAGCTTCCAGTGCGCTGGAGAGTCAAGGGGGTAAGCCAAACAATTTGTGAAGCGATTTATTGTTCTTTTTATTAAGTCTTAAAACAATGATTAGGGGCATAAAGACTATGCCCCTAATCGTGTTAGCTGTCAGATTTTTTGAGCTTGTAGGGCTCTAAGCTTAGGCGGCCATGGCCATGCTGCGACAGGTTTCTGCACAGCGACGACACATTTCGGCACAGGCCTGCATTTGGGCATCGTCGCCCATGCTGGCACAGTCTTGGGCGCAGCGTTCACAGACTTCTGCGCAGGCCCGGCAAAAATGGGCGTGGAGATCTGACCCCCGCAGCATGAAATTGGCGCTCGTTTGGCAGCTCTCCACACAGTCCATCATCAGGCGAATGTGGGACGGCTCGGCGTGGTGACCACCCTGCTCTAGGCAGTAGGTAAGAGTGTTGAGGCACATGCTGTGGCAATCGAGGCAGTTCTGAATGCACTGCTGCATCTCATCATTTACGCTATGTAATTTGAGGGTTTGAATAGGCATAATTAACCTCTCTAGGCGTTCAATATCCTGATCATTTCAGTCTTCTTTAGCTTAAAGAGAGACTGAAAATCACCAAACTAGCTAGTGAGAGAGATTGCTAAATTCAATATCTCATACCGTCAGCGGCCCAAATTTCATCCTGATTTCATTTTTGCTTGGCACACTTTTACCATGATCAACCACAAACTGCGCAGATGATTGAGGTATCGAGATGACGTTGAAACTAGCTGCAATCGCCCTGCTCAGTCTCACTGCTGCTGTCGGCCTGCCTGCCTGCGCTAACAACTCCCGAGACGCGGCAGTTGAGCCATCCACCGAAGAAACCGCCCAGATGGATCATGGCGGCATGGGCCAGATGGATAGTGGCGGCATGATGCAGATGGATCTTGGCCCCGCTGACGAGAGTTTTGACTTGCGCTTTATTGACGCCATGATCATGCATCACCAGGGCGCGGTGGTTATGGCAGAAGATGCTCAACAAGCCTCTACCCGTCCTGAAATTCAAACCCTGGCTAGCGATATCATTGCCGCTCAGCAAACCGAAATTGCCGAAATGCAGGCGTGGCGGCAAGGCTGGTATCCCGATGCCCCAGCAGAACCAGTCATGTATCACGCTGAAATGGGCCACATGATGCCCATGAGTGAAGACATGATGTCAGCCATGATGATGGACATGGATCTAGGCACTGCTGACGATGAATATGACCTGCGCTTTATCAACGCCATGATTCCTCACCATGAAGGGGCGCTGACTATGGCGCAAGAGGCGCTGACAAAGAGTAGTCGTCCTGAAATCCAGGAATTGGCGGAAGCCATCATCGCTAGCCAGCAGGTCGAAATCGATCAGATGACTCAGTGGCGGCAAGACTGGTATGGGCAGTAGGGAGTGGGCGATTGCCCAACCCAAATGCTAAACGAATGCGCATCATAAAAATCCCCTCAATACCGCCTCAAAGCAGGTGCGCTGAGGGGATTATTTTTTGGCTAGAAAGAGGCCGCTAGGCTGAAATTTGGAGGTTGCCCATCATGCCCAAGTCTTCGTGGTCAAGGATGTGGCAGTGGAAGACGGTTTTGCCTGCAAAGGTACGGAAAGGAACGCGAATCTTGACTGTTTCGCCGCCCTTAACCAACACCGTATCCTTCCACGCGCGGTAGGGTTCGGGCTGCCCGTTGCGACTCATCACCTGAAACGGGTTGACGTGCAAATGGAAGGGGTGATCCATCAGGTCAGGATCGACGTTGACTAGTTCCCACTCTTCCACGGTACCGAGTTTGGCTTCGATGTCGATCCGCTTTTCGTCGTAGGGTTTGCCGTTAAACCAAAACTCCATATTCATACCGTGGCCCATGGTCATGGAAAGCTCGATGCGGCGAGTGACGGTCGGTGCGGGTAGGGTTGCTACGGTGCCTAACTGCTGGGGTAACGGTAGCGCCGCGACAGAACCGCGATAGGTCAGGGTGGCTAGGGTTTGCGCGTCACCGGAGGAGCTACTGCCACCGTGCATCATGCCCATGCCATTACCGTTGCGGTTGTAGGGCAGGTTGTGCAAGCGGTAGGTGCCCGGTTGTTGATTGCCCTGTACGAGGACTTCGGCCCGTTCGCCCGGAGCCAAAAGGAGTTCCTGAAGTTGGATGGGGGATGCGATCGCCCCCCCATCTGTGGCAATTAACTGGAACGGGTGCCCTTCTAACTGCAACCTATAAAAGCGGGAGGCCGACGCATTCAACAACCGCAGCCGCAGCAATCCGCCTTGGGAAATGCTCAAACCGGGATTAACCTGACCATTCACCGTTACCAGCGACCCTTCTCGCCCCATCATCAGCGCCATGTGGTCAGGTGCAGGGATATCGCCGACACGGTCAATCTCATAGTCTTTGAGAACGATGAACTCTTCCTGGGCCGCTTTCACCTCGGGAATGTTATCCAGGTCGCCTCGAATGACGAATAGACCCGCCAAGCCCCCAAAGAGCTGCGCGGCAGCGCGGTGGTGGTAATGGGGGTGATACCAAAAGGTGCCAGCGGGGTGATCGGCAGGAATGGTGAATTCATAGGTGAACGCTTCGCCCGGAGCTACGCTGAGGAACACGTTATCGCCCGTGCCATGGGGAGTGATGTGCAGCCCGTGGTAGTGCAAGTTGGTGGGCTGATCGAGCTGGTTGTGCAGGCGAATGCGAACGGTATCGCCGGAGCGGGCCTCTAGCCGGGGGCCGGGGCTTTGGCCGTTGTAGCTGAGCAGGTTGGCGGTACGATTGCCCATCTGTACTGGTCTCAAGCCAGCGGTTAAATCGACCTCTAGCAGGCCATTTTGGCTGGTGTAAATAGTGGGGGAAGCGACGGCAGACAATCCATTAGCAATAGGACGATTCCCAACCCAATGGAGGGTTGCCGCACTGCCGATACCAGCGGCTCCGAGGGCGATAAAATGACGACGCTTCATGGTCTTTTCCTTTTCCCTGGGGAAGGGTAATAAATAGTTGAAATATTCGCCAATGCAGCGTGACAGGAGGTAAAAAGCTTGACAACTCTAGGTTAGAGATTCCAGTGCGCTGGAGTGTCAAGGGGTAGTTAATAAGTTCACATGCCTTCTGATTTCAGTTGACGCGAAGTTGTTTCCACATAAAAATTGGGCCTAATCAATAGACCCAATTCGACGTTCATTATTTATTAGGGAAGAAGCAAATTCACTAGCTTTCGATAATCGGACAAATGATTTCATCGGTTTTAGCTGCTGTGCTCTGCCACCCAGATAAGAGCCCCGACAGCTCCAGCTTCAGCAGCTGAAGTTGCCGAATTTTTTCTTCGATCTCTGTCAGCTTATCCTCTAGCTTGACCTGGATATGGGAGCAGGGTAAGTCCCCTTGATCATGGACTTCCAGAAACTCTTTGATTTCGGTCAGGGTGAGACCAAGGCTCTGGGCGCGCCGGATAAAGCCCAACCGGGTAAAGATATCTTCCGCAAAAACCCGATAGCCGCCCTCGGTGCGTCCGGCAGTTTTGAGCAGGCCAATCTCGTCGTAGTAGCGGATGGTTTTAACGGGTAAGCCGCTTTTCTTAGCGACAGCGCCAATTAGTTTGGGAGGAGCTTCAGTGAGCATGGCTAACTTCATCAAGGATTAAATTCATCCTAAACTCTCCAGACGACTGGAGAGTCAAGAGATAATTCTTCGACTCTGGCTCAGTCTAGGTTTCTATCTTGGCTTAGGGTTGGGCGTTGTAGTAACTGTTCAGGGGGCTGCATTGACGTTCAATCGTGCATACAGGGAAGTGAAACGGTAAATAGGCTACCTTGACCGAGCTCACTGTCTATGGAAAGTTGCCCCTGGTGTCGTTGCACAATTGCCTGTGCAATTGCCAACCCCAACCCAGTACCGCCAGTCTTGCGGGAGCGATCGCTGTTCACCCGATAGAAGCGTTCAAAAATACGGCTTTGCTCCTCGGTGGGAATGCCAATCCCGGTATCTTTAATGGCAATGGTGGCGGCGCGATCATGGGTGGCTAAACTCACCACCACCGAGCCTCCTGGCGGCGTGTACTGAATAGCGTTGGCGATCACGTTAGACACCAGACGATAGAGCTGCGATTCATGCCCCGTGACGTGGATAGGCTTATCGGGAACCTGGCAGCTGAGGTGAATATCAGTCGCGGCGGCTAGCTCCGCTAATTCCTCCGTTAAGTCGGCAACGATGTCGTTCAAGCAGCAGGGCTGAGGCGGTTTGACGGTAGTGTCTTGCTCTAGGGCCGTGAGCAAGAGCAGATCGGCCACCAGCTGACTGAGGCGACGCCCCTGCCGCTCTACTGTTTCCAGTAGCGTGGGCACCTGTTCCTGTTGAGCTGGTAATGACCGTTTCGATACTCGGTCGAACTCAGGTTAGGGTTAAGGTTTGCGCCAGACGGGCTTGATACTCTGGTTAGCACGCTAAAGTCTTTATGTCCAACTAATTTGGGGAAACAGATTATGACAGGCCACTGGACTGTTGTAATCGGGGCTTCAGCAGGCGGGGTTGAAGCACTGTCTCAGCTCGTTAAGCAACTCCCTCCCAAGCTAAACGCTGCGCTGTTTGTAACGCTGCATTTTCCGGCGAGCGGCATTAGCTTTTTACCTCACATTCTCACCCAGCTGCGCACGCTACCGGCAACTCACGCTCAAGACGGCGAAACTATTCAGCCGGGGCATATCTATGTCACGCCGCCCGACTACCGTTTGCTGATTCACCCCTACACCCTTAAACTCAGCCGTGGCCCCAAGGAAAACGGCCATCGCCCCTCTATTGATCTGATGTTTCGCTCAGCGGCCCAGGCCTTTGGCTACCGCGTGATAGGAGTAGTGCTGAGTGGCATGCTCTATGACGGCACCTACGGCCTGCAAGCCGTGAAATCGCAGGGGGGCATTGTCCTAGTCCAAGACCCTGCTGAGGCGATGTTTGAGAGCATGCCTGAAAATGCGATTGCCCACGTAGATATCGACCAGGTACTGCCACTAACTGCTCTGGCCAAACAGATCGTGGCCCTAGTTGGCGGTAACAAAGGGGAATCTGCCCTGACTGCTAAACCGCCAAAGCTCAAAGGAGCGCCCGAAGAAAAAATTGCTGTCTAACGACACTGCTAGGAGGTAGCTGAGGTGACATCAATTAAGCCGAGTACTCAATGACCTTAACCTGCTGAAGGCTTGTGGGTTGAGTAGTTGCCTGCTCGCGCAACTAGCCGATGTGGCTTACCCCGTAATTGGCCAACGCGGCGTTGGCCAAACTTTGGAACGTTTCACGAAAGAGCTGCCGAGAGAGAGTGTGATGCTGCTCTGCGGCGCGGGCAGCTAGCCTGGGCAACTATGCGACCTGACCCAGAACTACTCCTAGGCGCTGGATCCTTAGCGAACGGACGCTTCACCGTAATCTTGAGGTTGGCACCAGACATACCCTTGGTGACATAGGGTATCTCAACTTCCCCGGCTACTTTTACCCTCTAGATGAGTGGGCCAAGACCTGATGGTAAATATGATTGCTGGTTAGATCCTGCTTTTAACGGGGCTACCCGAAGGCAACAAACCTGCGGTGGATCATTTGATCTGGGTGGATGCCCAGGCAAGGGCGGCATTGGGGTCTTTTGGGCGATATCGCCTTTGGAATTTAGCGACTATCGTGCCTAAGTAAGAAGCGTTAGACTAGTGCCCATAAAATGCCTGCTTTTTTATTTTGTCCGCCGTCTAACTTTGTCCGCCGTTTAACATAACCCGTTTATTTCATGGTTAAGCGATCGCTTCGAGCCTCCCCCGCTGGCATTCAGCGGGCTAAACGCGCCTTTGCCCTCAAGGGGTGGACCCAAGATAACCTGTCGGCAGAGGTCAACCTGAAGACCCGTCAGCCGATCTGGCGGCTGTTCACGGGCCAGCCTGTGGACCGACAGATTTTTATGGAAATTTGTCAGGTGCTCGATCTCGAGTGGCGCGAGATTGCCAAAGACCCACCCGCCGACTTTTTAGACCCTGGCGAAAGTCTCAAACCGCACCTGCTGACGGTGAATGAACTGGTGGATGAGGTGCGATCGCAGCACCGAGACACCATTCAGCACCAGTGCGGCATTCTGCAACTGCTCGACATCAGCCACCCGGTCAATATTGACGACATCTATGTGGATGTCAATATCTTAGAAACTGTTGCCAATCAGCAGTGGCTAGAGGTGACCGATCTCAACAACCTCCCCCCTAAGGAGTTTGACCGGGTTGGGCTAGGGCGGGTTGACTCCCCTCAAATACCCGGTGTTGAGGCGGTAAACATTCACGGCAAACTTCGGGTGTTGGGCAAGCCGGGGGTGGGCAAGACGACCTTCTTGCAGCACCTGGCCGTGCAGTGCAACAACGGTGAATTTGCCCCTGAGCAGGTGCCCATCTTTATCGTCCTGCGCGAGTTTGCTGAAGCCTCCCGGCATCAGAATAATTTCAGCCTGTTTAACACCATTCGCCAGAGTCTGATCACCGCTGGCCTTGCCAACCCTGCCCAGCTTGAAACCCTGCTCAATGAGGGGCGTATGCTGGTGCTGATGGATGGCATGGATGAAGTACCCAACCAGGACATCAACGCTGTCATTCGCGAAATTCGCGCCTTTTCGGATAAATATCACCGCAACCAGTTCGTGGTGTCTTGCCGTACCGCCGCCCAAAAACTTGCCCTGCGCGGCTTCACCGATGTCGAAATCGCTCCCTTCAGCGAATCGCAAATTACCACCTTTGTCCAAAAGTGGTTTGTGGCCCTAGGCAAAACCGCCACCCCGCAAGGACAGGCTAAGGCGGCAGAGTTTGTCGAGAGACTTGACCTACCCGAAAATTGGCAGTTTCGCCAGCTAGTGGTAACGCCCCTGTTTTTGCACCTCGCCTGCTGGGTATTTCAGGGCGAAGGGCAGTTTCCGAGTAAGCGCACAGCATTTTATAAACAGGGGCTAGACCTGCTGCTGGGCAAATGGGATGAAACCAAAGGGGTTGAGCGAGATGATGCTTATCGAGGGTTTTTGCTGCCCCAAAAAATGAGGCTACTCAGTCAATTGGCGGCCGTCACCTTTGAGCAGGGCCAGTACTTTTTTGAGCAGCGCACCATTGAGCAGTACATCGAAGACTACTTGCAAAATTTGCCGGGGGCCGTGCTAGAACCCGAAGAGCTTCAGCTCGAAAGCGAGGCCATGCTCAAGGCCATTGAGGCCCAGCACGGGCTGCTGATTGAGCGCGCCCGAGGCATTTTTTCCTTTTCCTATCTGGCGTTTCAAGAGTATCTGACGGCGCGAAAGATTGTCGCCACCCACAACCTGAACGCCCTAGAGCAAGCCCTGGGCGGGCTAGTAGATCACATTACCGACCCCCATTGGCACGAGGTGTTTCTGCTCACCGCCGCTATGCTGCGCAGTGCTGACTCCCTAGTGCAGCTGATGAAGCAAGAGATCGATGCCCTGGTGGCCCAAGACCCCCACCTGCAAGACTTTTTGATGTGGGCCAGCCAAAAAGCCCAGACCATTCCCGCCGAACCCAAGCTGGCTACGACCCGCGCGTTTTACCTGGCCCTGGCCCAAAGCCCCCACACCGCCGACCAGTTTGCCTTAGCCAGCACCCTAGATCAGGGCATCGTTTTAGATGCCGCCCTAGAAAACCTGCTGCTAGATTTTGCCATTGACCACAGCCAAAATTTTGCCTTTGCCAATGCCTGTAGCGAGGCACTTAACAACATTTTGGTGATGGTGCTCGATGCTGGGTTTTATAAATCGCTACAACAGCTTAAAGACCAGCTGCCCGACTCCCACCAAGGCCAAGAGCGGCTGCAAAGCTGGTGGCAAGACAACTATCCAGCCTGGGTTGAGCAACTCAAAGGCTCCATTGCTCAATACCGCAACATTCATCACCCCTGGCAGTTTAGCCCTGAGCAAGAGCAGGTGCTCAAGCGCTACTACGACGCCAATCAGCTGCTGGTAGATTGTTTGAATAGCAATTGTGAAGTGACGGCTACCATTCGCCAAGAAATTGAAGCCACCCTGCTACTGCCCCAAAAGGAATTGGAAGACAGAGAATGGCAGGGTGATTAAATGAAATTGCTACGTTCTTGGACAAATCAATCTATTCAAACGCTAGCTTAAACCGCAGTTCAATCGCCGCTGCGGCATGATCTATTTAGTAACCACAATCAGTAAATCCGTCAACCGCGACCCTACTGACAAGGAAATATCATCGTCATACAACGGTAAAACAGATTGTATTTCGATCGGGGATAGCATCACGCTCTATTACGCTCCCGAAGGATTACAGAATTTTGGACAGAAATCTGTTGTCGATAACTAGAGAAATAAATCATGATCACTTTAGAGTCCGTTGACAAAATTCTTTGTCGCTATGTCAATCAGACGTTTCAGTTCCAAGTCATCCGCATTTCAAATATTCCCCACTGGTTTTTTGAGCGCACAGTCATTCCTGGAGATTTTGTCTTGTTCGAAGCCTTTAAGGAAGCGCATCTTGAAGTTCACACAAGTGCGATGGTAAACTCAATTTTGTCTGACATGATTCCCTGCGAAAAACTAGCAAACTTAACGACTTATCCAGACAGTCAGTCAAACAAATGAGATTCGATCGCCTAATGATCAAATCAATTGAGAGAACTTTTATACTATATTCAAAGGTAGCAAAATCATTGACAAACCGATCGTCGCCTACGATGCCGAGGAAAAGTTTGATGCGGTCAAAAACTTAATTTTTTATCAAGGAACCAATCAACTATTTGGCTTTTCTGTGAAAGAGATGACCTGGTTTGGGTCAGACCCGGTGTTGCTGCTTAGCGATGTGCGGACGATGGGTGCTTCAGGCGACCACAATCGCGAGCGTAACTATCCCTAGCAACTAATAGCGCTGCCGGTGCCCATTTAGCACCGTTGTGTAGTGTGAAAAGGGGAACCCCGTCTGCCAATTCAAATCTTAGACAACAAATC
>JANPIO010000104.1:0-17022 GCA_031425055.1 Phormidium sp. VAR_61_metabat_6
TCCCAGTGGACCGCCTGGTGGAGATCCCAGTCCCAGGTGCCAATGCGGCCTGACTCTAGGGCTAGCGACAGCCGCAGCGACAGGTCTTGCAGCTGGGTTTCTGCCCGCCGGCGCAGGGCCTCGCTCTGTTTGCGATCGCTAATGTCTTGCACGGTGCCCGTCAGGTGGGTGAGCTGGCCAGCGCCATCAACCAGGGCTTCGCCCTTGACATGGATATAGCCCTGGCTGCCATCGGCGCGCACAATACAGAATTCGTCGTCGTAGGGCTGGTGGGTCGTCAGGATCGCCTCTACAGTTTGGCGGTGGCGGTTTTGATCGTCTGGATGAAAGTAACTCTGCAAAGCCTCAAAACTGGCGGGTTTTGCCCCCACCTTTAGGCCAAAAATGCGATAGACCTGCTCCGACCAGGCGATGCGATCGGTGGCCACTTCAAACTCCCAGCTGCCCAAGTTGCCAATGCGCTGGGCCTCCTGTAGATGAACGTGATGTTTTCTCAGCTGCGCTTCGGTCTGCTTTAGCTGGGTGATGTCGACGTGGCAGCCTACCATCCGGAGGGGATCGCCGGCGTCATTCCAGGCGATCACTTGGCCAGCGCAGATCACCCAGACCATCGAACCGTCTTTGTGGCGATAGCGCACTTCGTTGTAGTAAGGCACCGTGCCGTGGCTCTGAATATGTTGACGGAAGTTGTCTAGAGTCGGGGGCAAATCCTCAGGCACAATCAGGGTCTGCCAGGTGTCGATGGCGTCAGACAATTCGTGGTTGGCGTAGCCAAACATGCGCTTGAGGCTAGGGCTCATGTAGGCGGTGTTAGCGACAAAATCAATGTCCCAATAGCCCGCCAAAATTGACTCTAGAATGCGTTCTAGCAGAGCTAGCTCGTGGCGCAGCTGCTTGGCTTTTTGGCGGCTGGCGGCGGCGGCTTTACGATCGCTAATATCCGTAAAGTAGACCGTGGTGCCGTTGCTATCGGGGTAGAGCCGCATCTCAAACCAAGTGTCTAAGGGCGGAAAGTAGTACTCCAAAAACTCGGGCTGCTGCTGCTCAATGGCGCGGTGGTAGGCCCCGTAAATGGGGGTGTCCACCGCCTCGGAGAACTCGTCCCAGACATGTTTGCCGAAGATCTGCAGCGCCGATCGCCTCAGGGTTTGCTCGCCGCAGGGGTTGAGGTATACGCAGCGCGAATCGCGGTCAAAGGCGATGATGCCGTCGTTAATGCGGTCAAACACGCGGGCTAGCCCGTCTCGCGCCGCTGTGGCATCGCCCTGGGCCACCTGGGCAGCGGTGAGCAGCCGCTGCTGGGTTTGCTGGGCCGCCACGCGATCGCTGATGTCGCGTGAAATACACAGCAGCGACTCGATCTGGCCTTGCTTAGACCACTCGGGGGCGATCGCCATCTCAAAATGCCGCACGCCGACCAACGTCGGAATGGTGAATTCAATTGCCTGTTTCTCGCCGGTGGCTAGGACTACAGCGGCGGCGGCTTCCCAAGCGTTGACCATAGTGTCGTCAAGACCGAGCTCGCGGCAGGTTTTGCCGACAAAGGCGGTCGCATCAATGCCTGAAATTTTGCTTAGAGCTGGGCTGACGTAGAGATGGCGCAGATGGCGATCAAACCGCTCAATAATATCGGGGGAGTTTTCGACTAGATTTTGGTAGTGCTGAAGAGCGTTATCTGAGGAATCGGCGATCGCTCGCTGCGCTCCTAGGCCAGCTTTTTTCAATCTGGCCCAGAGATCGTCAGGGGTGAAGTCTTCTGCAAAAAGATAGTCAGCAGCGCCGAGTTTCATCGCCTCTAGGGCGGCGCGCTCCTGCCCAGGCCCAACCAGCACGATCACCGGCAGGGGGCGCTGCAGGCATTCGCCCAGGGTGCTCAAAAATGCTAGCCCGCTGCCTGCGGCCCAGGCTAAGTCTAGGATGGCCCAGTCTGCCCTGCCGGTGAGCCACAGATCGAGGGCTTGAGCGAGGGTGGCGGCCTCGCTCAGGGTACAGGCAGGCGGGGCGATCGCCACAGGCGGGCAAAAACGAGTGCGATCGGCTCCATCCGCGACCAGCAGCAGCAGGCTGGGTGGGTCACGCGGTACCCCTTCTGGGTGCAAAGGGCTTTCTGTAATTGGGGTTTGAGACCGAAGCTGGGCCATAGCACAACGCCACAACTGAGCAGAGAAACAATCACCCCCAGGGGATGACGATCTACTGTTTAGACTACCCTGACTATCCTGGCTGCCCCAGAGTTGTCACATAAATCACCGCTTCGTCGGGCGGGATGCCCAGCACCTCGTTGACCTGGTCGTCAAAAAAGCCGCCGATGCCGCTTACCCCTAGCCCTAGGCGGACGGCGGCCAGATTGAGTCGCTGGCCCAGGTGCCCGGCATCAAGATGCAGGTAACGATAGACGCGATCGCCGTAGGCCGCCACCGCCCCCGCCAAATCAGCAGTGTGAAACACCACGGCAGCGGCATCGCGGCCCAGTTCCTGTTCCAAACAGAGGTAGTGCAGCTCACGGCGAAAGTTTTTGAAGCGCACCTGGCGCAGCTCTTCGCTGCGGGGAGCGTAATAGTAGCAGCCGTCGTCGAGCCCCTCGACTCCGCAAGCCACCACAAAGGTGTGCACCAGGCTGCGATCGCAGTAGTCGGGGTCGGGGTCAAACCCCTGGTTGCTGTAGTGGTGGGGCTGGTAGGTAAAGTCGAGCAATAGCCTCAGCGCCTCTAAGGAAATCGACCCACCGGTGTAGCGCCGAGTCGATCGCCGCTTAAATAGCGTGATCTCTAGCTCTTCGAGATGGGGTCCCCAGGCGATCGGGGCAGCAGTCGTGGGCACCCGCAGCCCGAAGGGCAGGTTGTACTTATCTTCGAGGGTGTCAGCGGGCTGGGGAGTGTCGCCCGTGGGGCGCATCGCCCATGGGGGGACATCAGCAGTAAGGGCTATGGCGGTTGCCTGGTGAAAGTAGCTCAGCAACTCCCCATCGGGTACCGCTGGGAACTGAGTCTGAGGTGATGTGGCAAAGGCCACCTGGGCACAGGGCAAGTTTTGCTCCACCATCAGCAGGTCGGCCAGGGGCAGCACCGCCAACGACCCCTCCTGGGTAGCGTCGATATAGAGCAGCTCAGCCACGGCCTGGTCAGCAAAGCTGGCCACCAGGTGGGGGCGATAGTCAACTAAGGCACAAGCCAACTCCAGATTGCCCAAAACATGGCCCACGTCGAGGCAAATGCGGCGGTAGGCCCGGTCTTGGTAGCGCCAGGCCGAGCGATAGAACACCCCCGTCACCACCAGGGCCAAATGGGTAGACTCCAGGGCCGGATGCCAAAAGCAGGCTCGCTGTAGATGCTGCCAGCCGTGGTCATCCCAGTAGCGCCAGAGGCTGTGGCTGCGGGCCTGGTAGTTGTAAAGCCCCGCTGGCAGCAGCCGAGTACCGCGCGAAATAATATAGATCTCCGCCGGATACAGCCCCCCCGCCGAGGGGGCCGATCGCAGATAAAAGGTCTGCCCCGTATCGGTCGGAAACTTGGCCGTTAACCCATAGGCGTTAATCAGCAGACGCGATAGCCGCATCCAGTCAACCCGCTCGCTGTTGGGCTCTGGCGGGTTGCTCTCATCGATGTAGGGCTTGAGGTCAATCTCGATCCCCACCCGGTAGCTCTTGAAGGGAGTAGGCTGGCGGCTATAGTCGAGAGGCCGCGCCTTCGACTTGAGGGTGTCGGGGTCGTACTTGGTACGGCTGTGGTAGTGCTGGGCGATGGAAACCAGAGCGTCGGGCATGGCCAGAGGGGGGGGCGATGATCACAGGCCAACCCAAAGGGCCATCGCGGGCCGCGCCGGGCGGGTGTGATCAGTGTAGCCTACAGCACAAGCATGGAGAGCGTTCTTTGGCTGACTCTCCCAATCGAGCCTGCCGCCAGCGGGCACCGAGAGCATGCCGCCGCTCTCCATGCTCGATCGCTACCGCAACCATCCGTGGCAGGCACCTGGGACGCTGCGTCAGCTGATGCCGGTCGGCACCATCAAAAATCTGAGTTCTGCGATCTGGACTGCTAAACACAACAGTTCAGTGGAAGACATTAGAAAGGCAAGACAGGCCTCTGCGAAACAAGCAAACCCAGCGTTAAAAACCTGAAGAGAAGCTTAACGTGTTCATGTTGCAAAACGTAAACCTTTACATTGGCAGGTGGCGTTTAGTTGAGCACAAATACTCGGGCTTGCGGCCTGATTTCAGCAACAGCGATGGATCGACTTACAAAAGATGTCCTGCTAGCGGCATACCAAAACGGTCAGCGCTGCTTTGCGGCGATCGATTTGACCGGGGCTGAACTGTTCGAGGCAGATCTGCGACAAATCGATTTGCAGGGCAGCTGCCTAGACGAGAGCTACATTCCCTACGGCAACCTCAGTGGGGCCAAGCTGGGGGGCGCAAGTCTGATAAAAGCCCATTTGGGCGATGTCAACCTCTACGGGGCCGATCTGCAAGCCGCCCTGCTAACCAGGGCTGACTTGGGTCGCGCCGACCTGCGCGGAGCCAACCTGCATGAAGCCAACCTGGCAGGGGCTAACCTCAGCGGAGCCGATTTGCGCGGGGCCAACCTTAGCGCCGCCAATCTAGAGGGGGCCAGTCTCAACGGGGCCAGCCTCAGCGGCACCGACCTCAGCGGGGCCAACCTCAGCCGGTGCAACCTGTTTCGGGCGACGGGGGCTGACCTGGTCGAGAGCCGCTGCGACAGCACGACAATTTTGCCCAACGGCTACAACTATGGTCGTTAGAAAGTCCACTAGAGGCCGGTAAACCCCCAGCCAAATGTTGCTGGCCCCTGCCCTAACCCTTTGAAGTATCAGGTATCCTAGTCCTATTCCATTAGGAAAGTCCTGATGAGGCAGCCCATGCGTTCCCTGGCCGATGTTCCCCGACCCCTATTGCTGCTGGCGCTGATGTTGATCGGCGGCGGGGTGGTGCGGCCTGCGATCGCGCAAGATGCTCAACAGACCGAGCCTCACCTCGTTGCCCAAGCCTCAGAACCGATGCTGCTGGCCCAGGCCGCGACCACCGCCGAGCTAGAGCGGCTGAGCACCGAGGCCGATCTGGCCTTTCGTCGCGCCACTACTCTCTTCTTTGTCATGCTGGGCACGCTGCTGCTGCTGCTCAGCGTTGGCGTAGTGATGCTGTGGCTGATGCGGCGATCGGTGATTCAAGAAGTGTCGGTCGTAGTGCGCAACCAAATCAACGACATCACCGATTTAGAGACCAAAATTCAAACGGCCACCCGCGACCTCGACTACATTCTCAATCAGGCAAAAGAGCGAGCCGCTGAGCTAGACAGCCGCACCGATCGCTTCCAAGAAGAGGCGGTGACCAAAAAGCAGGTGCTCAACCGGCTAGTGGATGACCTGGCAGAGTTCAAAGCCCGCACCATCAATGATTGGCAGTCGACCCTGAGCGATTTGCAGGTGAAGCTAGAGTCGACTGAGGCCAACTTTGTCGGCCACTTGACCGGGCTGCGGGCGACCGCCGACGACGAGATCACCACCCTGCGCAAAGACACCCAGCTCCAGCGCGACGTGGTGTTTCGCACGTTAGAAGAAAATCAGACCGGCTTTTTGCGCGACGTGAACCGCCTGCGCAGCGATGTGGAAGTGCATCAGGATGCGGTGCTGCAAAAGATTGGCAACGCCGAAACCAGCTTTGCCGACCAGATGGGCACCATGACCCTGGCCATGCAGGAAGAGCGCGATCGCGTCATGGTGGCCCTGGCCGACTTGCGCCAGCAGCTCACCACCCAGGCCAGCGACCAGGTAGAGCGCCAGGCCGCCACCATTGCCGAGGCCCTAGAGGTGCTGCGCCAGGGCAGTCTCACCCGTCTGCAAACCCAGACCGATGAGATTAGCCGCCAGCTAGGCGACTTGCAAGTCAGCGCCCTAGGCGAGCGCGACTTGGCGCTGCAAACCATTCAGCGCTCCATCGACGAATTTACGTCGCGGTTTGCCAACCTGCGCGGCGAGGTAGATGGCCAGCGTAGCCGCATTTTGGCCGATCTGCGCCGCCAGGCCGACGAGTTTTTGGCCCAGTTTGGCGGGTTGAAGCTCGATATTGAGAAGCAGCAGGACATGCTGCTAGGCGACCTGCGCCGGGCGGCGGACGAGGCCCTAGAGCGCTTTACGGCCACCCGCGCTGAGGTCGATGCCCGCCAGCAAAACACCCTCGACGACTTTCAGCGCACGGCCCAGACGTTACAGGGGCAGCTCAGCCAGATGGCCACCGAGGCTGAGATTCAGCGATCGACGCTGCTGGCCGATGTGGAGGGCACTGCCAACGCCTTTCGCCAGCAGGTGCGGGTGCTGCAAGAGGCGGCGGGGGAGCAGCAGATCCAGGTGCTCGACGGGCTGCGGGCCATGGAGGCGGCCTTTACCGAGCAGCTCAATCAGGTGCGGGGCACCATCTTTACCCGCCGCGATCGCGTCCTCGACAAAATCGACACCTTCGATGCTCGCCTCAGCGAAGATTTGGCCACCCTGGGCACCAATACCGCCGAGCGCGAGGCAGCGGCCCGTACTCAGCTCGACGGGCTAATGGCCGAAATGGCCGAGCGCTTTGCCCGCCTAGAGGCCGACATTGAGGCCGGGCGCGAGGTCACCCTGGGCCGCCTGGGCGATTTGCAGCAGAGCTACCGGGTGCGGCTGGAGGCCATCCAGGCCGAGGCCAACCACCAGAAAGACGACATTATGCGCCGCCTGGGCGAGGTCTCGCCCCAGTACCTGGCCGACTCGTTTATGAGCGAGGCGCGGCAGCAGTTTGAGACGATTACCGACAAGATCGGTCGGCTGGAGACCAACCGGCCCCAGTTGTTTCTCACCGCCGATGAGTACATTGGCCGAGGCGATCGCTACTTAGCTGACGGCGACTACGCCCTGGCGGTGGCCGAGTACAACAAGGCCCTCGACATTCAGCCGGTCAACACCCAGGTGTGGCTCAACCGGGCCACGGCCCAGCAGGCGCTAGAGCAGCTAGAAGGGGCGATCGCCTCCCTCGACCATGCCCTGGAGCTAGAGCCCAAGCACACCGTCGCCCTGATGCAGAAAGGCCTGATTTTGCGGGAGCTGCGCCGCCACGAAGATGCCCTAGGGGTGTTTGACCAGCTCACGGCCATCACCCCCGACGACGCTAAGGTCTGGCTCAACCAGGGTATGGTGCTGAGCCGCCTGAAGCGCCGCGAAGACGCGATCGCCGCCTTTGACCGGGCGCTAGAAATTCACCCCGAGTACCACGAAGCCTGGGTGAATCGCGGCGTGTCCTACGGCATCTTGCAGCAGCACGAGGAGGCGTTTAACTCCTTTGACAAGGCGGTGGAGTATCAAGCTAACGATGCGATCGCCTGGCTCAACCGGGGCCTCTCGCTAATCGAGCTAGAACGCTACGACGACGCCCTGGCCAGCTTTGACAAGGCTACCCGCTTCAACCCCGAGGCCCCCAAGGGCTGGGACAATCGGGGGCTGGCCCTGGTGAAGCTAGGTCGCGATGAGGATGCGATCAAGAGCTTTGACAAGGCGATCGCCCTCGACCCCGACTACCCCAAGGCCCACTACCACAAGGCCCTCTGCTACGCCCTCCAGCGCCAGTTCGACAACGCCATGGAAGCGCTGCAACAGTCGGTGCGCCTGGATCCTGAGTATCGCGAAGAGGCCCGCACCGAGCCCGCCTTCGACGAGCTCTGGAGCGACAACTGGTTTCGAGAGCTGGTGGAAAAATAATTCTGGTGTGTATAAAAATCAAGAGATGTAACTAATAACTTACTTTTTTTAGATCTCTAAAAGAGCAACCTATAGTTACCCCAGCGATTTAGCAGTTGGCCGGCCATTTCAGAAACACTGCTTGGCCGAGTTGAGGATCGCCTAACGATATTGTCCCGGTCTTTGAATCAGCCCAGCCAGATTGTCGTAATGGGTTTTTCGCTTCCAGTTTCATTTTTTGGCAACTCATTCATCACAACACATCTGAATTAATTGCCTGGCTGACTGCCCTTGCGCGCCCCTTATGCCCCAATTTTGAACCAGCTCTCTCCCTAGGGAGAGAGTCAAATGAGCATTTTTTGCATATTTTGTAACTGAACCGGTTGTCACTAAACCAGTCATTGCAGTGGGCAATGGTCTAGTTTTGTCGTTTTAGCCATTCTGCTTTGCTGAAAAAGTATTTCCCACGGATTCCGAGTCAACTCAAATTACCGACGGGATTTTATGAAAGCACTCCTTCTTTACCCCAAATTTCCCCAATCGTTTTGGTCCTACGATCGCTTTATGGCGATCGCGGGGCTCAAAGCCGTTTTGCCCCCCTTGGGGATCATTACGGTGGCGGCACTGCTGCCCAGCGATTGGGAGATTCGCTTTTGCGATCGCAACGTCACCGCCGAAACCGAGGCCGACTGGGCCTGGTGCGACATCGTCATTCTCTCCGCCATGCTGGTGCAAAAGCCTGACTTTCAGGGGCTGATTCAGCAGGCCAAGCGCCTGGGCAAACCCGTGGCGGTGGGAGGCCCTTACCCCACTTCGGTGCCCCAGGATGCCCTAGCGTTTGGGGCCGATTTTCTCGTGCTCGACGAGGGGGAAATGACTGTACCCCTGTTTCTAGAGGCGCTGGAGCGCGGCGAAACCCAGGGCGTTTTTCGCTCGATCGACAAGCCCGATGTCACCCACAGCCCCATGCCCCGCTACGACCTGCTAGAGCGGGGTCAGTACTTCATGATGGCGATGCAGTTTTCGCGCGGGTGCCCGTTTAACTGCGAGTTTTGCGACATTATTTCGCTCTATGGCCGCAAGCCGCGCACTAAAGCGCCCCACCAGGCTCTAGCCGAACTGCAAGCGCTCTACGACCTGGGCTGGCGCGGCTCGCTGTTTATTGTCGACGACAACTTTATCGGCAACCAGCGCAACGTCAAGCTGTTTCTGCGGGAGCTGATCCCCTGGATGCGGTCGCACAACTACCCGTTTACATTTATGACCGAGGCCTCGGTGAATTTGGCCGAGGATGACGAAATGCTCCAGCTAATGAGCGAGGCAGGATTCTACGCCGTCTTTTTAGGCATTGAAACCCCCGACCAAGACAGCCTGGCCACCACGCGCAAGGTGCAAAACACCCGCAACCCGCTGGTGGAGGCCTGCGCCAAAATCAACGCGGCAGGGATGTTGATCTACGCCGGATTTATTCTCGGGTTCGATGGCGAGCGGGCGGGGGCGGGCGATCGCATCCAGGCCTTTATCGAAGAGACCAGCATTCCCCAACCCATGCTGGGGCTGCTGCAAGCGCTGCCTAACACCGCCCTCTGGGAGCGGCTGAAAAAAGAGGAGCGCCTGATGGATAGCATCGACAACTCCACCGGCGACCAAAATACGCTGATGAACTTTGTGCCCACCCGCCCTGTGACCGACATCGCCCGCGAATATGTCGAAGGCTTTTGGACGCTCTACGAGCCTAGCAATTATCTCAGACGCTGCATGGAGCAGTGTCTCAAGATTCGCACTGTGCAGGGGCGCGGGCAAACGATGCAGTTTCCGCTGGGACGGGGGCTGCGACTAGTGGCCCAGGTAGTCTGGCACCAGGGCCTGCGCCGCCCCGAGCTGCGGGGCCAGTTTTGGCGTCAGCTCTGGACAATTGTGACCCGCAAGCCCCAGCTGCTAAATATGTACCTGGGCCTGTGCGCCGCCGGAGAGCATTTCTGGGAGTACCGCGCCCTGGCCCGAGAACGCATCACCCACCAGCTCCAGGCTGAACCGGTGGCCCCCCTGATCCAGCGCTCCAGAGAATTGCAGGAGCAGCACTAATCATAGGAGCTCATCGTTGGCCAATCCGACTCGCCCATCCACCCATCCACCCCCTACCCATCCACTCCCCACCCAAACCGTGGGGAATGTGACTAAAATATGGTGCTGCGATAGGGGCGACCTTGGTAGAAATAGTGCTCTGGGCGTTGGGAATTGGGGTGGTGGCGATCGCGATCGCCGAGCTGCTGCTGCGGGTGCGCTATGGCCTCGGCAATCCGCCCCTCTACGTGGCCGACACTCGCACCGGCTACCGCCTCGCCCCCAACCAAAGCCTGCGGCGGCGGGGCAACCGCATTGAGATCAACCAATATTCGATGCGGGGGCCAGCGGTGGCTCCCCAGCGCCCGGCTGATACCCTGCGAGTGCTGATGGTGGGCGACTCGATTGTCAGCGGCGGCTGGTGGACTGACCAGAGCGAGCTGCTGTCGGTCAAGGTACAGCAGGCTCTCGTTGCGCTCAACCCACCGGGGGTAGAGACGGTGGAGGTGCTCAACGCCTCGGCCAACTCCTGGGGCCCGCGCAACGAGCTGGGCTATCTGCTGCGGTTTGGCACCTTTGAGGCTCAGCTGGTGCTGGTGGTGCTCAATACTGACGATCTGTTTGCGATCGCCCCCAATAGCTACGAACTGGGCCGCAACCCTGCCTATCCTACCCGCCGCCCGCCGCTGGCCCTGTGGGAAGTGGCCCAGCGGCGACTCGGCTATACCCCGAGCCCGGCTCTGCAAGCGCTGCATGACCAAGCTAGCGATCGCGTGGGGGTCAACCTAGAGGCCCTGCGCCAGCTCAACCAGGTGGTGCAGACCGCAGGGGGTCGGCTGGCGATCGCTATGACCCCCCTGCGCCGCGAACTCGACCCCGACGGCCCCCGCGACTATGAACTAGTAGCCTGCCAACGTCTTACCGCCTTTGCTCAAAGCGAAGGCATTCTCTACCTCGACGGCCTGCCCCTGTTTCAGCAGACGGCCCACGAGCGGCTCTACTTCGACCACATTCACCTCAGCCCCGAGGGCAACGACTGGGTCAGCCAAGCCCTGGCCAAGCTGCTGCTCGAGCTCTGGAGCTGCCCCCCTGACTCATCCCTGCCCTCAACCCCTGAACCCCTGAGCGATCTGTGGTGAGAAAACACGACCCCAACAGCAGGCTGAAAGCTTGAATGATCACATTGCAACACAACACAACATTTTTTAATGTTGTGTTACATTGTTTGCTGGTTACGACGAATCAACGTTTAGTGCCAACCTCAAAGGAGAATTCCCGATGCACCCCCAATCCGATTTCACGCTGGAGCGGCGGAAGGTCGACATCCTCCAACTGTTCTTTTTTCTGATCGGAGCGCCCCACATCTACGGTGCACTGCGCTCTACTGAGCGACAGCGGCAAGCTAAGCCGCCCCTGCTGCAGTATCTGGCGGTTGGGATGTTGGCTATGGCGATCGCCAGCGCTGCTGAAATGTGGTTGATGTAGAAGGCTAGAGAACCCTGCTCATCCCTCCTGCTGAAGCTCTCCGTAGGCCGCATAAACCCCCTGTACTGTGTACCAGTTAAGAAATATCCGCGCCAGCTCTAGCGCTAGGTTGGGGTTGCCCCGATCGATCAACCAGCGCAGCAGGGGGGCCATGGTTTTTTCGTTGAGTCGTCCGCCTGCGGTGAGCACGCCCCAGAGCACCTGGTGGAGGGGCGTCATTTGGATCATCATCCGCACTTCGCGGGTGGGGTGCTTTTTGTAGAAGATTGCCCCCATGCGGCCCCGCTGAATTTCTTGGTCGATCATCTTGGGAATTTGATCAAGAGAGAAGGGGGGGTGGTAGTGGTAGCCCACGGCTTCGGGCACTTTGACCATGGTGACGCCCAGGTTTTTGAGCCGCACCCCCAGTTCTAAATCCTCCCAGCCGTACTGGCTAAATTCGGTGTCGAACAGGCCAGCGGTCAGCAGCCAGTGACGGGCGATCGCCAGATTAGCCGTATCAAAAAAGGCGTTGGAGAAATCCGTTACCTTGGCAGCCTCGGCGGTAGGCTGCTCAAAGTTGCTGGTGTTGACTAGACGCCCGGCGGTAAATACGCGATCGTCTCCTAAACGTTGGTAGGCGTCAGCTAGGGCCTGAGCATGGGCCTGGAGACTACCCGGCGGCATAATCACATCGCTGTCCACAAAGACAATCGTGTCTCCCTGGGCCACCTGTACCCCGTAGTTGCGGGCTGCCGCCGCCCCCTGGTGGTGGCGCTCCACTAGCCGCACGTGGGGAAATTCGGCAGCCTTGGCTTGCAGCCACTCAATCGTGCCATCGGTAGAGCCGTCGTCTACCACTACCAGTTCGTAGTCGGTAATCAGGGCGGAGTCAACGACCTGGTTTTCAAGGGCACGCAGGCACTTTTCGAGAATGGGCTGGCGATTGTAGGTAGGGGTAACAACGCTAAAAAACACGGTGGGCCTCCAAATGGCCCTAATATCCTAGCGCCTTGGCTTGCTTCAAACGCGATTGGGCCAGGCCCCCGTCCGTTTCCAAAAAATCATGGCATATTCAGTATGGATGAACTAAAGTTCAGGTGTATTTATGGCTGGCGGTAAATGGGCGCACAGACAGGGCTGAGGACGAGGAGAAACAGCGGCCACCGCCCAGGGTGGAGGCCTTGGCAGGGGATGGTAGCTCTCGTCCTGCTGGCAGGGGCCTGCTCTAGTTCCAATCCGGCCCCCGGCCCGCGCAACATTACCCTGCACCAAAAGTGGGCGCTGCAGCCCGGCGATCGCCTGGCAGGTTACTCGGTGCAGAGCGGTCTGGGCGACATCACGGTTGATATTCAGGGCAATCGGGTGTTTATGCCCTTTGATGGTCAGGTGCAGCCCGCCGAGGGCAATACCGACCAGTGCGTTATTTTGTCGAGTCCAGACGTGCCCGCCTACCTGTTTCGCCTCTGCGGGCTGCGCCAGGTGAAATTGGGCGATCTGGCCCAGGGTGAGCCCATTGGCAGCGGCAACACCGTGGCCTTTGCCACCCTGCGCCGCCAGGCCGATGGCACCTGGGCGATGGTAGAGCCGGCTAAAGAGCTGCTGTCGCAGTTTTTAGATCGCCCCTAGATATAGCCAGAGTTGAATTATCCCCCTTCCAACAAGCCATCCTCAGCGGGAGCCCCCGTGGGGATGTCAATGCCCGGCGGCGGTAGCGGCTGGTCGGCCTCCGGCGGCTCTGCCCCCAGCTCGCGCAAAATGGGGGCCGCTGGCTCCGGCTCTTCTAAAAACACCGCTGATAGCACCGCCTGTAGGGTGGGAGCCATGGCAATGCGATTTTTATAGACCAAAATCACCCGAGTTAGGGTCGGCAGCTGGTTTTGCTCAGCCACCAGATACAAGGGCTCTACGTAGATCAGCGACTGCTCAATGGGAATCACCAGCAGATTGCCCTGCTGAGCCTGGGACCCCTGGGTATCCCAGAGGGAGATGCGCTGGGAAATTTCGGGGTCTTGGTTGATGCGGGCCTCGATCTGCTCGGGGCCAAACACTAGCTCCTGCTTAGGAAAGCGATAGAGCAACCGCAGCCCGTAGCGATCGCCGTCCGATCTCGCCGCCAGCCAGGCAATCAGATTGTTGCGCTGGGCCGGGGTAAACAGCCGCAGCAGCACAAACTCTTCGGTGTCCTCCTGGGGCAGCTTCATAATCAGGTAGTAGGGGTCAACCTGCTGGGCCTCGTTCGCATAAATTTCGTTAGGAGCGCGCCACTGGTCTTCCCGGTTATAAAACACCTGAGGGTCGGTCATGTGGTAGGTCATCAGCGAGTCGGCCTGCACCGAAAACAGATCCTGCGGGTAGCGGATGTGCGCGCGCAAGTTCTCGGGCATGGCGTCCAGAGGCTCAAACATGTCGGGCAGCAGCCGACTCCAGGTTTGAATGATCGGATCGTTGGGGTCGGCGACAAAGAAGCTAATGGCCCCGTTGTAGGCATCGACCACTACCTTGACCGAATTGCGAATGTAGTTAAAATCGTTGTCGCCGGGGTCAGAGTAGGGGTAGCGACCGCTGACGGTGTAGGCATCGACCACCCAGTAGAGGTAGCTTTCGGTTTCTTGGGAGTCGTAGCTTTCGGCGGTGAGGTTGGGGTCGCGATCGCGAAAGCCCTCAAAGCTGACCGTGCTCGGCGGGCGACTGCCATGAACCGCGCCAGTGCCCCACTGGCGCGAGGCATTGCCAATATCAGCGGCAACCAGGTAGGGATCCGTGTCAAAGCGCAAAAACGGCGCGATCGCCCGCACGCGATCGGCAATGTTGCGGCGAAACAGCAGCCGCGTATCGGCGGTGAAGTCTTCGGTAAACAGCATCCGCCAGTCGAGCAGGTAGCGGGCAAACAACAGCCGTCGCCAGCCACTCTCTAGGTTGATGCCACCCCGGCCCAGGTAGGTGGTGTAGACATTCTCGTTGCCGCTAGGGTAGTCGAGCTCTAGCACCTGGGTATTGGTCATGACGTAGGTGTCGGTCAGTTCGCCAAAGTACAGGCGCGGCTCCCCAATGGGAATGCTCTGGCGCACCTCATCACTACTGGGCAGGTTGTCAATACCACTGACAAAGTAGGTGGGCAGTCCGTCAAGGCCAGCGGTATTCACCGGGCTCATGGTGAAGCCATAGCCGTGGGTATAGACCAGGTGCTCATTTACCCAGGTTTTGGCAATGTCAGGCACTCGCTCGTAGTTGAGTTCGCGCGCTGAGACCATCACCTGGCGGCGCTCAGAACGGCGCTGCTGGTTCAAGATATTGTAGCGATCGAAGTCGGCATCTTTAAACTCGTAGTACAGACGAATTTGCTGGAGCTGGCGGTTGCTGTCGAGCAGCGGTCTTGGATCCCAGAGGCGAATGTTTTCAAGGGTGAGATCGTTTTGCTCCAGGTCCGCGGCGTTGAGGTCACCACTGGGGTCAAAGGACTCTGACTCAACGGCCTCTAGGTCAAAGGCGGCGCGGGTGAGGGCTATGGAGTTGGTAATGTAAGGGCGCTCACGCTGGAGTTCGTTGGGCTGCACTACCAGCCGCTGCACCACGGCAGGCGCTATCACCAGGCCCAACAGGGTCAATACCAGGTAGCCACAGATCCCTTTGATCAGCAGACTGGTGCGCCCCATCCCCGCCCACCATCCCAGAGGATCTGTAACGGCCCCCGCTGGGGGATTTTTGCGCCTGGGGTTGACGTAGGTCGAGGTCCACAGCAGCCCTCGGCTTAAAAAGACCAGCCCCAAGCTCAGGGTAACTATCGACAGCAGCCAACTGGCGGGCAGCACCATATTGACGTGGGTATAGCCCGCGCCATAGACCACCCCTTCCTGGGAGTAGAGGATGTCGTAGCGGCCCAGCCAGTGGCTAACGCTGGTAGCCAAGAACAGCAGCCCTGCCAGGGTGTAAAGATGCTGCTGCTGAGCGATGGAAAAGCCATAGAAGCGCCCTTGACTGAGGGTGTTGTCCCTCAGCAGATAGATCAGATACACGCTGACCAGGGTAAAAAATAGTCCGCCAACCACCCAAAATTCCAGCAGGCGCAGCACCGGCAGCCGAAAAATATAGAAGGCAATATCGCGGTTAAAAATCGGCTCTGTTTGTCCGTAGGGTACTGGGTTGAGGGCTAGCAGCACAGCGGGCCACTGCTTGGCCAAAATCAGCCCGTAGCCCAAGCTCATCAGCATGGCCGCCAGCCGCCCCAGCTGTCGGGGATAGAGCAAAAAGGCCACCGTGCTGATGGCCAGGGCGATCAGTAGCCAGGGCTGGGTGATAAAAATTTGGCCAACGACCTTAAAGAGCTGGAGCTTGGGCCACAGGGCTAGGGGGGTGGTGGAGTCATAGAGGGTAGTGGTCTGCTGCCAAAAATCACCGGCAATTTGCCCCTGGTAAATTAGCTGTAGGCCGATCAAAAAGCTCAGAGTGATACCGACCAGCAGCAGCCCGCTCAGGCCCAAGCTGCTGGCCTGGTTGGGGCGATCGCCCGGTTTCTCTAGCGGTTGAGTGCGATCGGCCAGGGTCAAATTGCCCCAGGTAAAGCCCAGGGTGCACAGAATAGGAATAATGCCAAGGAGCAGCTGCGACCTCAGCCGCAGCCAAAACACTGCCAGGTAGTTAACTTCCTCAAACCAAAGTTGCTCGGCCTGGAGGTTAATAATTGCATCTAAAAAAAGCAGGGTGAGCAACCCCAGCCCAAGACTTAACCAACCCCACCGGGGCAGACTTTTAGCCAATGCTTTAGTAATCATGGGCCCTACAGATCGACACCTACCCCAGCAGTGCCTAGATTGTAGCGGCTCAGCGCTGAGATACTAGGGCGAGCGGTTGTGAAAGCGAGAGCGGGGTTGCAACGACCCCAATCACCAGACACCAGCAACCTTTGCAGCTCACCGACCCTTGACTTTGTTCCGGTGCATAGGGATTGTTAAGTTTTGTTGTTGTGCTCCCTAGTGATAACTACACTTCCCTGCTTGTGTTCTTGTTCAACAGACCCTTGAGCCTCAGCAACCTGTTCCAAATGATAACGCCTGTCGGATGCGTATATCCCCTGATGATAATGTGGTCGCATACGTTCTAATCAGTACTTCGTTTCCCTTGGGAGTAGGTTTCCCTACCTCCTTTACCTGCATTACCTCAAACGCATATTTGCAAATCCTGGGGCATTGCGATTGCTAGCTGGCGGAAATGTACCTGTCATTTCGCTAACGAAGCTGCTTTACAATCTTCACAATCGCTGCGATCGCAGCTTCCGGTTGGTCAATTTCGATGTTGTGGCCGCTCTTCTCGGCAATCAATTGTTGGCTATTGGCTGACAATTGGAGCAACTCGGACTGCATCGCCTGCCAATCCGCATCCCGATCCAGCCCGCGCGACAGCACGATCAGAGGCAAACTGCCGAAGCTCTTCACGGCTCGGGCCTGCACCCCACTTTCTGGCATGCCTGAGCCTTCGTCTGCCCAGGCCTGAACCGATCGGGGGGTCACAGAGAACGCTGTAAAGGCTTTTTGTGCCTCCAGCGGCAACGCTGGCTTTAAACCGAGCGGCTCAGCCAACAAACGCACTAATCCGATCCGCGCCAGGGCAGAGGGAATCGAAAACCCCCTGAGTTGTGGGGACTGCTGAGGCTTTTTACCTGTAGGAGATTGTGAAAATTGTGCAGGACTCATCGACTCGATCAGCACGACTCCAGCAACTTCTGCCGCATAGTCGGAAGCAAACACGCGCACGGATAAACCACCTAGGGAGTGCCCGACC
>JANPIO010000105.1:0-14601 GCA_031425055.1 Phormidium sp. VAR_61_metabat_6
CCAGCAGCGCACCGACACCGCTAAACGCCTGGGCAACCTGCGCACCTTTATCTCCTCTATTCTCAGCGTTGACTCTCGCGATGCCAACGCCAGCGAGTGGAAACCCACCCTGCAACAGCTCGGTGCCGAAATTAGCCAAGCCACCAAAGCCCTAGATATTTTTTTGCTGCGGGTCGACAACGCCTTCATCAAAGCCTTGACTGCCGATCCGGTTCTCGAGGAGCTGAGTTTCTCGCTGCTGCACCAGCGTCAGCTCAACGACCAACTGCTCAGCCTAGCCGAAGAAAAGCTGATTACCGGCCTAGCCGTCAACGGCCTGCAGGGCTGGGGCAACCTTTACACCGAGCTATCGGGCACCCTGCAATGCACCGTAGCGGGTGACACCGTTGGGTTGGCCAAGGCCTTTAACCTGCTCAGCTCCCCCGATCGCACCCTGCGCTCCGAGGCCTGGCACGGGGTCAACGCCGCCTGGGAGAGCCGGGCCGATACAGTGGCCACCGTTCTCAACGCCATCAACGGCTGGCGGCTGGAAGAAACCAAACAGCGATCGCATCACCGCAGCCTGCACTACCTCGACAAAAGCTGCCACCAAAACCGCATCGATCGCACCACCCTCAACGCCATGATGGCGGCCACCTATCAGCGGCGCGACCTCGGCCAGCGCGCCCTAGCGGCGATGGGCAAAGTGCTCAAAATCGAGCCCATGGCCCCCTGGGATTTGTTTGCTCCACCCCCGGCAGCAGTCCAGAGCGGGGGGTTTGCCTTTGAGGCGGCGATCGAACTAGTGGCTGACGCCTTTCGCCAGTTCAGCCCCGCTATGGGCGACTTTGCCATGATGATGGCCGAAAAGGGCTGGATTGATGCAAAGCCAACCCCCAACCGAGCCACCGGAGCCTATTGCACTAGCTTTGCCGAGCCCAAAGAACCGCGCATCTTCATGACCTTTGAGGGCAGCATGAACAACGTGCTCACCCTGGCTCACGAACTGGGCCACGCCTGGCACAACTGGGTGATGCAGGATCTACCCCGCTACAAAACCTTTTACCCCATGACCCTGGCCGAAACCGCCAGCATCTTTGGCGAAACCTTAGTGCGCGACGCCCTATTTGAGCAGGCCAGCACCCCCGAGCAAAAGCTCAAAATTGCCTGGGAGGAAGGGTCTGCTGCGGCCACGTTTTTGCTCAATATTCCAGCCCGGTTCACCTTTGAGCAAAAACTGGTTGAGTCGCGCCAGCAGGGGTTTGTGATTGCCGACCACCTTAAGACGATGATGCGCGACAGTTGGCAGCACTGGTACGAAGACAGCCTAGCCAGCTATGACGATATGTTTTGGGCCAGCAAGCTGCACTTCTCGATCGCAGAGCTAGGCTTCTACAACTATCCCTACCTGTTTGGCTATCTGTTTAGCCTGGGCATCTACGCCCAAAAAGACCACTACGGCGCTCAGTTCAATGACCTATACACCAAGCTGCTGCGCGACACCGGCAGCATGACAGCCGAGGATGTGGTGCTGCGCCACCTCCAGCAAGACATTCGCCAACCCAAATTTTGGCAGGCCAGTTTGGACATTGTCGATCGCGCCGTCAGTCGATTAGAAAGCCTGGTCGTTTGACAGACTCAAGATGACCAGTGAGTGGGGTATAGGGTTTAAAGTCTCAGGCTCGCGATCGGCCTTAAACCCTATACTCCCGACCCTGAACCCTCAACCGCATCGAGCAACGGCTTCAGCAGCTATAGAGGTTTAGTCGAGATTGCCGAGGCGATCGGGGGGCCAAAACCGGAAAACGGCGCGGCCAATCAGATGATCAGCCGGCAAAAAGCCCCAGTAGTGGGAATCAAAGCTCTTATTGCGGTTGTCGCCTAAAACCAGATAAGAATCGTCAGGCACCGTCACTGGCCCATACTGGTAATCGGGCTTGGCCGCAATGTAGGGTTCTGACTGAGGCTCATCGTTGACGTAGAGCTGGCCGTTTTTGACCTCAATCACATCTCCCGGCAGGCCGATCAGCCGCTTGATGAAGGCTTCGTTTTGGCCTAGAGCATCGGGGGGCCGAAAGACTACAATGTCGCCGCGCTGAGGGTCACCAAAGTCGTAGCTCACCTTGTCGATAATCAGGCGATCGTTGATCTCCAGGGTAGGCAGCATAGAGCCTGAGGGAATGTAGCGGGCCTCGGCCACAAAGGTGCGAATGCCCAGGGCCAGCAGCACGCTGAGGCCGAGGGTTTCAACGGTTTCACGCAAAATGCCCTTGCCTGTGGGGGCCGAGGGGGGGGGCGGGGTAGAGCTGGACTCGATCATGGCTGACTCAATTACAGGGGTTGAAAGCTAGCTTTCGCTGGGGCAGGGTCGTCGTCAACATTGACCCGGCTAATCGCACCATCGTCGCTGCAACAATGCTAGCGGTAAATAATCCGGTGAGCATAGGTGACCTCAAGAATGCCCTGGGGCAGCGGGTGGTAACGACGCGCTCGCGGCTATAGTCGGGCCAATTATAGACGATGGAGCTTGGCGAGCAGCAGGGCAAAATTACCACTGGGCGGTGACTCTAATTCAGTTGGTCGTCCTCAAGTATGTGCCGTTGCAGGCATGAAACGCTGCACCAGCCAGTCTGTCCCACCGCCAGGGGAATGGTAGTTATCGCTGCTCGAACAGACTGAACCATACTATCAATACCATTGATTTCTACCCATAGATTCTAGGTTAGGCGCTGGGTATGTCGTTACAGTGGCATGACTGTGACAGAGCGATTGATTTGGCCCATGCAACCGGGCTGAAACGCCAGCGACACAGGATTGCCACAACCGCTGTTTAGGCTTTGCCTTCAAATTAGCCTGTCAAATTGACTTGCCCTGGCTAGCGCACCGCGACTGCCCGGCAGCACCAACGCTCCCTCACATCAGGAAAATTTGCTATGACCTCACCACTGATCAGTCGGCTGGTTAACTTTGTGCAAACCGAGTTTGGGGTATCCAACGAAGAAGTGGCCACCGCCTTTCACCACCACGACTCCGCCACTCAGCTGCCGATGATTCTCTGGCAGTATGGGTTTATTACCACCACCCAGCTTGACGCGCTGTTCGCCTGGCTAGAGCGGGCTAGATCTCGCTCTGTCGAGGGGTAGCGGACAGGGCTGGCTGCGATCGCCCCATCCCACCCCAGCTCAACCGATTGGGTTAACTCCTCTGGGTTGCCCAGAAGGTTGATAAATCTCCTCAAAAATTCGCTTGATTGCCCCCGCCAGCGGCACAGCCAGCAGCAACCCCAACACCCCCGCCACCTGCGAGCCAATTAGCAGCAGCACCAAAATCCACACCGGGTTTAGCCCCACGAGATCACCGAGAATTCGCGGGGCAACGGCATTGTCAATCACCTGATCGACCAGCAGGGCCACCACCACCAGCTCTCCCCCCAGCAGAGCGCTGTTAAGACTCACGATTACGGCAGCCGTAAAGATGCCCACAAAATCGCCAAACGGAATCAGCGCCAGCAGACCAATGCCAATGCCAAACACCAGCCAGTAGGGAATGTGAAGCAGAAAGAAGACGGTTGTGAGACTGGTGACCATGAGCAGGGCGATCGTGGCCTGCCCCACAAAATAGTTCTTAAATTTTTCCTGAAACGCCAGCCGAATCTGGTCGCCAAAATTGCCCGGTAGCCAGCGCAGCAGACCGCTCCAAAACTCATGCCCATGCAGCAGCAGATAGAGCGTCAGCACAGTCGTAATCAACAATTCCAAAATGCTATCGGCCACGCCAACAAAGACTTCAAGCAGTTGATCGGGCAGCTGGGCCACCTCATCGGGCAGCATCTGCGCCAGCTGGGTTGTCAGCGCCGTGACATTTAAAGGAATATGTTGAACCACCAGCCAGGCGTCTAGCGCCTGAAACTGCTCATTGCCCGACTCTAGCCACCCCGGCAGGCGGGTTCCCAAATCTCCCAACTGCAATAGCAGGGCTGGCACTAAGGTAAACCCCAAAATCCCCACTAGCCCGCCCGTCAAGAGCAAAATTAGCGCAATACTGACACCGGGTTTTATGCCGCGCTTTTCGAGCTGCTCAATGGGATAGCTCAGCAAAAACGACAGCAGCGTGGCCGCGATCAGCATCGTAAACAGCACTTGAAAGGTCTGAAACACCTTGTAAAACAGCCAGATGTTCAAAACGGTTAAGGGCAGGGCGATTTCCCACACCAGCCAACGGGGCAGTTTGTCAAATGCTTGCATGGTTAGGGGCGCAGCCTATCGGTACGGTCTATAAGACTCAAGGTAGCGTTTTGCTGTTGGGGCAAGGGGCATGCTGGGGTAGAGATGACCGTCAGCGGCTGCCCTAGAAGGTCTGCTCTAGGTAGCAAAACATTGCAATTGCGCTAGAAGCTCGGTTTTAAGGGAGATTTTCGGCGTTGCTGAATACAGGTATAAATCAAACTGCAACGTCTCTCGTAGGGGCAAACGGCCGTTTGCCCTCACCTAAATTCACGCTTCAATTCAGCAACACCAGATTTTCAACCGGAACTTGCTGTTCAGCGGCGATCGCGGCTGCTTCTTGGGCCGGCGGGCGGTGGGGCAGGCAGGCGACTAAGCTGCCGCAAGCTCCGTTTCAAACGGCTTTACCGTTCTTTAACGGTAGTGCAACATTAGAGTCCAGGCTGCGATCGCTAGGGGCGCAAAGGGAACGATTGGGGAGCTATTCCTCAAGGTCAGACATGTTTACGCAGAACCGTAAGTTTCGCATTGGCGGTTATCAGCCGGGGCAAAAGCCAGACAACGTTAAGCATCACCAAATTGGTCGGTTTGGCAAAGAGGAACTGCCGGGCCGGGTCGATCTGCGCCATCACATGTCCGAGGTTGAGGCCCAGGTGGGCAACAGCTGCGTGGCCAATGCCTTTGTGGGGGCCTACGAATATCTGGCTAAGCGCGACCTGGGCGATGCCGCCGATGTCAGCCGGTTGTTTGTCTACTACAACGCGCGATCGCAGACCGGCAGCCACAACGAAGACGCTGGCACCCAGATGTATTGTGCGATCGAAACGCTGATGCAGCACGGGGCCTGCGCTGAAGAACTCTGGCCCAACGACGAAGAATTGATCTTTACCGAGCCTGACACCGGGGCCTACGACCACGCCGCCAACTTCAAAATTATTGAAGCCGAGACCATCGACACCGACCTAGACCTCTGGCGGCATACATTAGCTGAGGGCTACCCGATCGCCTTTGCCCTCAACACCTTCGAGTCGTTTGACGAGGCCACCCGCAACAAAGGCCGCGTGCCCCAGCCCAAGCGCTCCGACAACGTGCGAGAAACCCACGGCTGGCACGCCATGCTCTGCGTCGGCTACTCTGACAAAGACCGCTTTTTTATTGTGCGCAACTCCTGGGGGCCAGAGTGGGGCGATCGCGGCTACTGCTACATTCCCTACGACTACGTCATCCACGACGACTACAACGGCCACGACTCCTGGATTATCAAATCCCTGAGCGAGCTTGACTTTAGCACCGAAGTTTGGGAGGAGGACGAGTCCTTCTTTGCCGACGACTGCTCACTGCTGCTCTACGACTTTTATATTCACACCGAAGACCCCGAGGGCTTTACCGATGCGATCGCGGCCCTCTGCCTCACCTACGTCGAAAGCGAAGACGACTACTACTTCGACTACGACTATAACGAAGACGACGGCAGCCCCTATTTGCTCAACATCCTCAACTTTGATCTCAGCGTTGAAGACGGCACCGAGTTTGTCGCCGAGCTAGACGCCCTCTGCCAAGAGTACGCCGTCGATGAATCCTACGGTTTTGGCTACGGCAGCAGCGACGAAGCGGAGACTGAAGAAGACGAGTCCGGAGAGGAAGAATCCGAAGCGGAGTCTGAGGAAGAGTACACCGAAGAGGAGTCTGAGGAAGAGGAGTATTCTGAGGAAGAAGAGGAGTCTGAGGAAGAGTACACCGAAGAGGAATCTGAGGAAGAATACACCGAAGAAGAATAGCCGACTAACGGTACTTTGATGTCGACCAGCATGGCTTGCAGCGGCAAATTCCTTCGGCGCAAGCCATGCTCATGACAGCTCCAAGATTCGTGGGAACACCACCAACATGGGGTTCTCGAGGCGGTGATATAGCATCTTTGCCAAGAGTGGGCGTGGGTCATTCGTCCTCACTCCTCGGCACTCAGCGCGGCGATTGCCTTGGGTTGAACACTGCTGCTAAGGCCGCGATCGCAACGATGATTCCTCCGCCCACAATCCAGATCGGGGAACGCCTCACCTCAAGCGCAGCCTCCTGGCTTGGGGTAGAGGTCAGGCTACGGCTACCCTCAGCGACAACGGTGATATAGCTGAGTTCAAAGGGGGCAAAGGTAGCATTGGCCTGGGGGCGACCGGTAAGCACTAGGCGGTATTCCCCCAGGGCAGGAAACGTGATCTCGGCTCCAGGAATATTTTGAAACCGCTCAGGCGACATGGCTTGCAGGGTGGGCTGCACAACCGGCGCGGCATCGGGCTGATTAGTGGCATAGACCGCGAGGGTGCAGTCACACTGCTCTAACGGAACCACCTGTCCACCCTGCTGAGTGAGGGCGACCCAGACTCGCGCTGGTTCTCCAGCTTTGGGGCTGTGGTTGGGCTCCAGGTGCCAGGTACCCGCAACATCGCCCGATAGTTCAGTCTTGTGGGCCTGGGCAGGCAGTGCAGTCAGGCTGCCGATTAGTAGCCCGGCCATCAGGCTAAGACTTGGCAGGCGCATAGTATTTCTCCAGAGACAACAGCGACCAAAACTGCCGCCAGCGCAACAGCAGCGCCAGCAGCGCCAGCCCCACCAGGGCCACGACGGCCAACCAGTGGCGGGTAGAGCGCTCAAACCCACCCAAATAGCTCGAACCCAAGAGCAGCGTATGGGTCACGGCTAACCCAAAAATGGGGATGCTGAGCAGATGGAGCCGTCGCCAGTGGTGGCCCAGGCGAATTTGCGCCCGATTAAAGCTAGTCAGGGCCAGGGGCACCATCAGCCCCAGGGCGACAATGCCCGTCCAGCCGCCTACTTGCAGAGTCGGCAAGAGAAACGGCAAAGCAGCCAGATTCCACCCCATGGTGACCATGTGGGCGACATGGGCCACCGAGAGCACAAAGGCCCCCACTCCCAGGGTGCGACGATAGACCAGCAACGCTGGCCAGAGACGGCTGAGGGGACGAGCGATCAGTGCCAGCAGCAGGCACACCAGCGCCCCGTGGCCGGTGAAGTCGATCATGTCGCTGCCCCGGAGCAAGGTCAGCAGGCCAATCAGGAGGGTAATCCAACCGCCCAGGCGAAACAGCTGCCCCCGGCGATCGCTGCTAACCCAGGCCGTCGAGACCCCAACGCCCAGCATCATCGGTAGGGTGCCCACCCCAAAGGCTAGCATGGTGGCTCCCCCTCGCCAGAAGTCAGTCGTTTCTGCTGCTTTGAGCTGGGCCGCATACAAAAATCCGCAGGGCATCAGCCCCCAGGTTAACCCTAGCAGCAGCGGCGTCCACCGCTGGGGATTGAGGGAGAGGGCCTGCATGGCGCGACTCAGCCGACCGTGCCAGTTCGCCTGGGCCATGGGGTTGAGCAGCGGCACTTGGGGCACCTGACCAGGGCTGATTTGGGCTAGCCCAAACCAGATCAGCAGCAGTCCGGTCGCCAAAGCCACCCCCCGCCGCAGGGGGCTGCCGATGCCCGCCATTTGCCCGCTGGCCACCAGCACCGACCCCAGCGCCCCAATCATGAGGCCCACTAGGGCGTAGCTCACTAGCCGCCCCAGGTTGAGCAGTAGGTGAAACTTAACCTGCTGCCAGCGATCGCGATCGCCGGCTGGCTGCGATAGCGAAAAGGCTACGGTAATGGGGCCGCACATGCCTAAGCAGTGGCCAAAACTGCCTAAAAATCCTAAGCCGGCCATGAGCAACAGGTCGAGCATGCTGGCGTTGGGGCGCTGATGGACAACATTTCAGCGTAACACCCTGCCTGAACAGGTGTCTTTGACAGCCTGTCTGTTGACAGCAAAGCTAGCGGGCCAAACCTGACCAGCCTAGGCTAAAGCATACACCAAGCGTATTTTGTTTATGATCAAATTGTGATTAAATTTCAATTTATGCTTGGGAATGGGAGTGGAGGGAAAAAGACGAGGATAGAAGTTGGTGGCCGAGAGGGGTTGTGCTTTCTCAGCTTCGGCTAAAAAGCGGCCTGGGCATTACCCAGACCGCTTTTTTCTAGGTGCTTAGTCTAAACTCCAGTTAGGAAAGCATCGCTGTGGGAACTCTGAGCAGGCCCTTGCACTCAGCTCTTGCTGTCTACGTACATGCCTTTGCCTCATAAGTCAATCTTTAATTTGGTGGATATTGCACCAGATTATACAAACCTTCTGGTTCCGATCGCCGAAGCCGTCCGCGATCGCCTAGTCGATTGGTTCCAGCAAGACGATTTTTTGGCCCAGGCGGCGGTTCCCTTTGGGGCAACTCTCGACTCTAGCAGCTGGGCTAGCAATGCCCTCGACCTAAAGCAGCACGTTCTCGATGGCAACTACTCTACTCGCCTAGAAATTCGCAGCGGCACTGAGCTAAACGGTGCCCTAGGGGCCTATAGTGCGATCGGCACTACTGGGCAGCCTACCGTCTATCTCAATGGCGATTGGCTGAGCGCCGCCGCCGCCGAACAGATTCAGTCGGTGCTGCTAGAAGAGTTAGGCCACAGTTTTGACAATCAGATCAATGGTGGCACTGACAGTGCCGGAGATGAAGGGGCGATCTTTTCTGCGCTGGTTCAAGGCATTGGCTTAAACGCTAACCAACTGGCTTCTTTGCAGGCTGAGGATGATATCAATGTCATTAGCTTAGATGGGCAAGACTTGCAGGTTGAGCAGGCGATCGCCTTTGATCCGGCATCTCCCCTATGGAAAAATTTGGCCCGAACTGGCGACCCCAACAAAGCCATTTCCGACGGCACCTGGACAGCTAACGCCTCTGACTTAGTCGGCAGTAGCACTACACCCTATTTGCAGATCCAGGCTGATGGCACCACTATTGCCTTTAAAGTGCTGGCGGAACCTCAGTCGGGCGACTTCAAAGCCCTGATGGGCATCTTTGTCGATGTGGATGGAGATGGCAGCCCTGACCTCACGATTCAAGTGAACGCGGGCAATGTCACCAATGGTTATGCCGTCCTCGAATACGATTTTATTCCTATCTTTAAAAATGTAACGGCTGATGCCAATACCCGCCCAAATAATACGGTTATACCTGCCGCTAATAGCGGTACTTACTACAGCTTAAAAACAGGGGGCTCAACTAATCCATCCAACTTTAAAGTGTATGGGCCAGCGGTAAGGGTTGGCTCAGATGGTGTCGTTGAGCTCAATGTCGATGGGGATAGTGCCAAGGAAAACTACTATGTTTTTAGCTTTACCCTAGCCCAATTAAATGCGTTTCGTAGTTTAGTTGCTAACACCTATAACAGCGGCAACCCCTCATCAGTTTACAAAGAAATTCCCCAGTGGCCTAGCGATCCAACCAAAATTTACGCCGCTGGTTTAACCGCCTCCAATAGCCTCAACGCCGTCAACGGCGACATTGGCGGCGGCCCCTACACCACCAGTAGCAGCTGGCAGGATATTTTTGGGTTTCAGCCCCCGCTGCCGCCGATCGCCGCTAACGATATCGCCACTGTTTTAGAAGACACTGCCCTGCCGGCCACCGGCAATCTATTAGCCAACGATACCGACGCCAACAACGACGTGCTGCGGGTCACTCAATTCGTTGTTTCAGGCACCACCTATACCTTGGATGCTGGAACCCCCTCCCGCACCCTCAATCTGGCCAGCGGTACCCTGATCGTTAGCCGCGATGGAGCCTATAGCTTCCAGCCCGCCCCTAACTATGCGGGTCCCGTACCGCTCGTCACCTATACCGTGTCTGACGGTGTACTGACTACCACCGCTACCCTGTCTATTAGCATCACCCCGGTCAACGACGCGCCCGATGGGGCCAACAAAACTGTCACCCTCAACGAAGACGGCACCTACACCTTTGCCGCTAGCAGTTTTGGCTTTACCGATCCTAACGACAGCCCAGCCCATAGCTTGCAGAGCGTTGTCATCACTACGCTACCTACCGCCGGTACCCTGACGCTCAATGGGGTTCCCGTCGCCGCTGGCACTGAGATTACTGCCGCCCAAATTCCCCTGCTGGTCTATACCCCAGCAGCCAATGGCAGTGGCACCAGCTACGCCAATTTCACCTTCCAGGTGCGCGACAACGGTGGCACAGCCAGCGGCGGCATCAGTCTCGACCCTACGCCCAACACCATCACCTTCAATGTCACCCCGGTTAACGATGCCCCAGTGGCCATATCCGATACGGCTACGGCTACCGAGGCCGGGGGCTCGAACAACGGCACAGCGGGTATAAACCCCAGCGGCAATGTCTTGACCAACGATACCGATGTCGATGCGGGCGACACCAAAACGGTCACGTCGGTTTTCAATGCGGCGGCCAATTCTACGGGCACCCCAGCGGCAGGCAGCACGTCGGGCTCTAGCCCAGCGACGGTGAATGGGCAGTATGGCAGCCTTGCGATCGGGGCCGATGGCAGCTACATCTACACCGTCGACAACAGCAACGCCACCGTGCAGGCGCTGCGGCTCAGCAGCAACACCCTGACCGAAACCTTCACCTACACCGTCAGAGATGCGGTGGGGGCAGCATCCACTAGCACCCTGACAGTGACAGTTCAGGGTGCCAACGATGTTCCCACTGCTGTCAACGACTTTAATATCGTCACCGGTACCGCCGCCGCCCTGCCATCAAAAGTCATCAGTGGCAACATTCTCACCAACGACACCGATGTCGATGGCAATGGCGAAACCAAGGCAATTCAAGGCACCCGCGCCTCCGCCAACGGCAGCTCATCGAGCACTATCACAACCATTACGCTGAATAGCGTCGCTGGCATTACAACAAATGACTATGTATTGATTGACAGTTCAACAACCAACCTCAAAGACGCATCAAATAACAACATTCAAGTCCTTTCTATTAGCGGCACAACCGTAACCCTTTCAGGGGGAGGGACTGTCACATCGCTAACCAACGGTACGCTGGTACGGTTTACGACAAATTCAGGTGGTACCGGTAGCCAAGACACTGCCACGCTCCAGTCCTTCGCTTCATCCGGCAGTAACATCATCAGTGTTAGCGGGGTGAATGGCACGATCGCCGTAGGCATGGTGGTCACAGGCACCGACTCCAGCGGCAATCCCTTTGCTCGCAATGTCACCGCAGTCAACAACACCAACGGCACGATTACCGTCGATGGGTCAGCGCTGACGGTCAGTTCTACTACGCCTGCCCTCAGTTTTACCAACAGCCTGAGCGGAACGGTCAACCTGATCGGTAAGTACGGCACCTTAAACCTCAATGCCGCCACTGGCGACTACACCTACACCCCCAATAGCGGTTTGGCCGCAGGCAACTACGCCGACAACTTTAACTACACCATGCAGGATGCCGCTGGGGCACCCGGTTCGGCAACTTGAACTATCACCGTTCAAGTTCAATCGACGCCTCCTACGGCGGTAGCCGATAGCGTTATCGCCGTTGAGTCAGGGGGTACTGCCAACGCAACAGCAGGGAGCAACCCTGCTGGCAATGTGATACTGGGAACCGGCAGCGCCGGAAACGTCGCTGACACGGGTACCGGGCTTTCTGTTCTCACAGCTTGGGCATCTACCACCAGCACAGAAACTAGCGTTGCTACAGGCACGACCATCGCTGGCCAGTATGGAACTCTCACGATCAGTTCTACCGGTAGCTATAGCTATGCCGCCAACAACAACAACCCGACGGTTGAAGCGCTACGAACCAGTGGCAATACGCTGACAGAAAAGTTCTTCTATCGGCTGGCGAATAGCGGCGGTCAAACCGATGTCACGACGCTAACCGTCACCATTCAGGGGGCAAACGACAACCCGGTGGCCGTAGCCGATGCCGCCACCGCCACCGAGGCGGGGGGCACCAGCAACAATGTCTCTGGCTTTGACCCCAGCGGCAATGTGCTGCTCAACGACACCGACAAAGATGCCGGTGACACCAAGATCGTTGCGAGAATTATTGCGGGCTCTGGCGCTCCGACCACCGCTGTTGCGGCCAACACCAATGTGGTCGGCACCTACGGCACCCTCGTCATTAACCCCGACGGCAGCTACAGCTACACCGTCAACAACGGCAACACCACCGTCAACGCTTTGGCAGTTGGGCAGAGCGTCGCCGACACCTTCACCTACGAAGTGAGAGACACCGCTGGCGGCACCCAGACCACCAGCCTCACCATCACAGTCAATGGGGCGAATGATGCGCCGATCAACACGGTTCCGGCCCTGCTAACGGCTGCTGAAAACACCAGCCTTGCGATCGCCTCCATCTCCGTCAGCGACCCTGAAAATGCGGTTGGGCAGACCATTCTCAGTGAACTCGCCAGCGTTCAACTAGCGGTTGCCAATGGCCAGTTGAATATTGGCAATCTCAATGGAGCCGCAATTTCTAGCGGGGCTAACGGTTCTACCACCCTCACCCTGTCAGGTAGCCAAGAGCAGATCAACCTCGCTCTGGCTACCCTAAGCTATCAGGGCAACCCATCCTTTAATGGCGCTGATGCCCTCACCGTTACCGCTACCGATGGGTTGGGGCTACAGGCCATCAATACCATTCCCATCACCGTCAACCCAGACGATCGGGCGCTCATGGTGACCAGCCCTACAGTAAACGAAGGCTCACCCTACGCCGTATTTACAGTGGATGGTGCCCCCAGCCAGTTGGTTAGCCTTACCCTCGCCGCAGGAACGGCTACCCAGGGCAGCGATTTCTCCCCCAACCTCGAATATTGGAATGGCAGTGCCTGGGTTGAGTATGCCGGCACCCCAGCGGCCATTCCCAATACTCTGCCCGGTGGGGCTGCCAATCACGATGGGCTGCTCTTTGTTCGCACCGCAATTCTCGACGATGCAGTTTTTGAGGGGTCAGAAACCTTTACCCTGACGGCTACCAATAGAGCGGGTACGGCTGCGGTGGGTACGACTGCGATCGCAGACAACAGCACCGGTCTCACCTTCAACAACAGCGGGGTCAGCGATGGCACAACTGACGGCGCAGCCACCAAAGATGATGACCGTCCCCTTACTGTTAGCAGCCCCACCGTCAACGAGGCGTCGCCCTACACCATTTTTGAAGTAGGCGGGGCCGCTAATCAGTGGGTCACCATCAGCTCCACCAACGGCACCGCCACCGGCGGCGGAATTGACTACGGCCCTAGCCTAGCCTACTGGAACGGCACAGCTTGGGTAGCCTACACCGCCAATACTTTGATTCAACTGCCGGCGGGGGGCACCTTGCTGGTGCGCACTGCGATTCTTCCCGACGCAGTCTATGAAGGGGCAGAGAACTTTGGCCTAACCGCCACCAACACCGGCGGCACTACTACCCAAGGCCTTGGCACCATTGTCGATGACGGCACCGGGGTGAAATACCCAGGCACCGTAACTGGCGGAATCCCCGATACGGACACTACTAATCTAGACAGTGATTTGAGTGTCACCGTGGTAGCCGCCACGCCAGTGAACGAAGCATCTCCTTATGCCCTCTTCACAGTTACCGGCACCATTGGGCAAAACCTTTTTCTCACTTTGGGCAATACAGCATCCGTTGCCGATCAAGATGCAACCATCGCCGGCTTCACGCTGGAGTACTCCTACGATGGCACCACCTGGTCAAGCTACAGCACCGGGGACAATGACTACTCCGTCCCCGTCATCCCCGGCACTGCTGGCCTGGGAGCCGTCTATGTCAGGGTAAACATTGGCAGCGAAGCCGATACTCTCTACGAAGGGCCAGAAACCTTTACCCTAAAAGCCGACATCATTACCGGAGCCACAGCTACTAGCACCGGCAGTGCCACCATCGTCGATAACGGGACTGGAACCAAATTCCTCGGTACCGTAACTGGCGGTGTTCCAGATACGATAACGACCGCCCTAGACGATGACCGCTCGCTCACAGTGACCGGCCCCACCGTCACTGAAGGCACTAACCCCTATGCCATCTTCACGGTCACAGGCGTTGCTGGGCAAACCGTCTCTCTCGCGACAGCTGGTTCGGGGGCAAACCCAGCCACAGCAGAAACAGATGGTGTGCTCAACAACGGCGAAGACTTTAGCAATGGTGGCCTGGAATACTCCTTGGATAGCGGGACGACTTGGCTACTGTACACCGCAGGTAATATCACCATTCCTGCGGGAGGCAACTTTCAGATTCGCACTAGTATTACCGCTGACTCCCTAGTTGAAGCCGCCGAAACCTTTTCACTAACGGCTACATACACCAGTGGCGGCACAAAAAATGCCGTCGGCATTGGCACCATTCAAGACGGTAATCTTTCCCTAACCGTCAGTAGCCCCACGGTCAATGAAGCTTCGCCCTATGCGGTCTTCTCCGTGGGGGGAGTCGCCAACCAGCAGGTCACCCTCAGCCTTGCCAACGGCACCGCGACTGGAGCAGACTATGGCCCTCCTCTTCAGTACTGGGACGGCACCAACTGGCTGACCTAC
>JANPIO010000106.1:0-6758 GCA_031425055.1 Phormidium sp. VAR_61_metabat_6
TTCTATCTTAGTAAGAACTTCATATTGTGTACTGAGTATTTTTTCGATACTTAATCAGATTTCAGTAACTTTTTTATGCCGACACTAGCTAAATACTTAGATGGCAGTGTTTAGACCGGCAATCTCAGCCAGGGTTAGCTAGGGGTACAGCTTTCGAGACCGGCGCTGAGGTCGCCGGGTTCCTGGCGCGGGGGTGGTTCTAGCTTCCAGCCTTTTTTAGGTAACGCAGGCCTTCTATAAGTTGAACGGCGTCAACCGTGATGGAGAGATAGAGAATGTCTAACCCTCACCCCACAGGGCTAGTTTGGGTTGAGAGTACGGCAATCATCCGAACAAGGTCGTAAGCGCCGTATAGCTGGCGTTTGGCCCTTCGGTAACTACACCTGACTTCGGGCGTTTTCCCCTCTGGGGCAGTGGTGGTTAGGTGCCTCAGAATCAAGGAAGTGAGCAGGCGGTGGGGAGCTTTCCCAGCACCTCGCACCGTTGAATTCGCCCCTATAGGACTTGCCCCATGAAAACGGAAACTCCCTTGCAGTCGGCCTACAGCACTTTTGTAGAGCAGGTCAACAATGCCCAGGTGCAGCGGGTGACAGTCGGGCGCGATTCTCGCCGAGACGGCAAAGCCGAACGCATTGACTATACCCTCAAGCCTGAATTTGGCCCTAAATTTGGCGGTCGGCGCTACACTACGCAACCGATTGGGTCTACGGATGAGGTGATTAGCAAGCTTAAAAGCCAGGGGGTGCCAGTTGCGCTCGCTCCCGAGCCTCTACCGCCAGCGAGCATCGCAGGGTTGATTATTTCGTCAGGCCTGCTGGTTGGAGCCTTGGCCCTAGCCGCAAAATTTAGCAGCGTAGGTGGCGGTGTTGGCACCGCTGTGGGCATGGGCAAGAGCAAGGCCCGCAGCTATGGCAAGAGCAAGACTGGCGTCACCTTTGCCGATGTGGCTGGGGTAGACGAGGCCAAGCAGGAACTACAAGAGGTGGTCGATTTTTTGGCCAACGGCGACAAGTATCGCAAGCTAGGAGCGAAAATTCCTAAGGGGGTGTTGCTGGTGGGGCCTCCGGGCACCGGCAAAACGCTGCTGGCTAAAGCCGTTGCTGGCGAAGCCAGGGTGCCTTTCTTGAGCATGGCAGGCTCGGAGTTTGTAGAAATGTTCGTGGGGGTGGGTGCTTCGCGGGTGCGCGACTTGTTCAACAAGGCCAAGCGGCAGGCCCCCTGCATTGTGTTCATTGACGAGCTAGATGCGGTCGGTAAAACCCGTGGCGGCAACCCCGTGGGCGGCAATGACGAGCGTGAGCAAACCCTAAATCAGCTGCTCACGGAGATGGATGGCTTTGACGGCAATGACGGCGTGATTGTAATTGCTGCCACCAACCGCCCCGAAACCTTAGACCCGGCCCTACGCCGCCCAGGACGCTTTGACCGTCAAGTGCTGGTCGATCGCCCCGACAAGAGCGGCAGGTTAGAGATTTTGCAGGTTCACGGTCAGGGTGTAGCCCTTGGCGAAGACGTGAACCTAGCAGAAATCGCTGGCCAAACCGCTGGTTTTGCTGGAGCTGATCTGGCTAACTTGGTTAACGAAGCGGCGCTGATGGCCGCCCGCCACAATCGTCAAGCGGTGCTGATGGCTGATTTTATGGAGGCGATCGAGCGGGTGATTGCCGGGCTAGAGAAGCGGTCTAGAGTGCTGACCCCGATGGAGCGGCAGACGGTGGCTTACCACGAAGTGGGCCATGCCCTAGTAGGGGCACTGATGCCGGGCGGCAACCGAGTAACCAAAATTTCCATTGTTCCCAGAGGGCTGGGGGCGCTGGGCTATACGCTCCAGATGCCCGAAAACGACCGCTTCTTGATGCTCGAAGACGAACTGCGGGGGCAGCTCGCCACTCTGCTCGGGGGGCGCGCCGCTGAAGAAATTGTCTTTGGTAAGGTTTCAACCGGAGCCAGCGACGATATTCAGAAAGCTACAGACCTGGCCGAGAAGGCGGTGACCGAGTACGGTATGAGCGCCAGCCTTGGCCCCGTGGCCTTTGCTAAAGCCTCGGCTCAGTTTTTGAATGGGGGGAGCGACAGGCGGGTGACTAGCCCCGAAGTGGCTGCCGAGATCGATCGCCAGGTGAAGCTGCTGCTCGACGGTGCTCGTGCCGTGGCGATGGCTATCCTTCAGCTCAATCGGGGGCTTTTGGAGTCGGCTACTCAAACGCTGCTTGAGACAGAGGTGCTCGACGGTGAACAGCTCAAGGCAATCTTGGCCCAAACCCAGGCTCCTGCGGAGCTACAAACCTGGCTGACGCAGGGCCACAGCGTGGTGTAGATAGTTCTCTCTAGCTGAGGGGGCTTTACCAAAAGGGCGGCGCGATGATCGCGCCGCCCTTTTCTTGTCTCTGAGCTAGTCGGGCAGCTTATATTGGCTGACGATGCGCTTGGCAAACTCGGGTACGTGGGCAGCTAGCTTTTGTGGATAGTTGCGCTTGACGTACAGGTAGTTGCGGGTGAAGTGAGAATCGATCGAAAAGCGGGCGTACTCTAGCCCCTTGGGGCCGATGCGCTCGATCACGACACCCATGAGCTTAGCGGCCCACATGGGCAGGGTAACGGCTTTATCGTAGGCGGGGATGCTCTGCTGTACGGCGGCTTTGCGATCGCCCTCAGATGCCACCGGCTGGGTATCGAGCTGATCCATAACGGTGTCGAGCATGGCCTGGCCGCGATCGTTGCGCACCACGATCCACTGCCAGCCAAAGGGGGCACCCATGTAACCCACGACCAAATCAGCCAAGCCGTTCACATAGTCAAAACAGCTCATGCAGGAGGGGGCAAACACATCTTTGAGCTGGTTGGTCTTGAGGCCAAAGAAGGGCACCGTTTCGGTAGAGCCATCTTCATGCTTGAAGTGCACCCGAAAATCCTGCATGAATTCGTAGTGGACTACCGTGTCGGGCGATCGGCTGGTGGTTTCGAGAAACTTCTGTAGCCCGGCGCGGCTGACGTTATCGACACAGGGGGTGCCCAGCACGTAGAGCTGCTCTAGACCAAGCTGCTTTTCAACCGCTCGCAGCGCTTGGATCTGGCAGCCGACGCCAATCACTAGCAGGCGCTTCATGCCCGATCGCTCCACCTGTTCTAACACTGACAGGTTGGGCGACAGGGTGGGCTTATTGACCCGCGCCGCCAGGATCTCTTCAGGAGTGGTAGCCAGCACGGGCTGGGGCTGAAAGCGATCGCTCTCCGTATTCTGAACGCACACCACCCCTTCCACCAGCCCTTTGGTCAGCATTTCAATCGCGATGGTGCTGACGATGCCGGTCCACTGCGCCCCCTCGATCGGCTGCTGCTTGCGGGCAGCCATCATGTCCTGGTGCACGCCAAAGTAGACATCGTTCTCAGCCTCCAGATCGCGGCTGCGCCCGTGGGTCTGCTGCTCTAGCGTCGGGAACTGCTGATTGAGAAAGGCGCAGGCCTCTTTGACGTAGTGAATGTAGTAGGTATCGCAAAAGCCGCACTCGCTACAGAGTTCTTTGGCGGGGCGGGTGGCCCCTGGGCGAAGGGCTTTGGCTTTGTTGTGGGGAGGCGGGGCCAGGGTCATAGGGACGGGGGTGGATTGCTCAGTAACAGCTGTTCTTCACCATACCGCACGGGTTTGGGCCGATTGGTGCGATCGCCCAATTATTACGAAATATAGCGTCGACCTTGCGACTCAACGGAACATCGAACGCGCTAGCACCGCAGTAAAAAGGCGGGTGAGACTGCGATCGCCCTTAAGTCTCCCTACGGCTTTTGTTTGGCCTAGGAATTACGCAGCGTCGTTATTCTGCCTCTCCCTGGTTGTACAGTGCCACGCTGTGCCTTAGCGAGCGGGGCAAAATCCCCCTCTCCGACCGATTGCGGGTTAAATGGAAGTAAGCATAAGCAGAAGCTATGCCTCCGCTCCCTGGGTTCACTGTTGTGATGATCTGCTGCCTCAATCCCCACTGCGCCCAGCCTAATCACGCTACCCTGGCCGCGGTTTGCCCCACCTGTGGCAGCCCCTTGGAGCACCGTCTCCGGGGCCGCTACCGTCCCCTGAAGCTAATTGGCCGGGGCGGCTTTGGGCGCACCTACTTCGCCCTCGATGCCGATCGCCTCAATACCCGCTGTGTGATCAAGCAGTTTGCCCCTCAAACTCAGGGCACCAAGTCATTTCTAAAGGCCGTCCAGCTGTTCGAGCAGGAAGCGGTGCGGCTGCACGAACTGGGGGAGCACCCCCAAATTCCCACGCTGTTGGCCTACTTTGAGCAAAATAAGTATCTCTACCTGGTGCAGCAGATGATTCAGGGGCGCACCCTGTATCAAGAGATTGCTGCTCAAGCGGCCTATAGCGAAGGCAGTCTGCGCCAGCTGCTAGAAGATCTGCTGCCGGTGCTGCACTTCATCCACGAGCACGGCGTCATTCACCGAGACATTACCCCGTCGAATATCATTCGCCGCAAAATTGACCAAAAGCTCGTGCTAATCGATTTTGGCGTGGCTAAACAGTTTAGCGAAGCGATTCGCTACGAGCCAGGCACACGCATTGGCACCGAAGGCTATGCCCCCATCGAACAACTGCGCAGCGGCCAGGCTTACCCCTCCAGTGACCTCTATAGCCTGGGGGCCACCTGCCTACATCTGCTGACCGGCCGCAAGCCAGAAGACTTATACAGCCCCCAGGAGGGCCGCTGGCTCTGGCAAGAGCACCTGCAAAAGCAGGGGCGCACCATTCACCCCGGCCTGGCGGAGGTGCTTAACTACATGACTAGAGATTTGGTTAGCGAGCGTTACCAAACCGCCCAAGACGTGCTGGATGACCTGCGACGCCTGCCCAAAATCGAGGGTGCGGTGCCCGGCTGGGTTTCAAATCAGTCTGGTCAAAGCCTATTCACCGGCATCGATCGCCCCCCCCTCAGCAGACCAGGTCAGTCAGCTGGCCTGGTCATGCCCACTACCTCGCTGCCTTCTATGGCTGAGCCCCAGGTTCCCCTGGCTGACCCTAATCCCAGTCCTCAGCCGGGGCCGATTTCTGGCAAACCTGCCTCTGGCCCACCGCAGTCCGTGAGCCGCCCGCCTATCAGCAACGGCCCCAGCTCGCGACCGCCTAGCTCGCAGCCGCCAAGTTCTGGCCTGGGCTGGCAGCTCGTTGCTGCCTTGAAGGGGCACCAGTCGTGGGTTACTGCCCTTGCGTTTAGCACCCAACAGCCCTTGCTAGCCAGCGGCAGCCTAGATGACAGCGTTCGCATTTGGAACTGGCAGACGGGAGACTTGCTCCACACCCTCAAAGGGCATGTTCGGGGCGTTAACGCCGTGGCCATTGATCGGCGCGGGCTGCTGCTGGTCAGCTGTGGCGACGATGCGACCGTAAAAATTTGGCAGCTGGGCGACGGCTCGCTGCGCTATACCCTCAAGGGCCATTTGCGAGATGTGAATGCGATCGCCCTCGGCCACGGTGGTAACTTAATCGCCAGTGCCAGTGAAGACGGCACCCTAAAGTTGTGGAACCTCAGCCAAGGCACCCTGCTTAAAACACTGCCAGGCTCGGCGGGCATGCTCAAAACCGTGGCTTTTGCCGCCGCTGACCAGCGGCTGATCAGCGGCGGCCTTGACAATACCGTACGCATTTGGGATGCGCAAACCGCCACCACGCTCAAAGTTCTCACTGGCCACACCAACACCGTTAACCAAGTCGCGATTAGCCCAGACAGTCGCCTGATCGCCAGCGCCAGCAAAGACCGCACCGTGCGCCTGTGGGATGTAGCCACAGGTACCCTGCTGCACACCCTCCAAGGCCATACCCAGGAGGTGAATACCGTGGCTTTTTTCCCCGACGGTCAGCGGCTGGTCAGCGGCAGCAGCGACGGTACTCTGCGGTTTTGGCGCAGTCAAGACGGCACGCTCAAAAATACCCTGTCGGCCCACGTCAATCCCGTGCATCAGGTAGCGGTGCAGGCGGGTGGCAAAGTGTTAGCCAGTGCCAGTACCGATAAGACCATTAAGCTGTGGCAGTGGCAGGGGTAGAGAGTAGGGGAGTAGATGGGTAGGGCGTAAGGGGTAGGGGGTGGATGGGTTCGGGATTCGGGTGAGTGGCTAGATGGGTTTGGAAGTCAGCACTAATCGCAGCTTGGCATGGATGAGGTTGAGCTGCGCCATACCCAAATCAACGTCGCCTTCGACGACGACACCGGTATCGAGTAGGCGATCGAGCAGCTCTAAAATAGTTGGGTTCTGATTTTTTTGACCAGGGTAGTAGTTTCCCTCTTTGGGTAGCAGGGTGCCGATTTCTCCCAGATCGATGTTGAGGTCAGCCGGGTCAACATCAAAGATTTCGCACATTGAGATGACCTGCTCTTCTAGCTTGCGCAGGCTGTCGGCGGCTCGTTCTAGGTCATTGTCGTTCAGATCGCCCGATTCCATCCGGCGAATCACCTGAGCTTCCATCAGCTGCCGCACCAGCTCAATGACGGTGAGCAGCAGCGGCGCTAGGCCCGTATCGGTTTTGGTAGGGGGCTGTAGCGCCAGATCGGTCAACAGGTCTGGCTCGGCATTTTCGGAATTCATAGCCACAGTCTAGTGCATCCCAAGGCAGGCGATTCTGCTTGTATATCACTGGCTATGCTAGGCTATGACCGATTTTGCCACTGCTGTTGAAGCCACTGACGACGGGCTTCTTCAGCTTGGGCGCGACTCTGCTGATGGCCCATGCGGTGAGCATCGACCGAGCGCAGGCGTTGGTGCCTTAGCAC
>JANPIO010000107.1:0-28026 GCA_031425055.1 Phormidium sp. VAR_61_metabat_6
TGGAACAGATGAAGCAGACTACAGGGCTAGATTTGGCTCAGACGTTGCAAAACTTGGGTGGCGGCAGCACCCCACAGGGGTCATTAGCGGCTAAACCAGACGCTGATGCAAACCAGGGGTAGGGCACTGCTCATTGCTCAACATAGTGAGTTAAGTCATAACTCACCATGCTGAGTAAGCATGAAAACGCCGAGATATTGCCCGAGAGTTTTTGAATTGCATGCTCAGCTGTCCCCACAACCGAGCAGAACTACGTCTAGATTGAGCCCACTGTTGATCCTATAAGTGTCATTACCGCTGATACCAGGCGGCCAGCGCCAGGGCTAGTCCATCTGCCGCATCGTCAGGGCGGGGAATGCGCTCTAGGCTCAGCTCTCGGGCTACCGCCTGCTGCACCTCAGACTTATCGGCGTTGCCGTAGCCCGTCAGCGCCTGCTTCACCTGGGCCGGGGTGAACTCCACAAAGGGTAAGCTGTGCTGGGCCAGTACCAGCATCACCACCCCCCGCGCCTGGGCCACCAAAATGGTGTTGCCCATGCGATAAAAAAAGAACTTTTCGATCGCCACTAAATCCGGCCTATACAGCTCTAGCAGGCTGTGCAGATCGGTGTAGATGGTGCAGAGGCGATCGCCCACTGGAGTTTTAGCGGGCGTTTCAATCACGCCAAAATCGACCACCGCTGCCTCGGCATGGGTGCCAGAAACTTGGGGGGCCGAAAGATCAGCCCCGTCGATTACCCCAAACCCCAGAATAGCTAGCCCTGGGTCAAGCCCGAGAATGCGCTGACCCACAGTGATGCTTACCGAGCCCCCACAGGCTGGCGACCGTTGACCGCCGCATCGGGGTCGGCCAGGCCAAACACCTTGCAGAACACTTTCTCGACCTTGTAGCCCGAGTCGATGCTCTCTAGGGGGTCTTTGCGCAGGCGGTGGCGCAGGCAGAGCACGATGACGCGCTTGATGTCGTCGAGGGTGACTTCGGTGCGGCCTTCATAGGCGGCGATCGCCTTGGCGGCCCGGTTGGTAACAATGTCGCCCCGCAGCCCGTCCACATCTAGCTCAGAGCACACCTCAGAAATGCGCACCCGGTCGTCGTAGTCGAGGTTGACCGAGGCCAGCCTCTGCTGCGCCTCGACTAGCTTGACCTGGAGCGCTTCTTGCTCAGCCTGGTGGTTGGTCAGGTAGGTGGTGGGGTCTTGGTCGAACTCCGAGCGCTGCTCTACAATCTGCACCCGCAGCTCGGGGTCGCGCACGGTGCGAATCTCGGCGTGCATACCGAAGCGATCGAGCAGCTGGGGCCGCAGTTCGCCTTCCTCGGGGTTGCCGGAGCCCACCAGCACAAACTGGGCCGGGTGGCGAATGGAGATGCCCTCGCGCTCTACGGTGTTCCAGCCCGAGGCGGCAGAGTCGAGCAGCACATCGACGAGGTGGTCGTCGAGCAGGTTGACCTCATCCACATAGAGAATGCCGCGATTGGCCTTGGCCAGCAGACCCGGCTCAAAGGCTTTGACGCCCTCAGACAGGGCTTTTTCGATGTCGATGGTGCCGCAGACCCGATCTTCGGTAGCCCCCAGGGGCAGGTCAACCATGGGCACTTTTTTGTGCGCCACGGGCAGGTCGTCGGTGCCGCGCTCAGCCCACACGTCGCGGTCTTGGGGCGAACGGCTGAAGGGGTCATCGGCTACGACCTCGATTTCAGGCAGCAGGTCGGCCAGGGCGCGAATGGTGGTGGATTTGCCGGTGCCGCGATCGCCCATGATCATCACCCCGCCAATTTTGGGGTCGATGACGTTGAGCAGCAGGGCCAGCTTCATGTCGTCTTGGCCAATCACGGCGGTGAAGGGAAATACCGCGCGGCGGGCGGGGGCAAAGGTGGCCGAGGGGGTCGCAACAGTAGAATTCACAGGCGTTTCAAAGATGACGGCAAGATTTAAGAGTGTCTTCCATTGTGCCACAGTACCTGCGCTCCTTTGGCTAAGCACGACGCAAAAGAGCGGTTCTCATTAGCTACTGACTACCGTATGACCGGAGGGGCTGGTGTAGATGCTACCCGTCGGCGATGTAATGGAGGCTGAGGCTCAAGAGAACTTGAGCGATCGCTGACCAAAGTAAAGTAGCGATTACACTGATTTTTTCACCTAGTCACTCAGATGGGGCAATTAGGCAGACGTATTGCCACATAATCACCCTCTACAGGGGTATTAAGCAGACAAATTTCTACCTAACTATCCGTATAGGGTATTAGGCGGAAAGTTTCTTTCTAATAACACGACTTCGGCGGTTTATTCCCAACGCGCATTGCATTACAAAGAATTTTCGTAGAAAGCAAGGACTGAAAGGAGCGTAATTCAATGTATCAGTCCGTCGTATATATTTATGTTGTCTAATTCTAAGCTGCAAATAATTTGGATGGATTATGAAAGACGAACCTGAATCACTCGAAGACTTGTACGACTCCTACAAACGAGTTTACCCTTGGTATCGAGGTCCGTATAAGATCAAACGAATTATTGGCTGGGTAGATGCTGATGAACTTAGAGTATCGGTCATTGTATTAATTAGTTCATCACTCATTATCACAGCCCTTGATCTCGTAATCGGTGTCCAGCCTGCTGATGTACTCGTCGAAGCACATGGGCTCTTAATGGATATTGTGCTATTTGGTTGTCTAATTCTTTGGTTCAACTTACGACGAGATAAACGGGAACGCATTCGACATTATCGCGAAACTTTGGAAGATTTTCGGGATTGGGATACCAAGGAGGGTGTCCTAAAAAAAGTAGGCGCTATCAATCGGCTATTGGACGTAGATGGACCGAAATGCCTCCCATACTTGGATTATCAACAACTTCCGGGTGCAAATTTTCAGGGAGTTGGTCTGGAAGGAGCAACACTGAGCTTTGCTAATCTTAACAATGCGTTCTTGAACGGTGTCAACTTTCGCAATGCAGACCTATATGGTGCTCAATTTGTTGAAGCTTGTCTTGCGTGGGCTGTTTGTGAAAATGCGGATTTACGAGGCGCTAATCTGCGAGGTGCCGATTTGGAGGGAATTAAGTTAGATGGTGCTAAGCTCGGCAATATAACAGTAGGTCAAAGTTCCGTAAATGGTCCTAGAACATATGTTACCGACCTTAGAGGAGTTACTGGTTTAACGCCTGACGCGCTGGTGGTAGCTGAGAATTGGGAGGATTGTTACAGAGATCCTGAGTTGGCATGTGGTAAGACAATTCCTATTCCACACAGTCATTCCGCACGAGGCACAATAGGATGAGCGCGGAAAATAAGAGGTAGTGAGCCGAGCAACGATCACACTAACAAGACAATAACGTAAGACACTGGTGTGTCGCTGGACAAAGCATTGCACCAGACAGTTGTAAACGTAGCGAATTGTCGTGATTGTAGCCATCTGCTTCGCCTAGTAAGGCAGATGCTAGTTGAGCGCCGGTGAATTTAGCCATTAGAGCGAAGAGATTATTGCCTGCTGCAACAATTTATCCTGCTCGTCTCTTTATCAAACCAAAACGCGCCATTCTGCTAATTGAGCGATCGCATTCTCAAAATCCTGTTAGGTATTGAAACTTGCATGGGTATTGTCGTTTTTTTGTTTCATGATGAGGCTAGTCAGCTAGGCGATTAGTAAAATCACTTACTCTTAGCACTATGGCAAACTTTCCACCCGATTTTCTCTGGGGAGCCGCCACCGCGTCTTACCAAGTTGAAGGAGCCTATCAGCAAGACGGCAAAGGCCCGTCGATTTGGGATATCTACTCCCATCTGCCTGGCACAACCTACCAAGGCACCAACGGAGACATTGCGGCAGACCATTACAACCGATACCAAGAAGACGTTCGGTTGATGGCAGAGCTGGGGCTGCGCTCCTACCGATTTTCGATCACCTGAGCACGCATCTTCCCCAACGGCACTAGCGAGATCAACCCTGAAGGAATTGCCTTCTATAATCGCTTAATTACTTAATCGACGAGCTGCTGAAATACTAGAGCGTTCCATTTTCTATTAAAAAAGTGCGCCAATGTTTTCCACGACGCACTCTGTAAGTGAGCTAAGTTTCTGCTAGCGTTTTCATACTTTCAAAGTGCCAATAGCTGATCTAAGGCATCCAGCGCTTCACACTTGGGCGTAGCTGGAACCGATCGCCTAGTCGGAGCAGGTTGTGCTTCGCCATAGCTGGGCAAAACAGTTTCCCGCGCGGCAAAACTGTTTCCCCCTTCGGAAGGCCGACCGTAGAGGTAGTCATCGCAATAGCGGCGAAACACGGCCTCTACGGCAGCGCGGGCGTTCTTAAGCCCCCACTCGGCGGCGATGATCTCGGCTTTTTCGAGCACATCTTGACTGAGGCGAACCTTATTGTCGTGGCGGGTAGAGCGACCCGCCAGGGCATTGCTTGGGGCTATTTGGTGGTCATGCATAGTTGGGTATCCCCGGTCATCAAAAACAAGCCGCGAACATTGGCAAATTGAGGGTCGCCCATGATGGCGAACAGATCGTGCCCTTGCAGGCGATCGGCGATCAGGTGGGAGCCGCCACCGGTCACCAAAAAGCGCGTCACTCTGGGCATATAGGGCGTGTACTGGGCCTTCACGGTCTGGAAGATGCCCTTAAACCATGGATCTAAATACTCATCGAGCCAGTCGGCCCAGGCTAAACCTGTATCGGCATAGATATGGTCGATGCGAAAGCCATCCATGACGATGCAGGGGTCGGCGCTGCTGCCCAAGAGGTCGGTGAGGCGGTGGTCAAAGCTAATGGCAGTGGCCAGTTCGTAGGTGCCGCCGCGATCCATGATGTTTTCGTCAATCACTTCGCCGTCGGCATCGACTAGGCGAGTGAGCCAGGTGCCGCCGCCAATGTCGACCACAATGGTGTAGCCCTGGCTGGGGATGATGCCCTGGGCCTTGGCATAGTGGTAGGCCCCCATGCCCTCGCGCCCCACCTCCACCGATTCAACCTTGACGCGAAACTCAACATCGTTGCGAATAAACTCGTGGACACCGAGCAGCTGAGCCTGGATATCTTCACCGTTGCGGGCCGGATCGGGGGTAGAAATATGGAGGTTGAGGTTGTAGTCGGCCACGTCACCAGCCAAGGGCTCAAGGCAGGCATAGAGGTGCAGCTTGGCTAGTTCCACCTTGTTTTCGATCACGGTTTGCTGCTGGCGACGGTATTTGTAGGCCTGGGCTCCAAAGTGATAGCGGCGACCATCGGGCAGCTCGATCAGGGGAGAGGCTTCTGAGAAACTGACGGCATCGCGCCCCTGGGGTAGTTGGTAGCGCACCGAGCGAATGGCCTTGGGGTGGCCGCTGCCGGTGAAAAACTTGAGGTCGTAGTTGCCGGCATCGAGGGCAAGCACCGGGGTGGTGGCGCTGGCCGCCTGGGTGCCGTGAGCCTTGGCCGAACGAGTCGCACCAGCGGCGGAGCGGCTGCGGGGGGCGGTAGTCGTGGTCATAGGAAACTCTCGTGGGGGATATCAGGTCAGCAGTGTGTGAGGCAGCCGTCACAAGGTTGGGAACGGTTGTACCCATAAGTACGCACGAACTAATGCTAATGCACTTGTACTATTCTGGCAAGGTCATAGTTTGGGAGCCGAATCGGGCAAACATTCCTTAAAATTTGTGGGATCTTTGTTTGGGCGCAGGGCGATCGCACTACAGTCTCTAACTAGCAAACTCGTTGAATGGAGACCCGAGTTATGGATGGGTGCACAGTCACAGATCTAACAGTTCACAGTCAGCGCAACTGCTTTCAGTTTGGCCCTGAGCAGATGGAGGCGCTGCAGCGAGCCGGGGTCTCGGTGCAGATGGAGCCAGGAACTAATATTGTCAAAATTCGCTCGGGCTCCTTTGGCTATGGGGCCGATGCCCTGCGCAATGAGCCGGTGGTGCTGCTGTGGATCTACGGCGGTCAGGTGATCAACCAAAAGACCAGCGTGCCGGTGAATGCCACTTGGGTATCGCTCAACGGCTACGACGACGCCTTGGTGATGGAGGTGCTAGAACCCGCTACCCTTTGCGCCTTTTTCTTTGATACTTATTTAGAGGACAACGACGAAGAACTGACCCTCTCGATCGTGCGAATTTAGCGGAGCGGTTAGGGATACTACTATGGCAACTCAATCGCCTTCTCTGGCGCGGGCTGTGGCGCTGCTGCTGGCTACAGCGGCGGTTTCGCCGCTCGCCGCCGATCGCCTCTTAGCCCAGGCCCCAGGCACCCTCCCCGACAAAGTCTTGATTCCCACCGAGCTGCCAGCGGATGCGGTGCTGCGCCTCGACGGCTCTAGCAGTATGGTGCTGGTTAATGAAGGCCTGCGCGATCGCTTCCTCCAACGCTTCCCCAATGCCTCAGTAGAAATGGATGCCAGCCGCACTGACGCAGCGCTGCGGGCGTTGATCGATGGCGAGCTAGATATCGTGGCCGCTGGGCGGCCTTTGACTGCTGCCGAGCGCAGTCAAGGTTTAGTAGAAGTGCCCATTGAGCGCGAAAAAATTGCCGTGATTGTCGGCCCCGAAAACCCCTTCCAAGGCAGCCTCAGCTTCGAGCAGTTTGCCCAAATGTTTCGCGGCGAAATTAGGAACTGGGCAGAGGTTGGCGGTGCCCCGGCCCGGATCCGCGTCGTCGATCGCCCCCGCTACAGCGATACCCGCATCGCCCTGAGCCGCTACGCCGCCTTTGACGGGTCTTCCTTTGGCACCGGCTCCACCGCCGACCCCGTCGATGCCGATGACACCGAGGCCGTAATTGAGGCCCTGGGTGCAGATGGCATCGGCTACGCGGTGGTATCCCAGGTGCTGGGCCGCAGCGATGTGCGGGTTTTAGCCATGCACCAGACCCTGCCTGCCGACCCGCGCTACCCCTACTCCCAACATCGGGCCTACGTCTACAACGCCGAAGACCCAACCCCCGCTGCCCTGGCCTTGCTCGGCTTCTTCATGAAGGTGCCTGGGCCAACTAGCGCTGATGCTGCCGCAACCCAGGCATCAGAACCGACCGCAACACCCTCGCCTAAAGCTACTCCCGCGATCGCGACTCCGGCCCCAACGGCGACCCTTGAATCCACCGCTACCTCTGAACAGGACACCGCTTTAGTCCCCCCTGCTGGCACCACAACCGAGACGGCTGCATCAGGGCGTTTTCCCTGGTGGCTGTTGGGCATTCCTGTTTTAGGCGGACTGCTGTGGTGGCTGCTCAAGGGTAAGCGCAAACCCGTAGCGCCACCCGCAGCAGCCCCAGTAGCCGCTCCGGTAACCGCTCCAGTAGCAGCTCCAGTCGCCGCTCCGGCAGACGATGTGGTCATAGCCCCTGTGCTAAACCCAGAAACAGCCGCGCCCGCCCCCGTGAGAGATGTCGCTGCTGTTGTCTCGAAAACTTGCGCAATTCAAACCATAACCGTGCACAGTCGCCGCAACGCCGTCTTGCTTAGAGGCGACCAAATGCAGTATCTACAGGAGCAGGTAGCCGCTACCTGCAACCTCGATCCCGGCTCCTACATCCTTCGCATTAAAGCAGGCACCTTTGACTACGGCGACGACACCCAACCGGGCGAGCCTTGGGTATTGCTGTGGATCTACGGTGGCCGGGTCTCAAATTTGAAAACCGGCGTCTGGGTCAACGGCACCTGGTCTACCCTCAACGGCTATGCCGACACCCTTTCCCTAGAGGTCGATGAACCCGCTCAGCTCTGCGCCTTTTTTATCGATACCTTTCCCGAAAACAACACCAGCGCCATCACGCTGTCGCTGATCCGACTTTAGGGGTTGGATCCTAGTAAAAGGTCAGACGATTTCAACGTCAGCAAGTTCATCATCAAGGCTGTAATCAACGCGCCCCACTGCCCCTCAACTGGCGCTTCTTGGCCCAAGGCTGAGGCCCGCTCTATGGGGATCGTTTGAAATCGCTGCGTGTTCCAGGTCACATTCCGCCACAATATTTTCATAAACCCCTTGTCAAGCGGTACCCTCAGGCTCACACTGGAAATGTGAAACAGACGGTGTAAAACGAGCCAGTTTGTGGGCTTATTGAGGGAATCTTGTGAAATCAGTTCTGGCAATAATTTTAGGGGGCGGTGCCGGCACTCGCCTTTATCCATTAACTAAATTTCGGGCTAAGCCAGCGGTTTCTTTGGCCGGCAAATATCGCTTAATTGATATTCCCGTAAGTAACTGCATCAACTCCGAAATCCACAAAATTTACGTACTAACCCAGTTCAACTCCGCCTCGTTGAACCGGCACATTGGTCGTGCCTACCAGTTTTCGCAGTTTACCGAAGGCTTTGTGGAAGTGCTGGCGGCCCAGCAAACCCCAGAGAGCCCCAGCTGGTTTCAGGGCACCGCCGACGCCGTGCGCCAATACCTGTGGGTGTTTGACTCCTGGAATGTAGAGGACTTTATTATCCTCTCTGGGGATCACCTCTACCGCATGGACTACAGCCTGTTTGTGCAGCGCCACCGGGCCACCAATGCCGATATCACGCTGTCGGTGGTGCCGATTGGCTACAAGCAAGCCTCCGACTTTGGCCTCATGAAGGTCGATAGCACCGGGCGCGTGGTCGACTTTAGCGAAAAGCCCAAGGGCGACGCCCTAGAGCAGATGAAGGTTGACACCACCTCCTTAGGTCTCAGCGCTGAGCAGGCGGTCGAGAAGCCGTTCATCGCGTCAATGGGCATCTACGTGTTTAAAAAGCAGGTGCTGATTGACCTGCTGCGCAAGAACCTCGACCAAACTGACTTTGGTAAAGAAATCATCCCGGCTTCGTCGCGTGATTACAACGTGCAGGCCTACCTCTTCGACGGCTATTGGGAAGACATCGGTACCATCGAATCCTTCTACGAGGCGAATCTGGCACTGACCCAGCAGCCCTACCCTGACTTCAGTTTTTACCACGAAGACGCGCCCATCTATACCCGTGCTCGCTACCTGCCGCCCAACAAGCTGCAAGACTGCCAAATCACCCAGTCGAGCATCACCGAGGGCTGCATTCTCAAAAACTGCCGCATTCACCACTCGGTGGTGGGGCTGCGCCAGCGCATCAACGCCAACTGCGTGATCGAAGACTCGCTGCTGATGGGGGCCGACTACTACGAGCCGCTGTCGGAGAGCAGCCAGGACCTCACCCAGGACAAAATTCCCATGGGCATTGGCGAAGGCTCGGTGATTCGTCGCGCCATTATTGACAAAAACGCCCGCATTGGCCGCAACGTGCAGATCGTCAACAAAGACAATGTGCAGGAGGCCGAGCGCGAAGATCTGGGCTTCTACATTCGCAGCGGCATTGTTGTGGTGCTGAAGAACGCGGTGATTCCCGACGGCATGATCATCTAGCGCCGGTAGGTATGCGGTGACGCCAGATCAAATCCCTGTTCCCCTGTTGATGCTGGTGGGTATTCCCGGCAGCGGCAAATCAACCTGGGCCAGGGATTTTGTCTTGGCCCACCCTCGCTACCGCATTGTGTCTACCGATGCCCTGCGCGCCCAACTCTACGGCGACGAATCGATTCAGGGCGACTGGCTACGGATCTGGCAGCAGGTGATGACCCAGTGGCAGCGGGGGATTGATGGGATCCAGCGAGGCGAGCTAGAGGGTGTGATCTACGATGCGACCAATGCGCGGCGGCGGCACCGAAAAGAGGCGATCGCCGCCGCCCGCCAAACTGGCTTTACCCGCATCACCCTGGTCTGGTTTGATCTGCCCCTCAGTCTGGCGCTAGAGCGAAATCGGGGGCGAGGGTCAAAGACCGACCCTGAGGGGCGATCGCGCCAGGTTCCTGCCGACATCATTGCCGCCATGCACCGCCAGCTCCAGGGAGCGCCGCCCTCGGTGCAGGAGGGGGTAGATAGGGTGCTGGTTTTGGGGGCAAATCTGTATCCTGGCTTACCATCTCAATTTGCTGACCCGCTACGCTAATGCCTGGGGATCGTCGGACAACCAGGATTCAGCCAGTTGTGGTGCAACCCTGTTCGCAAGCCATGCTTCGCGTTCCCCCAACTGCCAATCTTCAGGATTTTTGAGTTGCCCATGAACGTTCGTGCCGTCGCTGCTGCTGGTCTCTGTTTGCTGTTATTCGGCGGGTGTCGGGCACCGGAGAGTTCTCAACCTGAAGCCGGCAGCAATACAGTCACCGCCGCCGCTGACGACACCCTACGGCTGCTCTACTGGCAGGCTCCCACCATTCTCAACCCTCACTTTTCTAGTGGGTTCAAAGACTCTGAGGCCAGCCGTATTACCCTCGAACCTTTGGCCAGCTTTGATGCTGATGGCAACATGGTGCTATTTCTGGCCGCTGAAGAACCCACCCTCGACAACGGTGGCGTGGCCGCCGACGGCACCTCCGTCACCTGGAAGCTCAAGGAAGGCATCACCTGGTCAGACGGCACCCCCTTCACCGCCGAGGATGTAGCCTTTACCTACGAATTTATCGTCAACCCCGAGGTGGCCACGGTGAATGCCGGTACCTACGAGCTGGTGGAACGGGTAGAGGCGATCGACGACACCACCGTACAGATCACCTTTAAAGAGCCGAACCCCGCCTGGTATCTGGTGTTCACCGGCACCGAGGGCATGGTGCTGCCCAAGCATGTGTTTGAAGACTACAACGGCCCTAACGGGCGCGAGGCCCCCGCCAACACCATGCCCGTGGGCACCGGCCCCTACCGAGTCACCAGCTTTACCCCCGGCGATGTAATTGTCTTTGAGGCTAACCCCAACTACCGTGACGCCGACCAACTCGCCTTTGGCCAGGTGGAGTTGAAGGGCGGCGGCGACGCCACCTCGGCGGCGCGGGCGGTGCTGCAAACCGGCGATGTCGACTACGCCTACAACCTCCAGGTCGAGGCCGCCATTCTCGAACAGCTTGAGGCGGCGGGCCAGGGCGAGGTGGTGGCCAACTTTGGCTCCCTGGTCGAACGGGTGATCTTCAACTTCACCGACCCCAACCAAGCCACCGCCGATGGTGAAACCTCTAGCACCGAATTTCCGCACCCCTTCTTGAGCGATCGCCTGGTGCGCCAGGCCGTTAACCTGGCCCTCGATCGCGACACCATTGCCGCCCAGCTCTACGGCCCCACCGGGCAGGCCACCACCAACTTTCTCGTCGCCCCCGGCCCCTTTGCCTCGGGCAACACCCGCTACGACTACGACCCCGAAGCTGCTGCTGCCCTGCTCGATGCAGCGGGCTGGGTTGACAGCAACAACAACGGCACCCGTGACCAAGACGGCCAAGAAATGCAGGTGGTCTTTCAAAGCTCGGTCAACCCCGTGCGCCAAAAAACCCAGGAAATCGTCAAGCAATCCCTAGAGCAGATCGGCATCGGCGTAGAGCTAAAAAGCATCGACGCCAGCGTCTACTTTTCCGGCGACCCCGCCAGCCGCGAAACCCTCGAACGCTTTTCCGCCGACCTACAAATGTTTGCCACCGGCAACACCAACCCCGACCCCGGTGCCTACATGCAGACCTACACCTGCGACGAAATTGCTCAAAAAGCCAACAGCTGGGCTGGCAGCAACTACGCCCGCTACTGCAACCCCGAGTACGATGCCCTCTGGCAGCAGGCCGTCGCCACCCTCGACCCCGAGGAGCGGCAAGACCTCTTTATTCAAATGAACGACTTGCTGATTGAAGATGCCGCCGTCATGCCCATCGTCCACCGCGCCGATGTCTCTGGCGTCAGCAACCGCCTCACTGGCATCAACCTCACCCCCTGGGATCTGAGCACCTGGAACATCGCTGAGTGGCGCAGACCGTGATGGGGTTGGGGTGTGATGGGGTGATGGGGTAAGTAAATTCAAAATTGAAAATTCAAAATTTTGAACTTTGAATTTTGAACTCACCACTCCACCACCCTTCCACTCCATCACGCCCCTACCCCCTAACTCCCTAACTCCCCTATCCCCTAACTCCCCCTATGCCCGAAATTCGCTTCCAAATCCAGTGGCCCGACGGCAACCAAGACACCTGCTATTCCCCCTCGCTGGTGGTGAAAGACTACTTCGCCCCCGCCACCAGCTACCCGCTGACGGATTTTGTGGAGCGATCGCGCACCGCCCTGACCATCGCCAGCGATCGCGTGCAGGCCAAGTACGGCATGCCCTGTAGTTTAGCCCTGGGTCAACTGCGCCAGATCGAGGCCACCGCCAGTCGCTACGACCACCTCCTTACCCCCACGGTGACGGTGCTCCAGTTCTTGGAATAGTCGGGTTCAAAGAAAATTTTAGAAATTCTCGCCAGTCGTTTGACAAACGCCCCACAAAGCCGCAATATGGAAATTGCCCAACGCAAGGGCCTGTAGTTCAACTGGTTAGAGCACCGCCCTGTCACGGCGGAAGTTGCGGGTTCGAATCCCGTCAGGCCCGTTCTAGTTCAAGTAACCCTTTGTCCCCACGAATTAAACATTCGTGGGGAAAAAGGTATCTATGCTGGGCAGTCATTTCAGGGCCAGGGAGTTAGACTAGTGAACAACCCATCTGGTATCTAGGAATACTGGCGTCGGGTACAGTCTCGCTGAGTTAAACCGTCTATGACCCTACGTTTTCCTGGTAAGCAGCCTGCTCTCCGCCCCCGCACTGGCGCAACCGCCACGGGTGTCATGACCATTGGCTGGTTTTTGCTGCAAACCCTGATGCCGTTGCCCCCCGCCCTGGCCCAGGCCGAGGCTGAGCCTGAAGGGCTGACCTACGGGCAGTTTTTAGAAAAAATTGAGCAGGGCCAGGTCGAACAGGTTGACTTAGACGAAACCCGAGGCATTGCCTACGTTACTTTAGACGGTGCCGCCGAAGACGCCCAACCAGAACAAGTGGCGCTGTTTGCTGGAGAGCGCAATGCCGAGCTGATTCGCCGCCTGCGCGCTAACGATGTTGATGTAGAAATTCGCGACTCGTCGAGCAGCGGTGCCCTGGCTTGGTTAGCCACTAACTCGCTGCTGGCGCTGATTCTGATTTTTGGGCTGCTGCTGCTGCTGCGGCGATCGGCGGCGGGGGCAGGCAACGCCATGAGCTTTGGCAAGTCGAAGGCCCGCTTTCAAATGGAGGCCAAAACCGGCGTCGTGTTTGACGATGTGGCCGGTATCGAAGAGGCCAAGGAAGAGCTGCAAGAGGTGGTCACCTTCCTCAAGAGCCCGGAGAAATTTACGGCCATTGGGGCGCGCATTCCCAAAGGGGTGCTGCTGATCGGTCAGCCCGGTACCGGTAAGACCCTGCTGGCTAAGGCGATCGCGGGCGAGGCCGCCGTCCCCTTCTTTAGCATTTCGGGGTCTGAGTTTGTCGAAATGTTTGTGGGCGTGGGCGCATCGCGGGTGCGCGACCTGTTTCGCAAGGCGAAAGAAAATGCTCCCTGCATTGTGTTTATCGACGAAATTGACGCTGTGGGCCGCCAGCGGGGCGCAGGCATCGGCGGCGGCAACGACGAGCGCGAGCAAACTCTCAACCAATTGCTCACCGAGATGGATGGCTTTGAGGGCAACAGCGGCGTCATCGTGATCGCCGCCACCAACCGGGTGGATGTGCTCGATCTGGCGCTGCTGCGTCCGGGCCGCTTTGACCGCCAGGTAGTGGTCGATCTGCCCACCTACAAAGGGCGGCTGTCGATTTTAGAAGTTCACGCTCGCAACAAAAAAATTGAGCCCGAGGTGTCTCTGGCGGCGGTGGCGCGGCGCACCCCTGGCTTTTCTGGGGCCGAGCTGGCCAACTTGCTCAATGAAGCGGCCATTCTCACCGCTCGCCGCCGCAAAGAGGCGATGGGCATGACCGAGATTGAAGATGCGATCGATCGCATCACCATTGGCCTCAGCCTCACCCCTCTGCTCGACAGCAGCCGCAAGCGCATGACTGCCTACCACGAGGTCGGCCACGCCCTGCTCACCACTCTGCTCACCCACTCCGACGAGCTGAACAAGGTGACGATTATTCCGCGATCGGGTGGTATTGAGGGCTTTACTCAGTCACTGCCTAACGAAGACATCATTGATAGCGGCCTCTACACCCGCAACTGGCTGATCGATCGCATCACCGTGGCCCTAGGGGGCTTTGCCGCCGAGGCCGAAGTGTTTGGCGACGACGAAACCACCACCGGAGCCAGCGGCGATATCCAGCAGGTGAGCAACCTGGCCCGCCAGATGGTGACCCTCTACGGCATGTCTGAGCTTGGCCCCGTAGCCCTAGAGAGCATGGATAACCAGGTGTTTCTGGGCCGCAACCTGATGCCCCGCAGCGAGGTGTCAGAGGAAATGGCCAGCAAGATCGACGCCCAGGTGCGCGGCATTGCCTTGAAGTGCCTCGATCGCGCCCGCAGTCTGCTGCGCGAGCACCGCGTCTTAATGGATCACTTGGTGGATGTGCTGCTGGAGTGCGAAACCGTGGACGGCGAAGAATTTCGCCAGATTGTCAGCGAATACACCCAAATTCCTGAAAAGTTTTTGGTTAAAGCTGGCTAAAGCCGCTGGGGCACTCTGTCTCTACCTAAAGACGGAGTGCCAATGGTCTTAATCTCTACCCACTGTCTCTGTCTGTGGGACGATTCAGCTAGGGTGAGCAAATCGGTAGGATGGGCGAGCTTTAGTAAGTGGTGATGAGACAGAATCACTAGGTTACTGAAACAAGTTTTTCCTATCCGATTTGGAGACTGACTATGAATACCTTTTTTGCTTCGGCTATGGCCTGGGTACGCAGTGCTGCGATCGCCCTTTCCTGCATGCTAGTGCTGCTGACCGCCACCCCTGCTGCGCTAGCCAACAGCAGCACCCCCAGCCGTCCTGATGAGGGCACTGCCCCGCTCAATAACATTTACAACGAAGCTGAAAAAGCGGTGCAGCCCGAGAACGCCCTCGACGGCGACAAAATGCTCGACCGAGCCAACCAAGGGCTGAACGAAGTGCAGAAAAACGCCGATGTCAACCAGATGAACACTCCTGCCAACTCTGGCCAGGCCACCTCGCCCATCGATAAAATCAAAGCTGCCCTGAGCAATCTGGCCAACTAAACCCACTCAACAACCCTTCCTGATGCCGTTGGCCAGGGAGTAGCGCGGTAAACTAGGAGGGTTTTCTCCTGGAACTGGCTACCCCGGTCAGCGGTGTTTTTTTATGGCCCTCGCGATCGCAGACCTGATCTCTAAACTCGAAGACTGGGCCAACCCCGCCTGGCAAGAAGACTGGGACAACTGCGGCTGGCAGGTGCAGCCCGACCTGCTCGACGAACCGGCCCAGGTGCTGGTGTGCCTCACCCCCACCCTAGCGGTGATGGCCGAAGCCCTCAAACTCCGCCAGCAGGGCATAGGCGTAAACCTGATTTTGGCCCACCATCCGCTGATCTTTAGCCCGCTGAAGCGCGTTATCCAGGGCGATCCGGTGGGGGATATGGTGCGCCAGGCGATCGCCCACAACATCGGCATCTACACCGCCCACACTAACTTTGATCAGGTGCAAGACGGCACCGCTGACCTGCTGGCCCAGGTGCTGCATCTGCAAAATTCAGCCCCCGTGGTGCCCACCCAACCTGACATTGGCTACGGGCGCGTGGGCGACCTCAGCCCCGCTCTCAGTCTGCAAGGATTGCTAGATCTGATTCAGGCCCAGCTCTCGCCGCCCCAACTCATCTATTCTCCCGCCGCCGATCTGACCCAAACCATTAGCCGGGTGGCGGTGCTGGGGGGCAGCGGAGCCAGCTTTATGGGAGCGGTAGCCAAGACTGGGGCGCAGGCGTACCTGACCTCAGACTGCAAGTTTCACCAGTTTCAGGAAGGGCGCGATCGCAACCTGGTGCTGATCGACGCAGGCCACTACGCCACCGAGCGCCCGGCCTGCGCCCGACTAGCGGAAATCCTGAACCAGTGGGGTGCCCCCTGGGCGCAGCTCAGCGACCAGGACGAAGATTTTCGCCAATTCTGGAGCAGCTAAAACCTTTCGGTCTCATCTCAAGGGTTATATGAAGTTAATGGGGTGAACTCTCAACAGCAGCTCTGCACTCCTAGCCCAATTTCTTCAATCAAAATCTGCCTACTGCCTGTTCACTGGTCGAAGCTTTTAGGCGGAGCCGTTACTTTGCCCCCTTGGAACCTTGGCAAAGGATGGGGTAGTATCGGCAATAACCTTAAGCGCTAAGAGGGTTACGCTAATGTTTCATCTATATTTTGGGGCGTTTGATATCGTGCTCTATGTAGGGGGCATCTACGCTGCTATGGCGCTCTCCAAAGCCCTTTGCGACCAAATGGATGAAGCCGAAACCGCCCAGAACGTGACCACCGTGGCTCCTCAAGTTGCCCCTATGCAGCCCATTGCCCCCCACCTCGTAGCCCCCGCCCCCAAGCGCGACGAAGTCAGCGTCAGAGTATCGGCAGGCTGACATCAGACAACGCTCTTCTCAGCAATAGGTAATTCTTGAGGCCTGGCGCGTAACCTAGCGCACTGAGGCTAAAACCTGCTGCTTTAACAACAGGTCATACGCAGAGAAAACTGCCACAGTGCCCCGTCTTTACCGATACAGGGCTGACAGGATAGTACCGAGAGACTTAAAGATTAGAGCCATAGCCGGGCAATTTTCCCTGGTAGTGCTCTATTTTTTAGGTTTTGTGCCAATGTAGGTAGCTGGCACAGCACTCTAGCGAACAAATAGGGTCGGTAGAATGAGGAGACAACTGGCGCGGTTAGGGCATTGGCGACGCGCATGGTCACTGGCACACCAATGGATCAACAACGCGGCTATGCTCGATTTCTTTAAGTATCGAGTGGGGCAGTCAGCGTGGACTAAGCTGATTGCCCGCACCCTGATGAAGTGGCAGCAAGACGATTGCCTTGAAATGGGTGCCGCCCTGGCCTACTACGCCCTGTTTTCAATGTTTCCGATGATTTTGGTGTCGTTGAGTATTGTGGGTTTTCTCATTGGCCCCAGCACCGATGCTTACAACGCCGTGCTCCACTTCGCCCAAGAGGCCCTGCCCCCCGACGCCTTTCCCCTAGTGCAGACCACCCTCACAGAGTTTCACAACGGCAGCACTAGCGCCAGCATTGTCGGTTTTGGAATTTTGCTGTTTACCTCGAGCGGTTTTTTTGGGGCACTTAGCCGCTCCTTTGACAAAATTTGGCACACCAAGCCCAGTCACCACCGCTTTGGCGGCGTGGGGGAAGTAGCGTTTATCTTTTTGTGGCGGCGGTTCCTGGCGTTTTTGCTAGTGATTGGGGCTACTAGCCTGATCTTTGTGTCGCTGCTGTCAAACATTGCCATCGGCACCATCACCAAGATTTTGGAAGGGGTCAATGAGTGGGTGCTGGTGCTGGCGATCGATCAGGTGCAGCTGCTGTCGTGGCTGCGGCTAGGCATCTCCTTCGTGACCCTGACTCTAGTGGTGATGGTGCTCTACAAAACCCTGCCCAGCACCCGGATAGCCTGGCGAGATGTATGGTTGGGGGCGCTGTTTACGTCCATCTTGTGGCTGATTTTGCAGCAGTTAATCAGCAATAGTGTGATTAGCCTAGGCAGCCAGTTTCGCTCCTACGGGGTGGTGGGCGGGGTGATGGTGCTAATGCTTTGGATTTACCTCACCAGCCAGATTTTCTTCTTGGGGGGCGAGTTTACCTACGTCTATGCCCACCAGTTTGGCAGCCGCAAGGGGCAGAAAAAGCTAATGGCCAAGGTAGGGGGCCAGTAAGTGGTTTAATTTATAGAGCAGTTTACGGAATGGGCCAATGGCGACAGCGCAGCGTGGAGTGACGATCTGGTTTACGGGGTTGAGCGGGTCGGGCAAATCGACCATTGCTCGCGCTCTGGAGGCCGAACTGCGCCAGCGGGGCTGCCAGCTAGAGGTGCTCGATGGCGATGTTGTGCGCACCAATCTCACCAAGGGACTGGGCTTTAGCAAAGAAGACCGGGACGAAAATATTCGCCGCATTGGCTTTGTGTCGCACCTGCTGACTCGCAACGGCGTGGTGGTGCTGGTGTCAGCAATTTCACCTTACCGCGAGGCGCGCGATACGGTGCGCGATCGCATCGGTGACTTTGTCGAAGTCTTTGTCGATGCCCCCCTCAACGTCTGCGAAGACCGCGATGTGAAGGGCCTCTACAAAAAAGCCCGCGCTGGTGAAATCAAGCAGTTTACCGGCATTGACGACCCCTACGAAGCGCCTCTCAACCCAGAGGTGCACTGCCACACCGATCGGCAATCGGTCGAAGAAAGCGTGGCCCAGGTGATCAGCCAGCTCGAAGCCATGGGCTACCTGGCGGCAGCAGCGGTGGCCTAGCCGCTGGAGCAGTGATGCCCACTATTTTGTGAAAAGTAGTGGGCATCAGGCGTTGAACAGTGCGGAATCAAGCCTGTTGAGGAAATTTTGCTCCCCTATCAGAGGTTCGATTTACTCTACTTCAGAAACCTTTTCCACGGCGTCTTTTCGGGTGACGGCCCAAAAGATACCGGCGCTGCCTGGGGCCCTGAGCTTACAGGCTGGGCATTCGCAGGTTGCACCGCCGTCAACAAGATTTAGATATTTAATTTCAGCCTGGATAGAGACCTCGCTAATCGGCAGCCCCAGCATCTTTTTAATGTGAGATTCTAATGGTCGACAGGCTCGTCGGGCGTAGCCTTGTCCTGCTCGTTCTGAGTAAATAACGTAATCTGAAAGCCAGGTATCATTCATACGGCAACTCTATCGGGCGACGTTACATCCCTCTTAAGGAATAGATCAAGACTATGCTTTAAGGTAGATATAAATCAATGATTCCCCCAAAAAGAGTGATGATCCCATGGGGCAAGGCCGCTTAAATGCCTGCAAGTTTGCCCTTTGTGCGCCAGTGGAAGGGTTAGGCTTCTAAAATTGACCCCTCTCGACTGCGCCGCAGCTTGCTGAGCAAGCGCACAGGCGGTTCTCGGCGGGCGTAGCTGACTAGATAGTCATGCACCAGCTGGTAGCGATCGATGGGGATATCGGGCAGCGAAAAGACTAGGCCCGAGCCCACCAAAATATCCAGCACCAGGTCGAGCTGGTCGGCTTGATAGACGGCACCGCGTAGGTTAATCTCTTCTTCAATGTCTTCTCGGCTGCGCTGGGGTCGATAGGGGCGGCTGTCGCGATCGATATCGGTGAGCAGGTAGAGCACCAGGCGGGCTAGGTCGGCGTTTTCAGCGCCGCAGTCGTCAACGACGGTGCCCAAGAAGTTTTGCACCAGGGTTTCTTTGGGATGGTTGCCGAGGTCGAGGTATTCGGCCAGGGTGTTGATTTCCTGGCGCTGGAGCTCAGCCCCCACCACCTGAAGCTCAATCGGGCGCACCTCACCGATAGGGGTAGACAGGTCGGCCACCAGCTGGTCGATCAGGGTGGTTTCCAGATAAAAATGGGCGTCGTCGGTGAGGCGGCGAATTAAAAATTTGGCGTCGGTGGCCTTAAAGTTGCCCAGATAGTAGCGGTAGTCGCGGCTGAGAATGTCGTTGTTGAGAATATCGAGGTCAAAGCCGCGCTCAATTTCGAGCAGGTGGTGGAGGTAGTCTTCCCGCAGGGCCAGCACCACCTTGAGGTAGGGCGTGTTGAGGCAGTCGAGCAAAAAGGCGTAGAAGTCGCGGCGCTGGGTCAGCTCTGCGGCATCGACAAAAAATTCTTCAAACTGATCAAAAATCAGCACGATTTGCCGGTAGCTTTGCTCGGTGAGGCGCTGGAGGCGATCGCTGAGATCGCTGGGGTCAATGGGGGCAGCGGGCGGAATGCCGTCGCCGTCAGCCTCGTTCTGCTGCTGGAGGGCGCGGGCCAAAGCCTGGTTGACCTCGTCGGGCCAGTCGCGATAGCCCTTGACCAGGACTGCCAGGGTCGATCGCCCCTCAGGAAACGACTTGGCCAGGGCGGGCATCAGCCCGGCGTAGAGAATCGAGCTTTTGCCCACCCCCGACGGCCCGTGGATGATTACCAGCGGGTAGCGGGCCTGCTCTAGGCGATCGGTGAGGGCATCGACGTCGGCCTGGCGACCCGAGGCCTGAATCTCGGTGGCCAGCAGTGCCTGGATCGAACCCTCACCACCTCGCGGCAACTCCCGGGGCTGAATTTCGCCCGCCCCAATGAATGCTCGCAGCTTAAAGCGGGTATCGACCTGGCGCTGCTTGAGCTTGACCCCGAAGGCGGCGCGGTATTTTTTTTGCTGGTAGTACTGCTGTTGCAGGGTTTGCAGAATGCTGCGGTAGAGGGGCAAATCGGTTGTGGGGTCGGTGTAGGTATAGGCGGCTTCGAGCAGGGTTATAGCTGCCTCGGGCTGCACCTGGGCAATGTACACCCGCCCCAGCAGAAAGAGGTACCAACCCCGCTGATACTGATTGGCTACCGTTAGGGCAGAGTGGGGTGACTCGGCATCAGGTTCGCCAGAGGAACCGGCGGTGACGGCCCCTGCGATCGCCAAAATATTCAGCGCCCGCTCAGCATCGGTTTTGGCGGTGGCAGCATCGCCCTGGGCCAGGGCCACCTCCGCCAGATATCCATAGTTGCGGGCCAGGCGAATGGGGTCTTGGCGGTGCAGGGTCAGCCCCTCCTGGGCGGTGCGAGCCAGGGCGGGCCAGGCCCCCAGTTTTTGCTGCACCTCCGCTAGGGCGTGAATAAATTTGCCCATCAGGTCGGGCTCCCCCAGATCGCGAAAGATACGCAGGCAGGCGGCGAAGTAATCCTCGGCCTTGTGCAGCATGCGATCGTAGACCACTCGCTGCAAGGTCGCCTGACTGCGGCAAGTCGCCCCCAGGTAGAAGAGGAGGACAGCTTGTTTTTGACGGGGAGTAGGGGGCGGGGGAGTAAGCAGGGGAGTAGGGGAGTGGGAGAGTGGGGGGGTGGGGGAGTAAGCGGGTGGGCGGGGGGATTTTTGCCAGTAGTTTAGGCTTTGCTCGAAGTGGTAGCGGGCTACGTCGAGGTCGCTGCGGCTAAAGGCGTCGCGGCCTTTGAGAAAGTCGAGGCTGGCCTTGAGTTCGCTGTCGAGGATGGCGTGGGTTTGGCCGATGTCGGTCAGGGCAAACTCTAGCTCGGTGCGCAGGGTCGAACCCGGCTGGTAATCGGTGGCTTCGGCGGGGTGGGGGCTGCTATCGCCCAGGGAGAGCATGGTGGCAAACAGGTCGTTGGCGTTGGCGTGGAGCGAGTCAATCAGCTCGCCAGGGGGGTATTCAAAGGCAATGGGGGCGGCGGCAAAACTCTTAAAGTCGGGGGCGTGGCGGTTGAGAATAGCCAGGGTATGGTCGCTCACCCACAGCACCACCGGAAACGGCAGCGCCTGGGGAAAAGCGTTGCGCCCCAGGTTGGCGGCTTTAAATACCGCCGTGGCGTTTTGCAGCTGCTCTAGGCCGGTCACCATCAGAGCCCCAGGCAGCGGGGAGTCAGGGGGCGGGGTCAATGCCTGAAGCAAGGTAGTGATGTGGGCGGGCAGCGATCGCTCCACCAAGGGCGTAAAGGCCTGCAAATGGTCGACCATTAGCTGCTGCAAACGCGAGTAGTTGCACCGAGCCAGCACCAGCGAAAAGCGGTTGGGCCTGAGGGTAATTGCCCGCTTGAGCTCAGCCAGGGTCGCCTGGTTGTGGGCCACAATATCGCTGGTTCCCAAACGCTGGCCGCTCATGGTCGGCTCTGCTGGGCCAGCCAGCTACGGTAGCGATCGGTCTCGGCCAGCAGCGGGTTGAGGCCAAACCAGCGGCCCTGGGCGTCGCGGTACTCGTACAAAAACAGGCTGCGCACCAAAATGTTGTAGTCTTCGTCGCCCTGCACATCCTGGCGGGAGACGGCTTGGAGCAGCAGATCCCACTCGTGGTCGCTGACTAGGCCCATCAGGCTGTCGCGCTCGTTGCGAATCACCGCCTCTAGGGTGTCGCGCAAAAAGGGCGGGTCTTGCTTGCGCAGGCAGCCATCTAGCAGGCGAATCAGGTTGCGCATGTGGCCACCGCTCACCTGGCAGAGGCGATCGAGGGTGACCATCTCGTCAAAGACTTCACCCACCGCGTCGATGCGCTGATTCACATTCAGCTCGGGAAAGGCGCGAATCAGCACCATCTGCCGCAGCAGCGCCAGGCCTGCCTCGTCGGAATTGCCCTTGCGGTCTTGCATCGGCACCATAGGCAGCACCATGGGGTTGGTGCCAAAGCGATTCGACAGCCGCACCAAATCATTCGAAAACATCAGCTCGAGGGGAATGGTATAGACCATATGGCAGTCGAGCTGCCTGAGCTGTTCCCCCCGATCGACAAAAATGTACTCCGACTGGAGCCGCCCCTGGGAGCGAGGGGCGCTGTCAATGCGGTCTAGATTATCCATAATCACCACCAGGCGATTTTTGCCCTGGGACTGGAGGCGATCGTTGGCGGGGGTGAGCAGCTCGTCGTTGATGGCGGTAATAATGCTGCGGGTGCGCGGCTCTAGGTACTGCCTGAGCTGGCTGCGCATGTCGGGGCTCTGTTTGGCCGAGGCTGTAATGCTGGCGATGCCCGCCGAAAAGCTCACATCGGAGATTTCCATCGGGGTGCGCAGGGTGTCGGCCAGATTTTGAAACAGGCCTTGCAGGTAGGTAGGCTTGGTCGCAATGCCAATTTTGTCGAGGTGTGCGCTGATGTTGTGGGCAATGCTGAGCAGAATGTCAGAGATTTCGACATCGGCCATCTCTAAGTCGCGGTCTGACTCAAAGTAGACCACCTCGTAGCTGCGCCGCATCAGAGCATCCTGAAGGCGAAACAGTTCGGTCGATTTGCCGCAGCCGATGTGGCCGGTAAACAGCTGAGTGGTGGGGCGGTTGCGGGCCAGGCGAGCAATTTTGCGCTCTAGCTCTTGAACGATGTCGCCGCCGCGCACGGTGGAAAAATCAATGTAGTAGCGCTTGCCCCGCAGCGGCTGGGTGGGGTCGCAGGCATCGTAAAACTGCTGTAGATCCAGCATAGGCAACGGCTGTAGGGTTGCCCCTAGGGTAGCGCAAGGGCCAGAAGGCGAAGGTAAAGCTTTAACGACCGTTATGCTAGTGCTGCATGAGTTTAGGGATAGACCTGAGGATAGTCAGCGGGTTCGGCAACCTCTTCAGGCGAATCGCCCGGCGAGTCGCTGCACTCCTGGTAGCGGAAGCTTTCTAGCTCTAGCTCGCCCCCCGACCAGCGGTAGTCGGCCAGCGAGCCACAGTCACCAATGCCCCGCGCCTTGCTAAATACTGTCAGCCGCTCTTGCTCGGGGTCAAAGGTGGCCAGGCCACCTACGGTGCCCTCGCTACTGCGGACAAACTGCCCGGTTTCATCGGGATAAAATACATCGAGCGACAGCGGCTGCCACGAGCCATCGGGTTGGTAGGCCACATAGGCGTAGACCGACTGGTAGGCCGCGTTGGCACAGACCAGCTCCACCAGGGCGCGATCGCCCAACCGATAGACTCGCGACTCTGCCTGGGCGACCTCGGGCTGATAAAACCCATTGCACAGATCGAGGCTTTCGACCTGGTCGTAAACCGTTTGCAGAATCGCCTCGTCCGCAGGCAGGCTGCCCTCGCTGCCAGGGTCAGCGGCAGCGCCCGACTCGGCTGGGGTCGGAAATGAGGCTTCGGGGTTAGGGATGGGCGGTGTGTTGCAGCCCGCGATCGCAATTATCACCAAAGCCGCCATTATGCCCTGGGCTTTTAGCTGTCTCACTCGGTGCTCCTCAGCGCGATCGCCGGTTGGGTTGCCATCATCCTATTTTGCTATATCCGGTGAAGCCTGGTGCCCTCTGCCCCTTATCTATTCTTTTGCTATCCCAGCTCCGCTCTGGTAACCGCTAACCTCAACGCTCTCTCCCTCGCCCCTCATCCTCTAGCGATCAGAAAAGGTTCTAAAGTACAGTCTGCGGGTGGATTAAGTCGATCGGGCAGAACTAGTAGAGTCTAAACAAACCTACTAGTCCCCGAGTCTAAAGTCTATGCTGTCAATGTGGTTACCCCCTTCCCTTTCGCGATCGCAGCTGGAAGCGGGATACCTCGTTCGCAGCCTTAGGCAGCTACCAGAGCAGATCAACCAGCCATTTGCCCTCGGTTTAGGAGCAGGTCTCACCTTAGAACGCCGGGGGCATCACTCCCTATAATGGCAAATCTTGATGGCTCTACGGGGCCAAACCACCACCAGCGCACCGTTCTCGTTGTGGATCGGGTTCATGGCAGAGCCGATACCTACCGACAGCTATTGCAGTACGGCGAATTGTCGTATCAGGTCGTTGCTCAGCTCTATGACGACCCGATCTTAGACCTATGCCAGTCCCAGCAGGTCGATGGCATTCTTGTAGAGTCTCACCACCCCGACAGCCGCAGTTTTGAGCTAGTTCAACACCTCAAAGCCCAGCTGCACCACCAGTGCCCGCCCATCATTTTGATCGGTGAGAATGATGTCAATGGGGCCATTCGGGCAATGAAACTGGGGGCGATCGACTATCTGTGCCGTGATGAGTTCACCGCCGATCGACTCCAGCAGGCTCTTGATGCTGCGATACCCGGTGCTCACCCAATCACCTATCCCAGGCCGCAAGATCGAGAACGGTTTCTCGCCGTGGGCTCAGATTTGCAGGCGATCGCAGGCTATGACGGCTATTTCCGCTGGCTGAGCCCCACCTTTGAACGGGTGCTGGGCTGGACGACCACCGAAATGACCACTCGCCCCTGGGTTGACTTTATTCATCCAGACGATATCGCCCTCTCGATCGCAGCGGCAGACACCCTGCTCTCCGGCAGCGAAATTTTGGCCTTTGAAAACCGCTATCGCCATCGCGACGGCACCTACCGCTGGCTGCGCTGGCGCTGCCAAATGGATGCTGAGCAGCAGGTGAGCTACGGCACTGCCATTGACATCAGCGCGCTCAAACAGTCTGAGGCCGCCCTCGACAACAGCTATGACGATCTCGTCGAGCAATCGCATGTTTTTGATGCCATGCTCTCGGCCATCAGCGACTTTGTCTACCTCTTCGATCGCCAGGGCCGCTTTGTGTTTGCCAACCAACCTCTGCTCGACCTGTGGGGATTGTCGTTAGAAGATGCGGTCGGGAAAAACTTCTTTGACCTCAACTACCCCAAGGCGCTAGCGGCCAAACTTCAGCGAGAGATTGAGCAGGTGTTTTCCACCGCCCAACCCGTCAGAGATGAATCCTCATATACCAGCCCGACCGGCATCAGTGGCGTCTACGAATATATCTTCACACCGCTGTCAAATTCAGACGGTTCAGTGCAGGCGGTGGTGTGCTCGACCCGCAACATCACCGAGCGCCAGCGCACCGTCGCTGCTCTGCAAGCCAGCGAAGAGAGGTTTCGCCTGATGGCCAATACCGTGCCAGAAGTGATCTGGATCACAGATGCAGCCGGTCGAGTCGAGTTTGTCAACCAGCAGTGGAGAAGCTACACGGGGGCTGATGGCGAACCGACCACAGCGATCGAGGCTCTGATTAGCTGCGTCCATCCAGACGACATCACCATGACGCTGAACACGTTCACACGGGCTATGGAGAGCGGGAGTTTATTTAAGGCTGAGCACCGCATTCGCTCCGAGGCTGGCTTTTATCACTGGTTTTTGGTTCAGGCCGAACCCTACCGAGAGCCGCAGACGGGCCAAATTGTGCGCTGGTTTGGCACCCTAGTCGACATCCACGATCGCAAATTAGCCGAAGCCGCCCTGAGCGCCTCGGAGGCCAAATATCGATCGCTGTTCAACTCCATGGATGAAGGCTTTTGCATTTTGCAGGTGATCTTCGACGATCAAGATCGGCCCATCGACTACCGCTACATCGAGACTAACCCCGTCTTTGAGCAGCAGTCGGGGCTAGTCAACGCCCTCGGTAAGACCATGCGCGAGCTGGTGCCCAATATTGAGCCCTTTTGGTTTGATATCTACGGTCGGGTTGCCCTCACCGGCGAACCCATGCGCTTTGAAGACCACGCCCAGTCGATGGGCCGATGGTTTGATGTCAATGCCTTTCGCGTGGGTGCCCCCCACGAGCGCAAAGTGGCCGTGCTCTTCCAAGACATCACGGGGGCCAAAGAGGCCGAGGCCCGACTGCACCGAGCCGCCAAACTAGACGCATTTCGAGTCACCCTAGCCGATGCGCTGCGGGTGCTGAGTGACCCCATTGAGGTGCAAGCCACTGCCTGCCGCCTGATTGGTGAAGAGCTAAACGCCAGCCGAGTCTATTACTACGAATACAGCGAATCTACCTTCACGAGCACCGTTCACGATGACTACCGGCAAGCCGATGAGCCTAGCATGGTGGGGGTTTACCAGTTTGAAGATTTCTCGACCGTGCACACGCTGCTGCGCACGGGGCATCCGCTGCTGCTGGGCGATGTTGCCAATACCACTATGCTGACTCCGGCAGAACAGGCCCGGTTCAAAGCGTTAAGCATAGACGCGCTGGTCTCCATTCCCCTGGTCAAAGACTACCAGCTAGTCGCGGTGTTCAGCGTCGGTCAGTCAGTTCCCCGTGACTGGACGGCCCTAGAAATTTCGCTAATTCATGAGACCGCCGAGCGCACCTGGGCCGCTGTCGAGCGCGCCCAGGCCGAAGCGCGGCTGAGCCGCAGCGAAGCCCAGTTTCGACTGCTCGTCACCGCTAGCTCAGATACGCTATACAAAATGAGCGCTGACTGGAGCGAGATGTACAGCCTCGATGGTCGGGAGTTTTTGCCCGACACCGATCGCCCCAATCGGTCATGGCTAGACACCTACATTCCTGAGGGCGATCGCTCGCCAGTGCAGGAGGCCATTCAACAGGTCATTCGCGACAAGCGCCCCTTTGAGCTAGAGCACCGGGTCTTGCGACCAGACGGCACCGTGGGCTGGGCCGTATCGCGGGCAGTGCCGCTCCTCGATGAGCAGAATGAAATTGTTGAATGGTTTGGCGCGGCCAGCGATGTCACCGAGCGCAAGCAGCTGCTAGAGCGAGAGCAGACAGCGCGGGAAAATGCTGAACGGGCCAACCGCACCAAGGACGAATTTTTGGCGATTCTCTCCCACGAACTGCGCTCGCCCCTCAACCCCATTTTAGGCTGGGCCAAACTGCTCCAGACCAAGCAGCTCGATGCTGCCAAGACCCGCCGCGCCCTGGCCACCATCGAGCGTAATGCCAAGCTGCAAACCCAGCTGATCGACGACCTGCTCGATGTGGCTAAAATTTTGCGGGGCAAGCTTGAGATTAGCGATATTGCGATCAACTTGGCCTCGGTGATTGAGGCCTCTCTCGATGTGGTGAGAACCGCCGTGCAGGCTAAAGCGATCGCGCTGCACCCCACCCTAGCCGACAACTGCCTGGTCAGAGGAGACAGCACCCGCCTACAACAGGTGATCTGGAATCTTTTGTCTAACGCGGTCAAATTTACGCCTCAGGGCGGACAGATCGAGCTGTGCCTCGAAGCGGTGAACGGTTGCGCTCAGGTGACTATTGCCGATACCGGCAAGGGCATTAGCCGCGAGTTTTTGCCGCAGCTGTTTGACTCGTTTCGCCAAGAAGATGTGTCGATTACGCGCCAATACGGCGGGCTGGGACTGGGGCTGTCGATCGTTAAATATTTAGTCGAAGCCCACGGTGGCAGCATTGTCGCCGATAGCCCAGGCGAGGGACAGGGGTCAACCTTTACTCTGCGGCTACCGCTGATGACCGATGCCGCCGTTCCGCCCCTGGAGGAGGCCCGTCTGCCCGCCGTCATTGACCTGACGGGGGTTAAAGTGCTGGTCGTTGACGACAGCCAAGACAGCCTCGATTTAATCGCTGCGGTGCTGAGTCAGTATGGGGCCGAGGTCAAGGTCGTGGCTTCGGCCCATGAGGTTTTACCCCATTTGACCCATTTTGAACCCGACGTGCTGGTGTGTGACATCGCCATGCCCGACATGGATGGCTACACCCTGCTGCAACAGATTCGCCATTTACCGCTTGAGTATGGCAGTCAGGTACCGGCGATCGCCGTGACTGCCTTTGCCCGCGAGGAAGATCGCCACCGCGCCCTAGCCAATGGCTTTCAGCAACATATGACTAAACCCATCGAGCCCGAAAAGCTGCTGCTGGCGGTGACAGAACTGGCGATGGCTGGCCGCACCGCTGACTGTG
>JANPIO010000108.1:0-2807 GCA_031425055.1 Phormidium sp. VAR_61_metabat_6
GGGCAAGCGGCTTGGCTCCCTGGCGGGCAGCAGTCCCCTGATTCTTACGGAGGCTTTGCCCGACCTAGAGTGGGTGCCGTTCAAGGGGGCCGACCACACCCGGCCCATCCTGCTAACGGCCCTGTCTCAGGGCGCGATCGATGCCCTAGTGGGCGATGCCTTGCTGCTGCTCACTGCTGAGGCCGACACCACCAGCCTGCGGGTGGCCTTTCAGCTGCCCAGCCAAATCCCCTTTGGTGTTGGGGTGCTGCCGGGCAACCGGGAGCTGCTGGAGACCCTCAACCAGGCGATCAATCAGCTGATTATGAACGGTACCCTGGCTAAGCTGTGGGCCCAGTGGATTCCCTACAAGCCGTTTCCGTTTTAGCCGCCGGACTAGGGAGGGGCAGTTGGGCGATGAATGCCGTGGCCTCCTCCACCGACAGGGGCCGAGAGAAGTAATAGCCCTGCCCTCCCTGACACTGGTGGGTCTGAAGATAGACGGCCTGTTCGACGGTTTCAATGCCCTCGGCCACCACGGTTAAATTGAGGTTGGTGGCCAGGCTGATAATGGCCTTAACGATTTCGTAGTCGCCCGTGCTCGGGCCGACACGATGCAGGTTGGTAATAAACGATTTGTCGATTTTGAGCACATCGATGGGAAACCGATGCAGGTAGCTGAGGGATGAATAGCCGGTACCAAAGTCATCCATACAGATCTGAATGTGGCGCTGGCGCAGCTGCTTGAGTAAGTCAATGGCCATCTGAGCATTTTGAATCAGCACGCTTTCGGTGATTTCGACCTTCAGGTGATGCCCCCGCAGGCCGTTGCGGCTCAGAGCGGCATCGATTTGCTGAATTAGGTCACGGCGCACAAATTGCTTGCCGGAAAGGTTGACGCTGACGGTGAGGTTGTGGCTGTGGGGCAGCTTTTGATGCCAATCATTCAGCTGACGGCAGGCCTCGTTTAGCGTCCACAGGTCAAGGGTAGCAATCAGCCCAGTATTTTCGGCAATGGGGATGAAGTCGAGGGGAGGCACTAGCCCTCGGCGGGGATGCTGCCACCGCACCAGCGCCTCAAACCCTTGCGCGGCACCCGTAGCCAAATTGATGATGGGCTGATAGTAAAGCCGCAGTTCACACCGCTCTAGGGCGCGGCATAGGTCGTTTTCAAGCTCCATCTGCTGCATCACCAGGGTGTGCATGGGGGCGTCAAAGATAGCGTACTCGCGGTTGCTGCCCTTAGCTTTGTACATGGCGATATCGGCATCGCGCAGCACTTGGTTGGGGTCGGTGTAAGTGGTGGCGCTCAGGGCGATGCCAATGCTGGCGTGGATAAAGACTTCGTGCCCTTCGAGCAGCACCGGGCTTTCGAGAATGGCGTGAATGCGCTGGGCCATGCTGACGGCAACAGCAGCATCGCTGAGATTAGACAGCAGCACCACAAATTCGTCGCCCCCTAAACGGGCGGCCACGTCTGTGGGGCGCAGGCAGGTTTGCAGTCGCTGGGCCACCACCTGAAGCAGCTGATCGCCCATGGCGTGGCCCAGACTGTCGTTGATCACTTTGAAGCGATCGAGGTCGAGAAACAGCAGAGCAAACTGACAATCGCAGCAGTGATCGGGCGCACCTTCTAAAGTAGAGACTGCCAGAGAGCGGTGGTTGGTGCAGTGGTGGTGCAGCTGATCGAGAGCCTGGGCCAGCCGTTCTAAAAACAGCGTTCGGTTGGGCAGCCCGGTGAGGCGATCGTGGGAGGCATCATAGCGCAGCTGAGCCTCTAGGCGCTTGCGCTCGGCCAGCTCGCTCCGGGCCTGGGTATAGAGCTCTGCCTGATGAATAGCGATCGCCAGGTGGTCAGCCACTCGCTTCATCAGCTGCGCCTCGGCGGCAGTCCAGTTGCGGGAGGCATGGCACTGGTGCGCACAAAGCATGCCTTTGACTATCCCTCTATAACGAATTGCGACATCTAACATGGCCCCAATGCACAACTTGCGCAGCTGGGGCTGAACTCCCGCTAGGGTTGGTTCCTGAGTGACATCTGCAATGGCCACAGGCTGGTCTTGGGATAAAACCCACTGCACATGGGGGTTATCGCGAATGGGAATAACCTGCCCCCTGGGGAAAGTGATATCTGCGGCAGCAGCGAGGGCTGTATACTCCGATGTCGCATCATTAGGCTGACACAGCACGACGAGACTACGGCTGGCTTGCAGCGTCTTGAGCATTTGGTGCGAGGCTCGCTGCATCACATCGGTGAGTTCTAAGCTATCGCTGATGGCGCTGATAATATCGTTGAACAGCTTTTCTTGCTGGGCTAGGGTGGCGGTTTGAGCTAGCAGGTGGCTCTGCTGGAGGGCAATGGCCATCTGGTCCGCTAGTTGAGACAGTAGGGCGCGCTCCTTGGGCTGCCAGTGGCGCGGCCCTCGGCAGTGATGAGCGCACAGCAGCCCCCACAGATGGCTGCCACAGTTGATGGGCACAACTAGATTAGCCTGCACCTGAAAGCGCGTCAGCAGCGCGCGGTAGCAGGGGTCGATGTTGGCCTCAGCTACATTATCGATGTGGTGGGTGTGGCCTCGGCGGTAGCGGTGGGCCAAGCCGGGCTTGGTTAAAAAGCAAGTGTCTTCGACGGTGAGGCCTAGGGTTTCAACCCAAGGGGGCAGCACCGCTTCGACCACCATTGTGCCGCTGAGATCAGGATTGAAGCGATAGATGAGCACTCGGTCGGTCTGCAAAAACTGTCGCACCTCGGTGACTGTGGTCTGCAAGATCTGCTCGACCTCTAGCGATTGGTGAATGTGTTGGGTAATCGTGCGAATTAGGCGCTC